>NZ_FOER01000006.1:0-188429 GCF_900110805.1 Butyrivibrio sp. TB | reverse complement strand
TGTTAACTTCCTATCTTTTTAACTCTCGTCGTCACTTCCGGTAAATCCCCTCAAAAAATCTCTTAATGCAGGGTTGATGATTTTTAATCCTCCTCATCAGCGTCCCCATTCATGAATTCTATGATCTCTTTCAGTGACTTTTTACTCTTCTCGAAAGCCTTCACCAGTTCCTTGCTCTCAAGTTCCCTGCGCTTTGTTATGAGCTTGTCCAGTTCTTTAAGCTCTGCTTCATATCTGTCTTTTGCCTTAAATACTGCCTCTTCCTGTTTCTTGATTCTATCGTCTAAACTTGTTCTTGCCATGATATCAGTCCTCCCTCTCTGCATTTGCCTTAACAATTACATTCTTTAGATCTTCTCCGAGTGCTCTTCCCAGCGTCTTTATGTCTGCTGCATTCATCCCGAATGCTTTCAGTATCGCTTTCTGGGTAGCACTTACTGCGTGATCTATCCTGTATGTATTGTCAGAGGACTTTATCATCTCTATCTTTTCAAGTTCCTTAAGTGCGGCTGGAACTGTCATGTAATTCTCTTTCTGTCCACTCTCCTTTACTTCATCCTTAAGGCATGTATATATCTTATTACGTATGATAAGAGCTATGAACTCTATGAAAAGCTTGGTCTCCAGAGATTCATTTCCATAAACCCTTTCTGCCCTTGCTCCCATATATGATTTATCTCCGCGGAACAGTTTTTCGGAAACATCCCTGCTCTTATACAGGTTTATTGCTTCTTCCGCTGTCATGGACTCTGATGTGATAAGTACAAAGTATCCACAGAGTGCAATCTCCCTGTCTATGACATCAGTGCGTTCGCGCCATGCAAGGAGTCGTTCATCTTCCTTGCCCTTATTGTAAATCTCAAGTTTAAAGTATTTCTCAATGTTTGGACTTGGGGGTATCTTCTTGCCCCTGTTCTTTTCAAGAAACTCGACTATCCTGTCTATCTTTCTCTCTACATTCTCGCGTTCTGCTGCATGTTTTCTGTCATTGTAGTATATGTGGAAATATCTGTCCTTTTCATCCGAAGGGAACAGTTGCATCTTAACTGTCATTCCATTGACTTTATAGGATCTTATGCTGTTTGCCCTGCTCTGCTCAAAACTGCCTCTATGTTTTAAAACAAGCTCACTCACAAGGTCCTTCATGCCCTTGACCATAATCACAAAGCCGTAGCCGTGGTGATCCATGTAGTGAATGTTTGCCTCACTAAAATATCCCCTGTCGAGGATGAATCCTATATTTTTATAGCCATAGCCTTCCACCTTTTCCAGCATGTACTGAAGCTGTGACACGTCATTGATGCTACCCGGATAGTCCTCATAGAAAAGGGGCTCATTGTTGTTCCTGTCATATGCTATCGCATAGTTGAAAATCGGCTTATCCTGCTTATCCTTTTCATGTCCGATCTCAGCAAGATCTATATCACCTGCCTGGCAGTGCTTATTGGTTGAATCATAAGAAACATAAATCTTTGATCTGTGATCCCGGTTCTTATTCCATTCATTAAGGAAAGCAATCCTTGCATCAGTCATGTCCTGGCCAAGGAAGTCTGAAATCTTTGAATCACTATAGACATGCATCCCTTTTGTAAAGAGAGGATGCTTATAAGCATAGTCAGGATAATACTGACCGGCATTGTTCTCAGTTAGAATGCTATATGCAGCAAGATCAAGAAACAGTCCGGCATCCTTGCCAACAATACGATTAACCATCTCGTCGATATGATAACTGGCAATGATCTTCCTGATTACAAAAAATGCTCCAACATTCAGGCAACTGCTGCGGCTGGTATCCCCTTCCAGTTCTTCAGGGATCTCTATATCCGGAAAGAACTTCATGCAGTTAGCATTAGGATACATCATGTCAAGGTGCTCATCATCACGTCTTCCGATGGATGTGGTCTTGGGGACGGAATACTTCTTGACAGGGTCATACTTTCTCTCATACGCATAGTACACGTAGGTAGTTCCCTTGATGTTTTTTATTGTGATACCGTTTTCCCCAGTCGGTATCTTCACAAGGAAATTCATATACATGGCAGCCTCCATAGAGATGTAATTACTTCTCTATTATCTTACCATGTTTCCCACTCAAAATCAAGTGAAATCCGCATAAAATCTGGTTTTTTCCAATTTCTCCACCTCTCAATTTGGCTGCCGAGAGTTAATTATCGCGGAAGTTCACATTATCTACTATCAGCAAACATAAAAAATCTCCTGACGTATGCAATCTCATACCTTACATCAGGAGTTATCATCAAAAACTAAACATCTTGATTAAACTTTTATGGCATTCTCCGGCTCACCAAGTAATTTTGCATAAATCTTATCAGTATCGTAATCAGATGCGTGCTCAATTGCATACTCATTTATTTTCTGTATATATTCAAAGCCTTCCTCAAATAAATCTGCAATCTTCTCAGCAGTCCAGCTGCTTTCGCCATTGTAATACACAATCGAAAAAACAGTTGGATACTTAAAAACTTTAAGCTTACTAATCCCCAGCCTCGCTTCTCTTCATCCCTCTCATAGTAACCCAGATATAGAACATGTAGCGCAGTATCTGCATACCTACATTAGAGTCTACGCTGGATATGTGTTCAATCAAGGCATGCAAGCATCCATTCGTTTACCGTTTTTGTGTGTAACAGGTAGTTTTAAGAGTTCTGCATCTACAGACTGTATTTTATTATTCCCAACCTACGCTCTCATAAACTGTGCATAGTTTTTCAAAACCGCTTCTGGATCTCCCATCTGCCTGATTTCTCCGTCATGCATCCACATAACCTTGTTGCAGAGCTCACTCAAAGTTTCCATGCTATGAGACACTATGATTACTGTTCTCTCCTCATCAGATATAAGTTCCTTCATCTTGGTAAGACTCTTCTTTTTAAACCTTTCATCTCCTACACTCAGCACCTCATCCACCAGAATAATATCCGTTTCCAGCAAGGCAGTAATAGCAAAGGCTAGTTTAGAATGCATACCACTTGAATAAGTTCTAACAGGTCTGTCAATAAAATCCCCCAGTTCTGCAAAATCTATAATCTCATCCATCCTCTCCTGTATATCTTTCTCTTTGAAACCTAAAAGGAGCCCAGATAGCATAATGTTAGCCCGTCCTGTAAGAAGCGGCTTAAATCCAACTCCAAGAGCCATTAGCGACACAGAGTGCCCATGAAGATCAATTGTACCAGAGTTTGGCGAGAACACACCTGCAATAGAACGAAGCAAGGTACTCTTTCCACTGCCATTTTTTCCAATAATTCCAAGGATTCCACCCTTTTCTACTTCAAAAGAGACGCCTTTAACTGCTTCGAACACTTCATCTCTGGTCTTCTTATGAAAAAGAGTGCTTCGGATAGATATGTTGTTCAAAATACGATAGCTTATATTCACATCCTTAACTTCAATTGCAAGTTCTTTGGACATAACCCAACTCCCTTATATCACTTTAACATAGCTATTCTCATTACTATAAATTGTAAATACCCCTAGAGCCATCAGCACCAGCGAGATAAATCCCCACACAGCAATAATCCCAAGTCTTGGCGTTTCCTGATACATTATAGCCGACCTCATGGATGATATTAATAACGCCACCGGATTGAAGTTTTCAATCATTTCTCCAAAAGGCTCAGGAATCCTCTTTGAAATCTTATAGAACACTCCTGACAGATACATCATCATCTGCAGCACAATACCCGTAATATACCCCAGGTCATTAACATACACCCCATAGTGCATCATGATGCTCCCTACACCAAAAGTAAAAAGAAACAGCACCGCTAAGATTGGTATCATCCAGATAACATTCCAATTTATTGGGACTCTGAACACCAGCATCATCACTGCAATGACACCAAAGGACACCATCATCTTGAACCCATTAACAAACATCTTGGATAATAATAGGATGTACTTTGGCATGTATATCTTTGTAATTATATCCTTACCATTCCTTACAGTATTCACACTTCCGTTAACACTCCTTGAAAAGAATCCCCACATGGTAATTCCAGTAAATATAAAAACAGGGAAATACTGCTCCGACGCTTTGAACACATATCCAAAAATAACAGTATAGATGATCATCATGCAAAATGGCTCAATAAGCCACCAAAGCCAGTTAAGATAAGAGCTTGCAACCTCTGCTCCAAGATCAGATTTTGCAGCCCAGATAGCATAAGGCATGTACTTCCTAAGATCCTTAGTAAATCTCTTACCATATCTTACAAATCCACCAATTGTAATAATGTCCTCTGTCAAAAGACATACTACAAAAGGTACAATAAATCCTAGCAATGCTCCGAGCCCCATAAACTTCAGCCTATAGGATATTGTCATGTGACTAAAATCCAGACTTCTAACCCCTCTAGCCCATGACACACCGTAGGTAATAGCATTTAACAACAAAAGATATACCACGAAAAAGATTGCTTTTCTCTTACCTAGCATCTCCCCATGTCGAAGGTAATTATGAATAATCAGGGACACTATAGCTGGGACTATGAACATCAGGATATTAAGAATAAAAAGCATTTCAGATCCTCCAGTATTATCCGCTCAACTAAAGTAACTTGAAATACAATTAAACTGTGCTATTATGCAAGAATTATTATCCCGTGCACCTTATACGATATTTCAAAGTATTAACCTAGTTACATTGAATTCATAAATACTAGTACCTTTTCCAATCAATACTCGCTAAACAACTTACATATTTTACTCAGAAGTTTCCCCCAAAACAAAGCATCCTTGTATGGTAATCCTAGCTCTTTCATTTGTTTATAAAACCTTTTCCTTAGGCCTTTATGTAACGGCGTTTGATGCGGATAAATAGAAGGAACACTATTGCACTCAATAAGTTCGCATCCTTTTGGTGTTATTGCAATATCCCACGCCACAATAGTCATATTCTTATTATGTAAAGCAAGTTTGTGCGAAAACTCTATTACTTCATCCCATTTCGGAATAATAAAGCCTTTAAAGCTTTTACCTGAAGCAGGATGGGTTTTCACCTCTTCTCCCATTACAGTAATACCGTCACTAACCATTTTGCCTGTGTCCACATCAATTTCAGCAAATACACCACCTGCATCTGCATTATCAAAAACAGAATTATTATTTCCAGTCCTAAAAAAAGCACCGAATATCTTACTTTGTCTACCATTAGAAATAGTAACAACGCGAATAGTATTAAGAGATGAAGGGTGATATTCTTTCAGTTCCTCTATGTTACTTACACATTCCTCAAGTATTACAGGCAGTTTTCCATCAAATATTTGGTGTGTACCACCTTTTTGTATCTTATATACTCCCTTACCGCTCTCTCCATCAATAGGTTTTACAATTACATCAAATCTATTAATAAAGTCCTGCACTTCTTCAGGATTAGTTTTTGAGTCTACCTTCATCCAATCTCTTTTTACAAAATCCCGAAATTCTTCTATAGTCTTTATTTTATTGCCTGTTATTGACCACTGTTCAGGGTAATACAATTTGTACTTTCTTAAAACAAATTGCAAATCCCTCATAGTCAAAAATGATTTTTTTTCCTTTTCAGTCAGCAATTGGAACTTGTAACAATAATAATATTCCTGAAATGTTTGTCTATATTTACCATAATCCTCACGAAATGAATTATACAAATCAGCTTTATTTTTTTCAGATAATTCCATGTCACCGATACGTTTTTTAGCATTTTTCAACCAATAATCGCGAGTTTGAAGTGAATATGGTCCAAGTGATTTAATCAGAGCTTTTTGATGACTTATTGATAGTCTCTTTATCTTATTCAACGTTTTCCTCCATTGATTAACAATTTACAAAATTAATATTGTGCTCTATTGAATATTGTTCAGCATAAGAACCTACAGGCGTGATAATAGTCAACTTATAGCAATTCAAAAAAGCTTCATCTCCAATAGCTACAACTGACTTGGGGATAATAATCTTTTTTAATTCCACACAGTCGCGAAATGCATTCTCTGCTATAACCTCTACCCCCCCATTTTTAGGCAATTGTACGATTTCTAGCTTTTTACATTGATTAAATGAAGATCTTCCAATATTTCTAACATCACCCTTTATTTTTACTTTTCTTAAATTATTGCAGTTCATAAAAGCACAATCCTGTATCTCATCTAAACAAGCATCAATAATTATCGACTCACATTTGTTTTGCTTAAAGCTAGCCTTTGCCCCTATTACCTTAACTTGTTTTTTATTGATAAAAGCAGGAATATTTACTTTTCTTAGGCATTGACTGATTTTCGTTATAATAACTCCTTTTGGAGTGACAGAAAAAGAGTAATCTAAAATCGCATCATTCTTAGCGTAGTTATCAAAAGTATTTTTAATTATTGTCTCTCGATATTTCCCATACAAAGGTCCATTATTATACTGATGAAAATCAACGCCTCCTCTCCCCACATTATATTCAATCAAAACTGGTTCACCACTTGTATCTATACTTATGTCCCAACTAATAACTCCAAACATTGGGACATGATAGTGAAGCCTTTTTACAGTAGCCAAAATATATTCAAAGTTAGGAATCTTACCTTCTGAAAACTTAAACCCATTTGGATGAATCAAAAGCCTTTGGCCTTTTTGAGTATACCCATATTCCTTTAATTTTCCATCTGGTTGAATTCCACATGAATATCCCCCACTACTAAAATTATCTACTCTGCTTCCTTTATTTCCAATTCTAACAATTGCCGACAAAGGAATAGCATCACCATTAATTAACATAGTCATTATACGGATCGTATTTACAGAAGTCGGATTCATTTTTTCCATTTCTGGATGTTGACGAATTACTTTTTCCACATGAATATCGGCAGACTTTTCTAATGCGATTTTGATATCATTTTTCCCCGTCGTTTCGTCAACAAAAAATACGCCCTTACCTCCTTCGCTAAATACGCTAATTTTTATAACAACTCCCTCAATACGTTTTTCAAATATCTGGTTAATAGCTGAATCCAAATCAATTCTTCGAAAAGCATAATCTAAATATATTCCATGTATTTTACGTATTAAACAAGTTGGGTGCTTAACATCAGGAAACAAAATATCAATATAATTTTTGTCTATATATCCTCTAAGATATGCGTAATCAATTGTTTTATTTTCAACATATTGAAAATGTATATCACTAGGAATGAACGCAGGATCAAATACCCCCGTTACGTGTTTGTATATACGGTGCCATTCCGGATTGACAATTCCTAATTCCCAAATATCCTTCCACGCATTCTTAACTAATTCCACTTCATTCTCAGATAGTTGAGGAGCCTCTAACGTTCCAGTGTTATTTTGTAACCAGCGTAGTATTATTTCAGAATTTGACTCAATTTCATGTAAAGCTTTTTTAGCATTTGCTACGCGAATGACATCATCTTCACGTTCCTTTAAATACTTTTCGATTTGCTTGTGGAAATATACATAGTTCGATAATCCCATATAATATCCTCCCGAAAAGATCATTCAGCTAGCAAAAGACAATTACCGAATAATACGTCAGTCTCTAACAATCTTCCAGTATCAAGTCCTGCCGATGGAGTAAAAGTCAATTCTCCAAATATTACCCGTCCATTTACATCATATAAATCCACCCTAACAAATGGAAATGGCATACAGAGTTTCTCTGATATCTCCCACATCCTATCCAGATTATCTGGACGAGGGATTGAAAAATCTGAAGAACAATTAATACTATCTCTAGTAAGTGGGCATATTCTCCACTCTTTATCTAAAAAATAAAACTTGGGGTCATCATATCCTGACTCATGACTATGCTTTCCATCAATTCGTCCTATACAAGTTAGGACATAAAGCGGTTTTCCGTTAAAGCAATAAAACTTATAATCAATCAAACTATCTCCAAGATACTTCTCACAGATTATGCGTTTCGGAATTGTTCTATACTGAAGTTCTGCAAATACAGCCCAATAATCATCCTCCATCCATTTTTTTAACTTAGCTATAATCTTTTCTCGATCAGCTAACTCTTTTTCCGGACAAAGGATATTGTAACCACATCCATGATTACACTTGAGAACAAACGATTGTGGTAAAGCGTCCCAACAAATATTCTCTACATCTTCCCAAACTCCATACAGCTCATTCAGTATTTCTGTAAAACCGCATTCGCTAACATAATTCCTAACAGCATATTTATCTGAACATCTTGTTACCAACGGATTATCGCGATATGTGTTAAGTTTCAACCATGTTATCTTTGCATTTAAGCCTTGTGGTTTCCTAAGATCAAGATGTTGCCCTAGCATACTCCTAAACAAGTATTTACTGACCAATTCAGGAGATATACTACACATTATTTTTTTCACTTGCTTCTTGATACTCATCACATTAGCTTACCTTATCTACAAAAATTCCTCTTGCCTCACGGAAACGACGAATAGCATCATTTTTGATGATGCCATGATCCACATCAATTGCCGCAACAATATTCTCAGGATAATCACCTGTCACTATACAATCTACATATTTAGCAAAATTTTGGCTTAGAATTTTCGAAACAGTATACGGATACATTGCAGGCGTATTATCCACCGCATAATGTAAAATTCCATCAACTACGTATACAGGATTGTCTATCGTAGTTGGATGAGAAGTTTCTATCTCCAAATGCGGATCACAACTAACATCTACAATCATCGTTCCTGGTTTAAGTCTTTTTAAATCCTCACGATAAATCAATCTATCCGTTCGATCTGTATCCCAAAGCACGCAGTTAACAAGCACATCATAGTTAGGCATCAAAGCAAGAAATGTCTTCTCCAACTTTCTTCCAAAGACATCTACCTGCGCTCCTAGCGCAGTTAATACACGCATGGCACCCTTGGCAGTCTGACCATTTCCTATAATTGCAACTTTGGTATCATATGGCATCTTGCCGCAATACTGAAACGCCTGCAAAACAGCTGCCTCGCCAGCGATTTCTCTATTTCTATAAAAGATGTACCTTCCCTGTTCATATATGTTTTCCCAAGCAATTACAGTATGCTTTGCCCTAAGAATTTCACTTGTAAAATCTATATTTTGTACAGAATGTGCCCATCCACATAAAATAGTTTCAGGAGCAATTTTATCAAGATAATCGGCGTCGCCAAGCTTGACGTCAACCAATACCGGACACTTAAGGACTTCAGATCTAGACTCAAACTTAATTCCCTTTTTAGTATATTCTGAATCTGGAATACCAATAGATTCCCCATACCCTTTTTCAAAAACCAAATTATCCAAATTCTTAATCTGTCCAATATCATCAGGCATCAATGCCCTTCTTTTTTCATTGTTCTTATGACTTATCAAAAAACCCACTGTATTCATAACCGATCTCCTAAGATATTTCTTTTTTTGGTTAACGTTTCATACTTATAATCAATCTTCCGTTTGAAGTAATCATTTATTTCCCTATCAAAACTAGCAACCTTATGAAGATCTTGATGAATATTGATTTCAAGAATTTTAAATCCATCTTCCGTTATAGCTATATCAAAGCCTAGATATTCCAATTCACTTAAATATCTGCTTATTTCAAGTATCTTATTTTTCACAACTTCCCAATTGGGAAGTATTCCTTCTATGGCAGTTCCAGTATCAGGATGAACTGGGCAATCATAAAAAACATGATTTTTTATAGTCTCAGGTTTATATAACTCTCCAGTTTCTTTGTTAACAAAAACACATATTCCCCCGTATCCAACATTATCTGTATATCCTGATTTTTCTGATCCTATCCTCATATATGTTTGAAGAATACGTGGATCAAAGCCATGATCATTTACAACCATCATTCGCACAGTATTAACGGATTTGTCATAAATTCTTTTTAACTCACTATGCATCTCTATATACTCAGTGACCACGTAGAAAGATTTCATGCCTTCTATAAGTTGCTGTAAGTCACTCTCCACAAGAGCTTCACCATTTGCATAGAAAGTCCCATTTTCATAGGCCAAACAGTAAAATCCATCTCCATGAGTTCCTGCGCTAGCCTTAAATGCTAGCCTTCCTTTCTGCCTTAACATTTCAATGACTCCATCAAAGCCATCTGAAACCTCTAAAGGACAATCTCTCATTTTGCTAATGACTACTTCGCCACTACGCCTATATACTGAGAAATAATACTTTGGAACAAACTGTTTAAAAGGTTCCATTACATAACGAAAGGTGGTCTTATCATTAACCCAAAGCTGATAATGGTTATTTATCCTATTTAGCCAGTAATAATCATAATCTGATAAAAACTGCGAATAATTATCCTTAGTTAATCCGTATTGATATAAACGCCATGAAAAGAAGCCATGTCTATGAGCCCATAGTTTTTGTGGCAAGGATACGCCCTTTGTTTTCAAAAGGTCATTTCTAGCAGCAGCCCTCCACAAACCATACATATAGGTTCTCATGCCTTTTCGGCTCATGGTTCGCCGCTCAATTGTACATATTTTTCTTGCCAGAGCTGATAATTGCTCTCCAAAAGTTTTCTTTTTAAACTGTGTGAGATATTTCTCTTTAAGATATGAATCGAGTCCTTCATTAAATCTATCTTCCGGTAGTCTTGGCCATCCAGAAAAAACAAGATAAATGAATGAATTGTTCTCCCCTACAGCTACAGAAGCTGTATAGAAAGATAACTGCTGTAGCAAAGAAGCATCACTACAGATTTTTTTCCGTAATTCATCCCATTCAGGTATTGAAATGGTATCGCCTTGATACGTAAATGTTCCGCTATCCAGATCAACTCCTAAATATTGTGCCTCTTTTTCATCTGTTTCCAAGTTATACGTATAAATCGATATTTCTGAAGCAAGAATTTTTGGTCCATCTGAATAATCATTAGTAATCCAAAACTTCAATGAATGATCCAACTTATATTTACCAAAGTCATGAATTGTGTCTACTACATCTGATACAACGTAGTTACTCTTAAACTCATTTATTAAATCTTCAAGTTCTCCCTTTGAAATCTGCTCTCCGTTACACAGCAAGTAGTCATTATTGCTTTCATAGCTTAGAATGTATCTTTCTGCCCTACTATTCCACCATGATGGTCTAAGCTCGACTTGTCCTTTCTCTCGAACGAAATCAATCACGTCCTGGATCGTATACTGCCTATCCTCGTGTCCAATCCGCAAAATAAGTTTTTTCTTCTCTCGTTGAATAATACTGAAATAAACATTTCTAAAATGATCATTGGCTGGTAACATAACCCTCTGGGTTGTAAGCATATCTGTCAGCCATTTGCTAAAACTTGAATTGATAGGAGAAAGACACTTGTAT
This sequence comes from Butyrivibrio sp. TB, assembly GCF_900110805.1. Classification (NCBI taxonomy): domain Bacteria; kingdom Bacillati; phylum Bacillota; class Clostridia; order Lachnospirales; family Lachnospiraceae; genus Butyrivibrio; species Butyrivibrio sp. TB. The sequence goes on along the minus strand of NZ_FOER01000006.1, from coordinate 177,110 downwards.
TCAAAATCAGAAATATATTCACATTTACTCTTATCAGCCAGGTTCCATCTTTTTATACTCGAAACCAAATAGCCTTTCCTATGCCAGTATTTCACTGTTTTTCTGCTATACTCCTGATTCGGCAACCGCCAGTCTCTATTCATAGCATTAAACCAGTATCTTCCAATCTGATGAGGAACACCTTTGAAAACAAGTGGAACAGCAACACACTCTAATTTGATTTTTTTTATAATATCCATAAGTTACATTTTTCCTCTTAAGATATAATCTTTTCTTAATCTCAATACCGTATTCAAACATTCGCTTTTGGAAGCCTTAACATATCTCCCAACTTATAATCCCATTCAACAGGATCAAATGTCTCATATCCTCCACCGGGATAAAATGTAAGTTCGCCAATATATAGTTTTCCTTCTTTTGTCTCGTAGAAATCAACTCTGACAAATGGAAATGGTTTTGATAGCTCACTAGCTATTTCAATCATAGATTCAAAGCTTTGTGGTTTTTTCAATGGATGTGGTGAATTAGGATATACTCGAGTGAATGGCAATAGATTCCAATCCAAATCATAAAAATTAAATGACATATTTTTGAATCTTCCCGTAGCCACATACAGTAATTCAACCTTCCCATTAAAACAGAAAAACTTATAATCCATTAAATCATCATCAAATCCCTCTATATACTCTTCAGCTAATATTCTAGGATTTATTTTGTTATATGCGCCACAATATGAGCACTTCAAAGAATTTCTCGGAATAAGCCATGAACTTAGCACTGTAAGGAGCCTGTCATAATCTAACGTTTCTTTGTTTTCAACTCTAATAATGTGTTTTCCATCACTTTGTATAGTTGATTTCAGAACAAACTTTTTAGGAAGCTTATCAAAGTCTATATCGCTCTCTTTTTCCCAAACTCCATATAAAGGAACTGTATAGCCATCGCCTATCTTCTCTTTGATATAATCCTTAAATTCAGCCTTATCAACAGCGCGCGGTAAATCTTCATGATACCAATACAACTTTAGCCAATTAATCTTCTGATTGAAGGTTCGTGGATTATCTAAGTTCAAGTAATAATGGCAGTGATTATAAAAAACTTGTTTTAGTTCATTAGCTCTTTCTGTCTTAGAAAGCAACATACTGTTTAGATTATCTATGTTATATCCTGTATACGTTGCTTTCTTAGTAAACATCACATCGTCAGAATTATTTGCTTTGACATTTTGGGGTTCTGGTAAAGTTGCCTTTACCTCCCGAATGTTTCTTCTGTGTGCATCATTATGGATGTAACTGTATTTATATCCACCAGAGCAATATTTTGCATATTTTAGACCCTTTGCCACCCCAAACGCATATTTCCCCGCTCTGTTATGAGAAATCTTTAAAACAAGCTTATAATGCAAATACTCTCCCAAATGGTAGTAATACGTCACTGGATGGTCGGTAATATTAAGATTCTTAAACCACTCAGATTTCAGCCTTCCATATAGTTCTTTTCTTGTGGCACCATTAACCGCATATAGATTTTCAAGACAAAAATACAGACTATAGTTAATAAAGTCCTGCTCAAAGCGATTAAATAAGTCTCTTGTTATTAACCCTTCTCTAAGTGCCAATAATGCATAATAGAAGCAACTATAAGACTGGGATCTGGTTTTTTCTAAGGATGAAGTTACATTTATCCTATGATGAGCGAATAATTCCTCTAATATGATAATTCGCTTTGCACAAGCTAATGCCGTGTATGTAAATGACAAGTCGTTAGTCGTACGTTGTTCCTGAAAACGAATATCTTTATCAATGATGAATTCACGAAGAAATAGCTTATCCCATGCCCATCCCGCAAAAGCTGTAAATATATCTCGCTTAATATCAGTTCCGGCGAATATTATTTCTTTGGGTAAAAGTTTGTTTCGAATAGTAAATGATAATTCTTTGTATAATCCGGTTTTAGAATCGTAAGCATCTGATTGGAATACGACAATCTCTGCATTTTGATCAAGTGCCCTCTTGTATGCCATTTCAAGCATTTGAGGTTCAAAAAAATCATCTGCATCAAGAAATACTACGTATTTACCACTAGCATAAGCGAAGCCATTATTTCTGGCTGTGCCTGCATCATAATGTGCTTGCGCTATGACAAACACTCTATCATCACATTTTTGATATTCTCTAAGTATGCTAAGTGACGCATCTGTCGAACCATCATCAACACAGATAATCTCTATATCCCTCAATGTTTGATTTATAATACTATCTAAACATTCACGTAAGTAACCTTGAGCATTATAAACTGGAATAATAACTGACACCTTTGGTAATTTGTTTGATTCCATTATTTCTCCAAATTGCGTAACTATCCACAAGAAAATGCGGTTACGTCATAACCCATCCCTCTACCAGTACGTTTATTTTTGTATATGGTAAACGCTAATATAATTTTACGATATTACGAGTATCATTTCAATATCTTATTCTATTTTTAATATACTATTCATGTTCAGAATAGTATCATATCTTTGCGATACTTTTATTTGTAATAATAGAGTTTATTAAAACAATAGATTATTTGAACAGTATAATAGACCTGCAATACTGCAAGTTTAAGCATAAGTTCTTACTTCTAATATTACTTCTCTATAGCGCTAAATACCCTATCGTACCTCTTATCATGATTTTCGCACCATACTTTTTTAGAACATGTCCTGAGTCCTGTACTGTTATATTTTTTTAGGACTATATACCACAAATAATATATGCTAAGATATCTTTCGTGTTCACATCTAGAACACTGTTATCACCGTCTTTTGACTGTCATGGCGAGTTCTCGCCAGTATTCCACTAACCGTTTGGTAGAATTGGAACTATATTTTTACAAGGAAGGAAACTGTATTTATCCTTATTGATGTTTTTAGGGATATACTCCATAATAAAGGTATAAAAGATGACTTTGATGCTTGGCTCACATTTCTTGGATGCGATGATATTGAGTATATCAGTACTCTGATAGAGAAGTATCCGGATTTCAAGCCAATGTATCAGGATCTTTATGATATATGTCTCAATGTGGAAGAGGTGATGCAGATGTTTTCCAAAGAACTCCAAGAACTGGATCATAATACAGTTATATATATGATTGATGAGCTTCAGGATCAGCTCGATGAGACAAAAGGTCAGCTCGATGAGACAAAAGGTCAGCTCGATGAGACAAAAGGTCAACTCGATGAGGCAAAAGGTCAACTCGATGAGACAAAAGATCAACTCGATGAGACAAAAGGTCAACTCGATGAGGCTAACGCTACCATATCTGAGAAAGATGCTGCTATATCTATGAAAGATGCTACCATCGCTGATCTTCAATTAAAGATCAAGGAATTAGAATCCAGATTATCAAAATAAAAAAAGTAAAAACGGTCTGCCAATGCAGACCGTTTCATTGTATACAGTTTATTCAAAACGGTCTGCCGAAGCAGACCGTTTCTTTATACCCCTATCGTACCTCTTATCATGATTTTCGCACTATACTTTTTAGATATTCTTCAACATTGTAATAATGTATTCCACAGACTTCTTTCTCTTCTCCCCTGTACAGCACTACCTTCTCTGTTATTGTGCCATATTTAAATTCTGCTTTACTGCACATCTCTTCATTTAATAGATATCTGTACTGATGAGGATCGATCGTATCAGAATGTTTTATTTCATATAGTTTAATAGTATATTCTCTTTCATCTATCACGACCATATCGAATTCACCAATAGGGAAGCTGAGTTTAAACGCTCTCTTACCTTTTGGAAGTGTCTTTATAGTTTCCAACAAGACTATCTCCTCTAGCATACGTCCTTTGACATCTTCTAATATTTTATTGCACACTTCTCCTTTTTCCCTTGCCGGGAGCATATTAAAAAGCTCATCCTTCATAAGCGAAAATACGAGTGCCTGAGCCTGACAATACCGCATACCTGGTTGAGTGAACAGAATTCTCTCTTCAGGCATACTGGCTTCAATAGATTCACTTGGACAATCCATTATCAGATCCAGCAAGAACAGATATTCTTTGATCTGCGCTATATGGTCTTTGCTGATCTTGACACTGCGCTCATCGCTATTTTTAATGTCAAGTATTTCCCTAAGTCTATTAACAACCGCCTTCTCATCAATATAATCCAGAACACTTTCTTTACCTTCCTTGGCTTTTTTCTTCCTATCCATCTGTCTGGCAGAGCCAAAATCATGCGATACAAAATCTTTTTCCAAAACAGCTATTAAAAAACGGTGATTCATATCCTCGATTATTCGATTGATAGCGCCTGTTAATTCTCCGCATTCATACAAGTCAAGAAGATGTCTGAAATGTCCGCCTGATCTATAGCAGGCAAGGCTGTGCTGAATATTCCTTGCTATAGCAGTATCAATATATCTTCGGGCTGTTTCATCATCCCTAAAGGAAGCTTCTTCGTCCAAAAGATCATCTTCAAAATGTGTCTCGCCAGCTTTAAAGGTGCCTCCGTATCTAATGTATTCATCTATATCATCTATGCCAAGGAGCTGTGAATACTCTCTAAAAGGGATAAACGTAGTATGAATAGTATAAGATCTGTCATATAGCTCATCATCTGTAGATAGCAGAAGTCCCAGTGAATCCGTTCCGGAGAGAATGATCTTCATGCCAGTCATTGCATAGACATCAGACAATATGGATGCTGAATCAATAAAATCACTTATAAGTGTGACTTCATCTATAAAAACGTATTTGATACCAGATAATTCTAACTTCCTAAGATCTCTGTTGAGCATTGCCATTGTATCTGTTGTAAGCGCTTTGATATAAGCAGTTTGATTTAAAGGAAGTTTAGATATAGCCTGCAATACAAGAGTAGTTTTTCCTGTACGTCTTAGTCCATATACAAGGCAAACCTTACCATAAGAGTCATTTTGTATAAACTTCTCTAATAAGTCAAAACATTCTCTATGTCCGAACTTGCCAACACCTTTGTACATAGATTCAAGTGAACTTCCCATCACTACTCGCATTTCATAAAAAGCACCTGTATTCACCTTCTCTATATCGCTTAAATACAAAGTACTTGCTGTATTCATCTGGGACGTTAGTTCGGTATCCTCATAATCATTTATCAGAGTGCTCTTAAGGATTTTCTCTAATTCTTTACGTCTCTTAACTTTGTATATAACATCTTCTTCGTCAGCTTTTTTGACATAAGAACTCTTCTTAACGCCATCTTCATACCATTGAAGATACATCCTGCGCTTGCCTCGAATAGTCTTATATGTAATATTACCCTTAGGTAATTTTTCTATTGCATTTTCAATCTTTATGTCGCGTCTGTTTTCATACATATGGCAGTTCCTCCATATTTTTATTTTAATCCAAAGGCAGCCCTAAAGCAACCCCATCAACTCTGCTATGGAGTTGCTACAGGGTTGCTTTAAGGCTGCTTGATGGGACTAAAGGACAGCTTGATGATGCTAAAGCTACCATATCCGAGAAAGATGTTGCTATATCTATGAAAGACGCTGTCACCATTGATCTACAATTAAGAATCAAAGAATTAGAATCCAGATTACTTAAATAATTAATTTAAAAGGGGTTGTCCCCTGTAATTTACGTTTAAGAAGTCATACTTTGCATAACATGAAGCATATATAAAGCATATGGGGTTTTCTTCCTTGCAGTATATACCAAAAGCCAAACTATCGTAACTAATTTAAGACTATACATCCCGAACAGTATATGCTAAAATATCCTTCGTGTTCACATCTAGAGCACTGTTATCACAGTCTTTTGACTGTCATGGCGAATTCTCGCCAGTATTCCACTAACCGTTAGGTAGAACTGGAACTATATTTTTTACAAGGAAGGAAACTGTATGCAAAGTAAATACCAAAGTTTAAAGCACTATTTTCCTGTCATTAGGACACGTGAAGAGATACTTATGGAGATAAGGAGGTCACCTAAGCTTAGTACTATCTTCGATTCGTGGACTACCGAACATCAAGATCTGTTTCTTGATATCTGCACTGGATCCAAAGGGGTTAAGATGCTTTATGACAGCTATTTTAAGGAAATTCTGAATCCCGAGACAAAACCCGAGAGATTATCATGGCTTCTTTCTGTTATTCTGTCTCAGAAGGTAACTGTAAAGCATCAGCTTGCTAATGATAACAACAGATTAGGCGACGAAGCATCTCTTGTCATCACTGACATAGTCGTAGAACTTGAAGATGGGACAATCGCCAATATAGAAGTTCAAAAAATCGGCTACAAATTCGCCGGCGAAAGGGCTTCTTGCTACATGGCAGATCTTCTGATGCGTCAGTACAAACGCATCAAGACGAAGTGTAAGGATTTCGGCAAGAAATTTAATTATAAAGACGTGCCACCTGTCTATACCATCATATTCATGGAATCAAGTCCATCGGACTTCAAGAATTATCCTAACGTTCTGATGCACACCTTCAGGCATAGATCTGATTCCGGTTTAGAGCTAAAAATGCTTGAAAACTGTATTTTTATTCCTATTGATATTTTTAGGGATAGACTCCATAATGAAGGTATAAAAGATGACTTCGATGCCTGGCTCACATTTCTTGGGTGCGATGATATTGAGTATATCAGTACTCTGATAGAGAAGTATCCGGATTTCAAGCCAATGTATCAGGATCTTTATGATATATGTCTCAATGTGGAAGAGGTGATGCAGATGTTTTCCAAAGAACTCCAAGAACTGGATCATAATACAGTTATATATATGATTGATGAGCTTCAGGATCAGCTCGATGAAGCTAACGCTACCATATCTGAGAAAAATGCTGCTATATCTATGAAAGATGCTACCATCGCTGAGCTTCAATTAAAGATCAAGGCATTAGAATCCAGATTATCAAAATAAAAAAAGTAAAAACGGTCTGCCAATGCAGACCGTTTCATTATATACAAATGTAAACAAAGTGTAGTTGGCAGAGGATATATTATAGCCGTAGTCCCGCTTCATTCCAAAAACTGATCCACCAGGGCATAGACATCATCTATCGTATAGGCAGGAGTTCCTACAACGCCTGCTCCGCCGCCTGCTACGCTTTCTGCAGAGTATCCGTCAAAATATACTGTGCTTTCAAGATTCTTGGAAGAATTGTACTGCTCACATCCTGCCATGTTGCCTTCTGCATCATACAGATACATGTCATATGCTATGACGCTTCCACCATAAATAGTTTCTATTCCGGTCATGGTGCCATCTTCGGACCACATAGGGATGCACACGTTCCAAGTGTCAGAGCTTGTATACATTCCGTATACATACTGATTTGTTCCTTCATAGAAATTGAAAGCGCAAGCCAGCATGGTACCTTCTGCATTATAAGATATTATAATATCCGGTTCATACTCGCCATACTGATAACAGGCATAAAACAAAGCTGATGCTACTGCTCCGTCCTGACCGTATACAGTTTTATATCTGACTCTTCCTGTACTGTCCGAGTATGTATCAGACATAAGTTCATCTATTCTTCTTTGTATATCATCTTCGCTTGCCATGAAGATCTCAGCTATTCCTGAATTATAGCGCGCCGCTTTATTAGCAGCATATTCACTATTATCTGTTTCTGAAGATGAGTCTTCATCATTATCTGCAGAATGGCTGTCACCAGATTCATCATCTAAATCCGAATCAGAGTCTTCCTCTTCTGCATCACCGGATGATTCCACGGTATCTTCAGAATTACCATTTTCACCATCTCCATTGCCTGCTGCGCCATCTTTAGCAGCAGATTCCGATTCGTCACCTGATTCTTGCATAGAAATCTCTTCATCAGAAGTTTCGTCATCAGAAGTTTTTTCATCAGATGCCCCTTCCAAGCCGGAACTATCCTCTCCCGATGAATTCTCAGATGAATCATTTGATGTTGCAGCCAAGCTTCCTCCAGTCGCTGAACCTGCGCCTGTTGCACCAGCGTTACTTTGTTTCTGGGCTTTAAGCAGTTCATTGGCCTTATTAAGAAGCTCTATCGCTTCATCCTTATGCCCTTTTCTAATAAGAACCTCTGCCTGGCCCAGATATCCATCCGGATTATCAGGATCTAATTCCTGCAACTTGATAAAATCAGCTTCTGCGCTGTCAAAATGCTCTATGCTATCTCCAAGGCACAGATAGGCACTGCCTCTGGCCTTATAAGCATCTGTAAGGCCATCATCTATCTCTATCGCCTTATCGATATACTCAATAGCTTTGCCTGCAGCCACATCGTTGACACATTTCCAGCTAAGGATCTCCAGCGCAGGATCAAGATACTCATAAGGATCCTGCAAGGGTTCTTCTAGTGTTGATGCACTGCCTGCAGCATCACTTACATCTTTTGGCGAACCATCCGGATTTATAGCGATAGCTTCTGATCCTATATCAGGGTCTTTATGCACGCATCCGCTTGCAAAAGTCATATATACCGATAATGTTAAAACGCTAACTATTAGTAGTGATCTTCTTTTCAAAAAACTCTCCCTGTTTTATGTATTTTTTATCCCATTCATTACTATACTAACATCTTAACCTTTAATAATGCTTAATTATCCTCAAATGCATGTATGAACAGTCCGCTAAGGAGCTTTGGTTCAAACCATGTAGACTTAGGCGGCATAAGTCTTCCGGCATCAGCAACTGCAAACAGCTCACTAATAGCTGTCGGATACATTGCAAATGCTACCTTCATATCCTCATGGCATCTTCTTTCAAGCTCCTTAAGTCCCCTTATTCCACCTACAAAGTCAATTCTCGAGTCGTTCTTAGGATCTTTAATACCAAGAACAGGTCCCAGTATCTCATTTTGAAGTATTGATACATCAAGTCCCTCCACCGCATCATCTGTGCGCACAGACTCTTTGGCAACAAGTTTGTACCATTTATCATTCATGTACATTGATACATGGTATTTGCCGGAAGGCTTAACAGCATCACTCCCTGCTTCTTCCACATCATACTTTTCCGTAATTTTGTCCATGAATTCCTGATCTGTAAGACCATTCAAGTCCTTAACCACACGGTTATAGTCCATTATCATGAGCTCATTTTCCGGGAAAAGAACTGATAGGAAAAAATCATATTCCTTGTCACCTGTAGGGTTCGGATCCTCCCCGCGCCTTTTAAGTGCAACCTTAACAGCTGACGCGCAGCGGTGATGACCATCTGCAATATATATTGAATCTATAGTTTCAAAAGTATCGCTGATCTTCTTGACATCATCCTCATCTGCGCAGACCCAAACTCTGTTAAGTGTCCCGTCACCTGATGTGAACTCATAAACAGGTCTTTGCGTATACTTTATCTTCTCTACAGTTTTGTCTATCTCTTTGTTATTCCTATATCCCAGGAAAATAGGTCCTGTCTGAGCATTACAGCTATCGACATGGCGGATACGATCCTGTTCTTTTTTCTCAAGAGTATTTTCATGCTTTTTGATCACATTATTTATATAATCATCAACACTTGCACATCCTACAAGGCCTGTCTGTGTCCTGCCATTCATAGTCTGTTCGTATACATAAAAGCATGGAACAGAGTCCTGAACATAAGTTCCATCATCTATACGCTGCCATAGAAGATCATGCGCCTTCTGATACACATCGTCTGCATACATATCGTGTCCTACTTCAAACTGAGTTTCAGGACGGTCTATCGCAAGAAATGAAAGCGGCTCCTTGTCCACTTCTTTTCTGGCTTCTGTGGAATTATATACATCATAGGGAAGTGCTGCGCATCTTGCAGCAAGTGATACTTCAGGTCTAAATGCTTTAAAAGGTCTTATCGTTGCCATATTTACCTCATCTTCTCTTCATAGCCGGTGTACTATTTCAAAAAACGGCTGCTACACCTTGTTATTTAATGATTAAAAATATATCTTATTCAGATCTGTTACTGAAAAAATATATGACTCAAACTTTCCTCTTGGACAGTGAAGTTTGAATATATGAATCTAAAAAAACAAACACATATACAATGATATCAAATTTTGAGTATCATTTGGCATTTTTTATGTGTTTTTTGGTATGTTAATATTTTCTTTTACAACATAACAATGATCTATAAACAGATTGTCCCGGCATATCCATTGGTAATACTGCCACGGCTGATCGAGTAGGCTGACTCCTACTCGATTTCGCACACGAACATTCCGCACTTAGTGCTCCATGTTCTTACGACCGGCAAATGAATTTGTAGGTCTTGTGCAACAAAAAGGATGCCACGCCAAAACGCGACATCCTCTATCCGATGCTAAGGACTATGCTATTACCTGTACATCGCAGTGTTGGTTAAAGAACCCAAAATCCGGGTCTGTAAGAGATAACTCAATAAATCGAGTTATCTCTGGACCTAAAATCCAGGTCTGTTGGAGATAACTCAATAAATCGAGTTATCTCTGGGCCTAAAATTCAGGCCTGTAGGAGATAACTCAATAAATCAAATTATCTCCGGACCAAAAATCCAGGTCTGTTGAAGATAAATTGCTATATAGATCAACCTATCTCCAGCCCCTCATAGGGCTTATCGAAAAAGTCTGCAATATAATATCACAGATCCTTACGAACTACTCTTACGCGGAATACGCCTTCGATCTCCTGAAGCTTCTTAACAGTTTCATCCTTAATGGCATCTTCGAAATCCATGATTGTATATGCATATTCACCCTTGGACTTATTAGCCATATCAGTGATGTTGATGCCTTCATTACCAAACTCTCTTGTGAACTTGGTGATCATGTTAGCAACATTCTTATGGAAGATTACAATACGAGGTCTTACACATACACCGAGGTTTACATCAGGATAGTTAACTGAGTTGGAGATATTACCATTCTCAAGATACTCCATCATCTCCATAACAGCCTTGATAGCGCAGTTATCTTCAGACTCTTCTGTTGATGCGCCAAGGTGTGGGATTACGATGCAGTTGTCATGACCTGCAGTAGTTGTATTCGGGAAGTCAGTTACATACTTGCGGATCTTGCCGGAATTGATTCCTGACAGTACTGCAGCTTCATCGCACAGAATATCCCTTGCAAGATTAAGAAGGATAACACCCTTTTTCATCTTAGCAATAGCTTCTGTACCGATCATGCCCTTGGTAGATTCAAGAAGAGGTACATGAATAGTAATAATATCACACTTTGAGTATATATCATCTACATTAGTTACATGGTGAACATCTGAAGACATGTTCCATGCAGCATTAACAGAAAGGTATGGATCATAACCATATACATCCATTCCAAGAAGCTTAGCAGCATTGGCAACTCTTACGCCGATAGCACCAAGTCCGATGATACCGAGCTTTTTACCCATGATCTCATTACCTGCAAATTTCTTCTTAGCTTTCTCTGTAACCTTGGCGATCTCAGGATCTCCGGCATTGGCCTTAACCCATTCTACGCCACCGATGATATCACGTGATGCAAGGAGCATAGCAGCTATTACCATCTCCTTAACACCGTTGGCATTAGCTCCGGGTGTATTAAATACTACGATACCCTTCTCAGCACACTTCTCAAGTGGGATATTGTTAACGCCTGCACCTGCTCTAGCAATACAAAGAAGATTGTCTGAGAACTCCATATCATGCATTACAGCACTTCTTACAAGAATACCATCTGCATCGTCTACATTATCAGTTGCTTCAAAATTCTCTGTGAAGTTATTAAGACCGATCTTGGCAATCGGATTTAAACATTTATATTTGTACATAGCTCCTCTTTCTGATGCCTGAATGCATCAAGTATATGATCTAACGACTTATTGACCGTATATATCAAAAAAATATATTTTGCATGTTTCGTGATTCAGTGAATCGGAAAGCAATAAGGCCTTTCGAACAATTCAGATCACGCCTTATCATTCACTGTGTTTTAGAAAAAATCAGCCATTAGCCTTCTCGAACTGATCCATGAATGCAACAAGCTTCTCAACACCTTCCTTAGGCATTGCATTGTAGATAGAAGCTCTCATACCGCCAACTGTTCTGTGTCCCTTAAGTGATACAAGCCCCTCAGCAGTAGCCTCTTTGATAAACTTGGCATTGAGCTCTTCAGAATCTGTTACGAACGGAACGTTCATAAGAGATCTGTCTTCTACGCGAACTGTTCCCTTGAACATCTTGGACTGATCAAGATAGTCATAGAGGATCTTGGCCTTCTCTTCATTTCTCTTCTGCATCTCTACAAGACCGCCCTGAGCCTTAAGCCACTTGAATACAAGGCCGCAGATATAGATAGACCAGCAGTTAGGTGTGTTGTAAAGTGAACCATTGTCTGCCTGAGTCTTAAACTTGAGCATTGTAGGTGTGAACGGAAGTACATCATCACGGATAAGATCTTCACGAATGATAGAAATAACAAGACCAGCAGGTCCTACATTCTTCTGAACACCGCCGTAGATAATTCCATACTTAGAGATATCTTCAGGCTCAGAAAGGAAACATGAAGATACGTCAGCAACAAGGTCTTTACCCTTAGTATTAGGAAGTGTATTGAAGTGAGTTCCATAGATCGTATTGTTCTTGCAGATGTATACATAGTCCATATCATCTGTGATAGGAAGGTCAGAACAATCCGGAAGATATGAGAATGTCTTATCAGCGCTGGAAGCAAGCTGCACAGCTTCACCATAGATAGAAGCTTCCTGACATGCCTTCTTAGCCCACTGACCTGTGATAATGTAACCTGCTTTCTTATTCTTCATAAGATTCATAGGGATTGCTGCGAACTGCTGACTTGCTCCTCCCTGAAGGAAAAGAACTTTATAGTTATCAGGGATGTTGTACAGATCTCTCAAGTCCTGTTCAGCTGTCTGGATAATAGAATCAAAAGTTTTGGAACGATGGCTCATCTCATTAACTGACATGCCACATCCATGATAATCAAGCATTTCTCTCTGTGCTTCTAAAAGAACCTCTTCCGGAAGAACTGCCGGACCAGCTGAAAAATTGTAAACTCTAGACATTTCAACCTCCACCTGAATATATATTATTTTTCACACCGCCGCTTTAATCTGCGAAAATTTAAATGTTAAATATATTCTAGTCTTTAGTCTGAAAATGTCAATATCACAAAATTAATTTATTTTGATTTATGAAAAATTATTTTTGCACATTCGTCTTAAATTATCACTTGTTATTTTATTCTGTGAAAATTCCTGCTTTCGTTGCTGATACTGGCTTTTCAGTAATTTAACATATTTATTTCAACCTCTTATCAGCTGATTTTTCGGGCCATTTTTTTAAAATTATCCAATGCATTTATCTAATTTTTGAGGAATTTTTCAATATTTTTTTCATTTTTTCTTTTGAAAACACAGATTAAATTCACTCTATCATAATCTATATTTACGTTTTACGATACCCTTATTCTTTTTATACCGATATTTTGCACATCCCCGTATTCTCTAACAGCTTGCATCCATGCATTTTTATGCACCAATTACACCTTAATCATGCATTTTTACCCCCATACCACATACCAAGCAAGCAACTACCAGTTAAGCTTAATGAATCTCGCGACATCAAGTCAGTTTTAAAAATGGATCATTTCTTAACCTCATGTAGCGAGCAAAGCGAGTAACTAATGGCTCAAATTGGTAGAACTCGCGACACCAATTTGTTTTTGAAAGTGGAAAACTTTCAAACTTCAGCCTTTAATCTAATGCCGCAAGCCAAGCAACTAACAATTAAGCTTAAGGAATCTCGCAACATCAAGCCGAATTAAAAAACGGATCATTTTCAATCTTTTCATCTATCACTAATCCACTAATCTTTCTTTATTGAACCCGCGTTATTTCCGAGTCGAAGGGATGTTCTCAACTTTACTCTGGGCCGCAGCGGTATACTCGAAAACTTTGCCGAGACTGACGGAATATAAAACATTGCCGCGCTATTTAATTGTTTTATAAAATTCATGAGCGTGATAGATGGAGCTTTTTATTCTGCCAGGGGTCCACATGTCTGAGCGAAGCGAGTTTGGACCCCAGAATAAAAAGCTTCAGATATCATGCCATGAATTTATAAAACAATTAACAGCGCGGCAATGTTTTATATTCCGCCAGCCTCGGCAAAGTCTTCGAGTATACCGCGACTCAATGATCAAGCCAACTCACCAGTCGAAGTTTAACTGTCGATCATAGGTATGCCTACTTGCTTTTTACTGTCGTTATGTTATTATAGAAATAGTCGTCATATCGTTTCTTTTTCAAAATGAAAGGACTAGGAATATGGCAGTTGGAGCTATAAAAGCAATGCGTGCATATAGCAGTGTTTCTTTTACTCAGCCTCTTAATTATGCCCTTACCAATAATTCCGAGGTATCATCTGCATATGCACAGTCTGTACAAAAACCATCAGAAGTATCTGGTACTATTGACCCTGTAAGTCCTGTCGGATATCCCAATGCTCAAAAGATCACCAAGAAACTAGATCCCACCAAAGCCAGTGCTATGTTCAATGAAGTTGCCAAGTCTTTTAATGGCAGCATAACTGGTTACGGATCCAAAGGAACAGGCAATTCCTACAATACAATCGGACAAAACATCGACATAATGGTCTAAGAAAAGCCACCGCCTAATTATGTTTTTTCTGCAAAGCTGATCACATATCAGTCAGCCATCTTACAATAGCATTTGTATCTTTTTACTTGAACAAACAGAGCAGTCATATAATGATTGCTCTATTTTCAATTAAAAGCACCAAGGAGGTTGCATATGATGGATTTCTCAATCACTCTCAAACCTGACAATTCCCAGATATCCGAAGCAATTGAATTCGTAGAATCTTCTCTATCCAAATGCAATATCAAAGGTAACGATATGACAAAGCCTTTACTCCTTACAGAAGAGCATCTTGTAGAACTTGTAAAAGTCGTTCCTGCTGATAATTCCATAACAATTAAAGTAAGAAAGTTTTTAGGAAAGACAACTATAACCATGCAGGCTAAAAGTACATCCCCGATAAGTGTTGGCACCCCTGATTCCAATATCAGTTTTGATGGATATGAATCCGCTCCAAATGCTGAAGCCGCTATCAGAAGCATGATCATAAATGCTAACAGAGATGTGCTACGTCATAGTTACAGAAACGGAACCAGTACAATAGTTATAACAGCGGGCGAATCCAGCCAGAAGAACCTCATGCGCGTTCTTTTCTCTATGGTTCTCGCATTAGTAACCTGCATTATAGCACGTCTTTTGTTGCCTGCCTCTGTCTGTACCTTCATCAACGACTACATCTTTATAACGATCAAAACGATATTTCTCAATGCCCTAAAAACGATCATAGCGCCACTTATTTTCTTCTCAATAGCAGCTTCCGTCTCATCGATCACTGATCTTAGCGAATTTGGCAAGATCGGCATTAAAGTAATGGCTTTCTATACATTCACCACTATAGTAGCTACTATTATCGCTTTAGTTGCATATGGCATTATAAATCCAGGTTCTTTTAACGAATTATCATATATGGCTCAAGGAGCAGAAGTTACTGAAAGTCAGGAAATGGTAAGTTTTCTTGATACTGTGATAGACATTATCCCTGACAACTTCCTCGGAGCATTTGTTAATTCTGCAACTCTCCAACTCATTTTCCTTGGATTGCTTGTAGGAGCTGTAGTTCCTCTTATGGGGGATCAAAGAGAAAAAATAGCTTCTTTTCTTTCTTCAGCAAACGAATTATTTTTGCGCATTGGAACTGTCATCACAAAGTGTCTTCCTATAGCTGTATTTGCTTTTATAGGATCCATGGTCCTGACTATGGATACCACTGTGATCAAGACTCTCCTGACAGTTTTTATATGTATCATTTTAAGCATGGTAGCGATGATGATCTTCTACCTGGCAGTCATAGCCATACTAACCAAATCTAATCCTGCCACTTTTTTCAAAAATGCACTTCCTGCCTGGCTCAATGCTTTTGCACTTTCGTCAAGTAATGCTGCCATGACATTTACAATGAACACTTGCGACAAAAAACTCAAAATATCCCCAAAGCTTTATTCATTCTCCATCCCACTTGGAGCAACCATTAACATGGACGGCTTTGTAATCGTCCTTACTATATCTTTCCTGTTCCTTGCCAAAGCATTTGGTCTTGAACTTACCGGCGGTGATATCTTCACCTTGATAATAACCATAATACTGTTATCATTTGGTGCTCCGGGAATCCCAGGAGTTTCTACTATATGCATGTCGGTTCTTCTGATGCAATATCACATTCCAATGGAAGCTTTAGCTCTGTTTATAGGTATAGATGCTATAGCAGATCCCTTATGTACAGCCAATAATGTTTTTGGAGATATAGTCGGAACCTTCTGTATAGCCCGAAGAAACGGCATGGTTCAAGACTAAGTATCAGGAAGCATCCACTATTTGCAACTCACTGCATATAGTTCAATAAACATTACTGAATTCTCCCATCATTTGCATCTAAGGCACACAAAAAGGATGCCGCTTGATTGCTTTTTGCAATAGCGGCATCCTTTTATCATGTCTTAAGAGTATATTTGGGTTTGAAAGTGGAACACTTTCAAACTTTCATTTCCTGAGATATAGATCACTCTTTTTCGAAAGTAGTATCATGAATCTCAATTTCATCATCGTCAAATTCAAAATTTGATGTGTAATATGTGTGATAGAATTCGGAATCTTCGAACTCTAAGCCATAGAATACAACATATACATCATGGCCATCATCATAGCAATAATAGGATAATGTCTCATCATCACCATCATTATCATATGTAAGTTCACCATTCTTGAATGTAAGTGTTACATCTTCTGCGTCATCAGAAACATATGTTCCGTTTGGTCCTACCTTATAGTTCTCTGCATAGTAATACTCTATTCCGTCCATAGTAAGGACCTTTTTCTTCTTGTCATACTTGTAGCTTGCAGATGGATCATCTTCCATATCATCTACAAGATCGTCAAGCTCATCCTGGATATCATCCTCATCCATATCAAGCTCATCTTCAAAATAATCAAGAGCTTCTTCTGTAAATGCAATAGACTTTGGATCTAATACAATCTTGTCCTTTTTAACCTTGTACTTGGCAGTAAACTCTACGCCCATCATGTTAAATGTTATCTTGCTGCCTTCAAAAGTCATAGTTGTATAACCATTAGTGTAAGTGCCCTTTAATCCACTTCCTCCAAAGATTGCCTTTAAGATAAAGATAACTACGATAACAGCAACAATACCTGCGCCGATCATGCCAAGCTGCTTGTTGTCAAGCTTCTTGACAGCATCCTTAGCCTTAGTTCCTGCTGCATTCAGGCTCTGACCTGCATTCTGAAGTGCCTGATTCATCTGCTGAGCCTGAGACTTTGGTGCCATTGCTGCTCCGCAATTAGGACATGTAGATGCTCCTTCAGGTACCTGTGTTCCACAATTTCCACAAAACATACTTTTCTCCTCCATTTGAGTAATACTTTTTTTCAATCTTACATACTTTACCATATATCACATACAAAGGCAACTGCAACGCTACATATTAATGCAATCTGATTTTCCAATATATACATATCTAAAACACAAACTTGCTTCATAAGCTTTTAATTATCAACTCAAACTCCCCACTTGCAAAACACGCACCGCCCTTTGCCCCTCATAACCACAAAAAACGGTATAAAGGCACCAAAGTCTAGATGCCTTTATACCGCACATTAAAACTATTCAGATATAAACATGATCACTTCTTATAATCTGTACTGCCAATAGTAAACTTATCTTTCTTGGCATTAAATGAAAATCCGCTTACATAGTATTCAGCATAAAAATCCGACTCATCAAATTCCTCTCCGTAGAATACTACATATACATCTTTTTTATCAACATATACATAATAAGTAAACTGCTCATCATCGCCATCATCGTCATATGTAACTGTGCCATTCTTGAAGGTCATGGTGATGTCATCATCATCTTTGTTTGTATACTTGCCACTTGGACCTTCCTTGTACTGCTGTGCATAGAACAACTTTTCTTTGGTCTCTTTATTTTTCAGAGTATTGGCTTTCTTGTCATAGACATAGATAAACTCATCTTCATCAACATCCATTTCTTCGAGTAACATCTCTATAAGCGCATCCATATCGTCATCTTTGTATGCATCATACAAAGCCTCGCCATACTCACTGTATTCTGCCATTTCTTCAAGAGAGTCTTCGAGTTCATCCTCATCGATATCTAAAGAATCAGCTACAACTTCCCAGAAATTATCTGAAAGCTCCATTGATTCAGGATCAACGATTATCTGGTCTTTCTTCTGAGTGTACTTAAAAGACATCTCCATACCGGAAAAAGTAAAGCTCATACGACCTTTCTCAAAGACAGCGATAACCTCTCCGTCCGTATAAGCTCCCTTAGGTCCGCCACTACCACCAAGAACAAACACTAAAACAATAGCAAGTACTGCAACAGCTACGCAGGCGCATATAATACCTATAAGCTTACCACTTATCTTCTTGGAGGAGCCGTCTCCTGCACCTGTCTGGCTTGTTGATCCTCCCTGAGGATTCTGGTACTGATTATTCTGATACTGCGCACTCTGTACAGGATCCTGAGTCCGAGATTTTGGCGCCATCTGTGCTCCGCAATTAGGACATACGCCAGATCCGTCCGGAACCTGTGCTCCACAATTTCCACAAAACATTCTAATACCCTCCGAAATAGTTTTTGAATAGATTAACAACACCATCACTTTAGCGCCATCACCGGATTATAAGCAAGGCAATCCGGCAAATTACAGAATTATATGTGACGCCTATATCATTATACCATATTTTACTTTATATAATATATTAATGCGTGTTATATAGTTATTTAATCATATTGTTTATAGTTT
Source organism: Butyrivibrio sp. TB (assembly GCF_900110805.1). Lineage (NCBI taxonomy): Bacteria > Bacillati > Bacillota > Clostridia > Lachnospirales > Lachnospiraceae > Butyrivibrio > Butyrivibrio sp. TB. The sequence goes on along the minus strand of NZ_FOER01000006.1, from coordinate 158,216 downwards.
CATTGTAACATTCAAGGTATATCCATCCCCCCAAAAAAGCCCCCACATAACCAGCACAACGTCCTCGAAGACATCATGGGGGTATGTACCCTCTAGCATACAGAAAACAAATTATTGCCACGCTTTTTATCATTTTATAAAATTCATGAGCATGCTAGATGGAGATTTTTATTCTGCCCGGGGTCTGCATGTCTGAGCGAAGCGAGTTTCAGACCCCAGAATAAAAATATCCAGATAGCATGCCATGAATTTATAAAATGATTAAAGCGTGGCAATAATTTGTTTTCTGTATGCTTGAGGGTACATACCCCCACGATGTCTTCGAGGATGTTGTGCCATCAAACTATAATTTAGTTTTTGTGTTACAGATTCTTTTTCTGCTGAGCAAGCTCTTCCATCTTCTCATCAGTAAGTATATATTTCTTACGGAACCAGAAGAAAGCGACTACAAGAAGTGCTATAGGAATAAGAGTCATTATCATACGAAGGCCCATCTTAGCGCTTTCCGGAACTGCCAGTGAGAAATCGATATTGTGCTCTTCTTCCGTTGTAGCAGCATCACTTAAATTAAAGATTCCAAGTGCAACTGAAGCTACAAACGCAGCGATACCACTTGCAAGCTTAACAACAAAGGTCTGCATAGAGAAGATAACGCTTTCATCGCTTCTGCCAAGCTTAACAAGGCCGTAGTCTACAGTATTGGCAAGGAAGATCGTGATAAGTACGTTGTTAACACCACTTGCTGCCATAACAAGTACACCAGGGATAAGGTATATAGGAGCAACTCCAGCGCCTGACATAGCTACTGCAAGGATCACAATATATCCTACAAGAGACATTCCAATACTTACATAGAATATCTTGATACTTGTCATGAACTTTCTAAGGAGTGGGAACAGGAACATCATAGCAAGGATCTGTGATCCTCCGCCCACCATATTGAACAGAGTATAGTCATCATACCAGGTCACACCGCCAAGGTCATATTTATAGAAATATATAACAAGGTTAGATGTGATATAAAGTGCCGAGTTCACAAGTACTATGGTGATTACTGCTGCCATTGCCTGATCGTTCTTAAGAAGAGCTGAGAACATCTCGCCAACAGAAGCTGTTTTCATATCAACAGTAGATTTTTCCTTAATAGTAACACAGGTAATTACGATGAATAATACAAATAAAACAGCTACAACACCTGCAAGAATCATGAAACCAATTCTCTCAATATCCTTGGCTGACTGACTTGCTGAAAACTGTGATCCAAGCTTTTGTACCAGCTGCATTGTGAAGATCGTTGTAATAGCAGATCCAACACCTGCGCAGCTTCTGGCAAGTGTAGTAAGGCCTTCACGCTCTTTGCCACCTTCTGTAAACGCAGGGATCATTGACCAGTAAGGGATATCCATCATGGTATAGGTAACGCCCCACAGGATATAGAACACTGCTGCCCATGCCGTAAGACCTGCAGCATCAAGTTTAGGCGGACAAGCGAACATCAGGAAAAGAACTACTGCATTAGTAAGTGTACCGATAAGAAGCCATGGGCGAAACTTTCCCCATTTGGTCTTGGTCTTAGCAACAATAACACCCATGATAGGATCGTTAAAAGCATCAAATACTCTGGCTACAAGAAGTATAATTCCCATTGCAAAAGCATTAACACCTATAACATCCTGGAAATAATACAGTACATAGCTTGCAGAAAGCATATATACCATATCTTTACCGACTGCCCCCAGTCCATAACCGGCTTTTTCAACCGCACTTAGTTTTTTGTTATCCATAATCATTAATCCTCTCTTTTAAGCCCCATGGCTATTTTGACTACATTATAAGCACCGTCATAAAGACCGGCTTTCTTATTGTTTACGATATTCATGCACATATTTTCAAGGAAATGTTCGTCCCAAAGGAACATATCCAGCATCTGCACCGTATGTCCCATATCACGGCACTCAAGTGTTCCATCGCCTACTTCAGCAGAGTGGATAGCTCCCCACATCTCATGCTTGCCTACTCTTCTGATAAAGAGCTTTGGAACAGGATAGAATGCCAGCTCCGAAGGCTTGGTAACAAGCACGTCACAGCTTCTCATAAGGAGGTTGGTCGCATATACAGCTTCAAATATGTTCTCATGATAGAATCCATGAATACCTGTTATATCGTTTGCAGGATCAAGCGCCTTAGCAGCAAAATCCTCTGTGTCTTCCCAGTTATTCATATGCTCCGACACACATGCTCTCATTCCCGGGATCTCATTTAAAAGTTCATCCCACACATTCCTGTAATCGCCAACATTGACATATAAGGCAGCCCTGCCCTTCTCAATAGCAGGAAGCAGATGCTTTATGATACCTGCAAAGATCTCTTTCTGAGCGCCTGCTCCTCCAATTGTAAGAAGGAATCTTACAGGTTTTCCGTTCTTTTTTCTATCGATTCTGGCCTGGCAGTCTTTTTCTATATTAGAGACAAGCTCATGATCAATATAATGTCCAGTATAGACAAGTGACTGATCCGGCATCGGATTACAGGTCTTCTTGCCATTCATTCCATTAAGGATCCTGTAGCCCTGGTATGAATTATGAGTCTGGATCGTATGAACGCTGCCTTCAGATAAGTGAAGTGCCATAGGCCAGTTATCCGGGATTGCATTGACAACATACTTCATTCCTGCATGTATAGCCGCCTGAGCAGGCCATACATGGGTTCCTATAACAGGTATTTCTTTTGGTATATTCTTGTAAACCGGCGCCATAAGCTCAGCGTTCTTTTGATCTGAGCAGTTATAGGACAGTCTTCTGAACAGCTCATAGTTGACAGGTTCCCATACAAGCTTATTGAACACCGGATTCTTAGAAAGCCTTGATCCAAGTGAATACAGCTCGTTCTGGCCTCCTATAAGCTTGGTACAAGTTGTTGCAGGAAAAGAATTAAGATCCAGCCAGTAAGGCTTGTATCCAAGAGCCTTGGCCGCTGAAGCCATCGCCATAGAGATTCTGTAATGACCAAATCCCATTCTTATGTTGCCTACGATGATTCCTTTTTCAAGGTCAAAAGAAGTATCGCCGCTACCTTCATTAACTCTTATATCCGATACTCCAAGAGACGGGCCTATATATGGATTGTCTACTATCTTAACATCATATGAGGCATTTGAATCATCGCCGTATTTAGCGGCATTTTTTATCTTAGACTTTACAGCACTTTTGTAAGTCCTCTCCGGCATTTCGTTACCAAAGATCACTTTTGCTCTATCCGTCATATCATTCCCCTTTTTGCATTTCTATTATTATTGGCAATTGAACCATTCACTGTTTCATCACTCGAATTATTCGCTGATTCAATTAACTTTTTCATTCATCAAAGAGCTGGCCTCGAACTCTACAGTCCTTGTATCAAACTCCGTCTGAATAGTAAGACTTGCCTTGCCATTTTTGCCGGTAGTTTTTATATAGCAGCCTCCCATTCCGCCCTGAAGTGACGCAAGTGCCGGTCCATATATTTCTATAGGTCCACAGGTCTTGAACATCACAGGTTCACATGCAAAAGGTGCTACGTTACCATTTTGGTCTACTGCTCTTATCCTTACAGCCGCTACGTCATAAGTCTCCGCCTCTTTGAGATCTGTATGATCGATCTTTATATCAAGGCGAAGCTCCTTAGACGGTGACTTGATCACCGTTTTGACAACCTTTCCATCCTTAACTGCTTCAAATCTGAACTCAGTGGATTTACCGCCCCAGTCACCTATATATTTATTGTATAGTTTGGTGGCATCTTCAAAGGTCATATGCTTGATAGTCACAAGCTTTCCAGCCTTCAACGCTCCCTTAAGGCCTATTCCGCCCATTCCAAATCTTGCTGCCCTGTTCATAAGATATTTGATATCATCACACTGCCTTTTTGGTAATGACTCATTTTCTCTTATCTGATCTCCTATATAGTCATCTATAAGCAGCGGACCATGAAGCATATTCTTGTACGGCGAATCAGCTTTTTTGTATTCATGAATGAATATATCGTTTTTATAAAATCTCACACTATCAGCATTGGTGATCATCCATACATCACCTCTGATGCACTCATCATGTTCACCTATATCCATTGATGATGATATTTCAAGGACAGGATGTTCATCTGACTGGCTTTCATATACAGCTGCTGCAAGCTTTGGATTTCTGAACATATCCATAACTCCGTGATAGCATATCCTGTCGCCTGAGCCAAAATCCTTGTGGGTGTTGTAATCAAACATACACCAACCAAAAGAACCTGCAATATCACTATAAGATGCTACCTTATCAATAACATTGGCATGTCTTATTGCATGCTCTGCACGCCTCTTTTCCGTATCAAAGCTCTTGGTAGGGAACATATGTCCGTTATATTCGGTTATAAGATATGCGTGCTTGTCATCATCCGTGATCCTTTTTCTGGGCGCACATCCCGGTCTCTTACCATCATGTGAGAAGTCATTATATGTATATACATCCTCAAAAAGGTGGCTGTGATCCTTGGCTCTTACGCCGCCAGTCTGCCTGCTGTCATCAAGGTTGTGTGCAACCTCATTGGTCTTTTTGTAAAAGTCATCATCATCGACAGATTCATTGATCCTGACGCCCCACAGCATGATGCTCGTATGATTTCTATACTGTGTGATCATCTCTTTAAGATTTACAAGCGCCTGATCCTTCCACTGACTGTCTCCGATATGCTGCCATCCGGGGAATTCCATAAATACCAGAAGTCCCAGCTCATCACATCTTCCAATAAAATCATGTGACTGAGGATAATGAGATGTTCTTACAGCACCTAGAGATAGCTCATTACGGAGTATATTAGCATCCATGACCTGCATGGATCTTGGCATTGCATATCCTGCATAAGCATAGCTTTGATGCCTGTTAAGGCCTCGTATCCTAAACTTCCTGCCGTTAAGATAGAATCCGTCATGTTTGAATAGCATCTTCCTAAACCCAAATCTGACTTCCTTCTCATCTATAACTTCAGTGCCTCTTATAAGTTCTACTCTCAACACATACATTGCCGGATACAGACTATCCCACAGCGACACAGGAAGTGTCCTATGACTTATAGCCTTGACCACATCATCCATCTGCGCTGTCCCAAGCAAGGTCTCCTCGCGGTACATATCAGCCTTAAGATTATCTGATTCTATGTCAAAAGCACTTCTTGCACCTGCAGGAATATTAGAATCCCCGGCAAGGCCTGCTTCTGTAAACCTCCTAAGCCTAAGTCTTACATTAAGACTCTTATCTTCCTTTAAAAGAGTTATGGAAGCCTTGATCTTTGCTTCTGTTTTATTAGCAGAAGGTTCTCTATCGTTATAAACATATCCACCTGGGATAATGCCTCTTACAAATATATCTTTTATATAGTTATCAGGCACGATCTGCAATGAAACAGGTCTGTATATCCCTGTATAAGTCATGTAATCAACAACATGTCCAAATGGTGGTACATTATCCTTCTCAGTTCCCGACACTCTAAGAGACAGAACATTGTCCTTATCATATCTGATATGATCGGTGATATCTGCTTCAAAAGCTGTATAACCGCTACCATGACTGCAAATATATATATTATTAATATACACTTCTGATACATGAGCCACTGCTTCAAAATGTATGATGATCCTCGATCCCTTCCAGGAAGGATCTGCCTTAAAGCACTTACGATAACCGCATACTTTCTGATATACAGACTCATCAAAATAGTGAAAGCCTGTAACCTTAGCTGTATGCGGAATACGCACAACTTCAAGATCCTTGTCATCAAAAAAATCTGTGTGGATCTCTTCGCTGTAATTATCTGTGAATTTCCAATTGTCATTAAATGGGATATATTGTCTCAAATCAGCCTCTTTCATAAACGTCAATCTGATGGAAACGCATTTATTACATTGCCGTTTCTATATACTTATTGTACTAATATGCTGCTAAATTAACAAGAAACCAAAGTGACGAATTTCGTTTCCGCAAATTGTGCACTTTTCCAGCAGATATAGTAGAGATCAATTTGGGGCATCTTGTACTTTTTACTTTAAAAAAAGGCCGGAGATCACTCTCCAGCCTTTTTTTACCATTTCTTTTTTAAAGTTCAAATGAACCTGTTTCCTTGCCATTGGCAACATAATAAACTCTGTTCTCTTCCGGTTTAACATAAAGATCAAGACTCTTAAGATCCTCAGCCTTGTTGCCAAGTTCTGAAGTCCAGAACTCTTTGGCGTTCTTTACGATATCATCGTAAGAGATGTTCTTTTCAGCATACTGAAGTTCAATCTTTGTTTTGACTGAAGCAGTAGCTTTCTTTGTAACTGTCTTCTTTGCAGCCGGCTTCTCAGCAGCCTTCTTAACCTGTGCCATAACTTTTTCCTCCTCATAGGAAGCCTGTTAAAAGTACTCAGGCCATATTTTTTCTTCTATGCTTACAAAGAAAAATTTACGCTTTTTTGTTAATCTTGTCAAGCCGCGCCGCTACTACTTATTATAGAAAAAGGATATATGACAGCAAGTTTTCATCCGCTTTCCACTAATGTCTGACTTCAGAATAGCCAAAACCATTGCATATAGCTGTGATTCTGGTTCCATCCTGACACATCTTACAATTGTCATGACTATAGGAGACATAGTCAGGAATGTCGGATTTATTAAAGAGAGTGTTGATCTCATATCCGGCAATTGATGTCCCGGCTGAGAATATTGTAGATACGCCGCTCACATGTCCGCCGTAATACTTGATACCCTCAATAGCTCTTGTTACAGTCGTACCTGTAGTCATAGATGCAAGAAGCAGAAGTACATGCTTCTCATTGACCATCATAAGCATATTGTCACGGAATATAAGCTGGCCAGACTGATCATACTCAGGAGTCACAACATAGATAGTCTTATGCCTGTTCATAGACAGAATTCCGGCTTTGGAGAGTTCATCTGCAAGATATGCTCCGATCACCTCAGTTCCATCCATGCAGATAATGGTATCAATTACTGTTGTAGCCATATAACTCTGACTCATAGCCATAGCTACAGCTCTTGCTTCTGACTGCCTTGTTTTCATGGTAGTCATATCCATATAGTAATTGATATGAGAATTGGGTGTTACGAAATGACCTGGAATAACCTTAAGTGCGATATCCGGGTACTTCTTGGAATAGATCTTTGTATACTCTAACATCACTTCTCCGTTCCGGGAGCAACTAACTCCCATAGACATGTTGATGGATACCAAAGTTAATACAAATATGACAGCCTCTTATATACCGACTGTATAATGATCACATAAATATTTTATCACAATATCGTTTGTTTTTGGTAGAATATATTATTGATATTTTATACAAAAAACGCAGAAGTCTTCATCATATCCTTTTTTGCAAAGAAATAAATGAATCTTCTGCGTTTTATCTATTTTAGAGCAAATAACTTATATAAAGCTGACTATACAAAACTGATCATGAAAAATCCAATAGGTGTGTTGCGATCGTAAAATATGTAAGAAGCGATATTGCATCTACGATAGTTGTGATCATAGGGCTTGCCATTACAGCAGGATCAAGACCGATCTTTTCTGAAAGCATAGGAAGTATGCAGCCTACACACTTAGCTATGATAACAACAATGAACAAGGTCGCACATACGATCAAAGCAATCGAAAGACCTATCTTATCAAAAAGCAGCAGCTTGGCAAAATTGGTAAGAGCAAGTGTGGCACCGCACATAGCAGCAACCCTTATCTCTTTCCAGACAGTTTTGAAAAGATCCTTGAATTCAATCTCATCAAGTGACAGTCCACGAATGATCGATACACTAGCCTGTGAACCGGCATTACCGCCTGTATCCATCAGCATTGGTATATAAGCTGTAAGTACAACATACTTAGCAAGCGCATTTTCAAAGCTTGTGATGATAGCTCCTGTAAATGTAGCACTTATCATGAGTAGAAGCAGCCATGGCATCCTCTTTTTGTAAGTAGCAAATATACCGGTCTTGAGATATGGCTTGTCAGATGGCACGATAGCTGCCATCTTCTCGATATCCTCTGTAGCCTCCTGCTCCAGGATATCCACTACGTCATCGACAGTTATGATGCCGACCATACGGTTTTCGTTATCAACTACAGGCATGGCTGTAAAGTCGTACTTCTGTATCTTACGAGCCGCCTCTTCCTGGTCATCCATTGTTCCTATAGAGATGACGTTGTCATTCATGATGTCACCGATGATAGAATCTTCGCTAAGTATCAGAAGATATCTAAGGTCAACGGTTCCAACCAGAACACGTCTTGCATCCAGAACGTAGCAGATATTAACTGTCTCCGAATCAAGACCTATTCTGCGGATTCTCTCTATTGCCTGGCCTATTGTCATATCCTTTTTAAGATCGACATACTCCACCGTCATGATAGAGCCGGCCGAATCATCCGGATATTGAAGTAGCTGATTGATATCCTTGCGCGTTTCAGGGTTGGCATGCGCAAGAATCCTCTTAACGACGTTGGCAGGCATCTCCTCTAAGAAATCCGCAGCATCATCAGCATACAGGTTGTTTACAATGTTTGAAGTCTCTCTGTCTGACAGGAATCGTATAATATACTGTTGGTCGTCAGACTCAAGATTAGCAAATACTTCAGCAGCCATATCCTTGGGAAGAAGGCGGAAAAGTTTGAGTGAATCTTCATCCTTCATTTCTCCCATCACAAGAGCAACATCAACTTCCTGCATGTCAGCGATGAGCTCACGGAGTTTGTTATACTGCCTGGTTTCGAGGAGATTACGAACGATCTCCTGATAGTTCTTTTCTTCCATGGCTATTCTCCTTTGGTTTTAATGCTGTGCACAATCGGGGCGCAGGGTTATCGTTACTTGATTTATGACTTTCCTTCATTAAAACCACCTCCTTTACCATGGATTATCCTACAAAATCCGCATAGCGGACCTATGAATCAAACTCGGGTATCCTCATGTAATATAGCATGAATCTGATCCTGGGATTAAAAAGTCAGAAGCAGAATGTGCTTCAACTTTGAAAGGCCGAAATCGTGTTTCAGCTATTCGATAATAACACAATTCCGGCCAAATGTATCCCCATTTTTTTATTTTTGCAAAAAATATTTTGTCTTAATTATTTCTCTACTATTTATTAACGTGATCTCGATATTTTTCTTCGAATTCACTAACAGGAAGCGGCTTGGAATAGTAGTATCCCTGGAATATATCGCATCCAAGTTCACGCAATGACTTGACCTGATGTTCATATTCCACACCTTCTGTAATAACCTTCATTTTAAGTTCATGAGCAAGGCTTATTATGGATTCAAGGATTTTCTTACTCCTTTGCTCATTTTCTGTCTCATGAAGGAATTCCATATCGATCTTTAGTATCTCTGCAGGCATATCTTTTAACAGACTAAGAGATGAATACCCTGTACCAAAATCATCAATCTCAAAATCAAAGCCAAAATTGTTGAGTTTGCCTATAAGAGTCAACTGCCTTGTAGGTTCTATCATAAGTGCAGTCTCTGTAATCTCAAGTTTGAGCTTGGAAGGTGATATATCATACTTATTCACAAGTCCTGTGAATTCCTTAAATACATCCACATAGTAGAAATCTTTGGGCGATATATTAACGGATATATTAAGTCTTTCAAAAGGTGTGCCCTTCCATGCTGCCAGCTGCCTCGCCGCAAGCTCCCATACATGAAGATCAAGCTTGTACAGACATCCTGTTTTCTCCAGAATATCTATAAACACTCCGGGAGTTAGTATTCCGCGCTTCGGATCATCCCATCTTACAAGAGCTTCAGCCCCTATCACTTCGCCAAGAGGAGTAACTTGTGGCTGAAGGAATATAACAAACTGATTCTTGTCTATAGCCTGCTCTAATTGATTAGCAACCTGCCTGTCATGGAGGATATCCGACATCATTTTGTCATCATAAGTAACTATAGTATTGCCGGGCTCATCGCGGATGGTGCTGATAGCCATATTGGCTCTATCACACATGAGAGATACTTCCATCTCAGGATTGGTTATATTATAGATTCCGCAATGGATAGTCATGCTGTAATAAGAGCTTGCTATCAGTTTAGACACCTCTGCAAGCTGCTTACTCATGTCAGTAGCATCGTACCTGTCTTTGGTGGTCAGAATAGCGAACTGATCCGCAACTATTCTGGCTGTGACATCTTTTTGATACGTACCTGTATTGATCATAGCCGCGATCTTCTGGATTATCTCATTACCTTTGTCAAATCCAAACAGATCATTTATTATCTTAAAATCTCGTACGTTAGTGCAGATAAGCATGTAATCAGATCTGGGTTCTTTTTTTAAAGTCTCTTTGACAATCTCATAGAAACCTTCCTTGTTATAAAGACCTGTAAGCTCATCGTGGGTCAATTTATAATGCTCGGATATAATGGCGTTCTGCTCAGCAGTATGATCAGATATACTATAGAATCCGCCGATCTTATTTCCTCTTCTATCCCTAAGAGTGCCTCCATCTATCTGAAGATACTTTGTACCAAGATCTTTGCCTTTTATTTCTTCGATCCATCTGTCGTATATCTTATTACGACCATCTCTTTTTTCAAGAAGTTCATCTATCTTAGCCTTCAGCGCATCCAGATCATCAGCAGGAATATTGAGAAGTTCAAAGGTTATCTCATTGACAAGTGCAAGATTGCCATCATTATCATAGGCCACAAGTCCACTGCTTTGCCTCTTAAGAGACTCTTCCATGGTTCCGATCTTGATCTTCTCCGGTACATAGTAACTCATGATGTAATAATTAAGCATTATCATAAGAGTATTTAGAAAAAGAACTACAGGAACCGGAAAATCCAAATAAAAATTAACTCCAAGTATAGTTTCAAGGCCTCCAAACAAAGCAACTATCGCTATATATCTTATCTTATAGATTCCCTTGGAAGTAAAGATCCTTATTATCGATGGCACCATAAATGAAAGCGATATAATAAAGCACACTACATAATGAAAATATGCCGGTTCATGATTATCTATAAAAACTCCAAGATCAAGGAATCTGGCCGGCTTGTCATTAATTACATGTACAGAAAATACAAATCCTGTAAACATGTTGAATATAAGTAAAGCCGTATCTACAACCAAAAGACCTCTTATGATATACTCTACGGTTTTAGTTTCATTAGATGGGTATATATAGCTGGTAAAAAGCTTATAGAACATAAAGAATTCATATGCGATGAAGATATAATACATCGACTCGCACGCCATCACAACACCACTGTATGTAGTGCATGCAATGACCATATTTGCTGTTATCGACAGCATAGATGCCCCAAGCGCCCATACTGAATAGATGCTATAGAGCTTGCCAAGCCTGTTAACAACATATATAGATATGGCATTAACTATTAAGATTAGAAAAAGGCATATAATTGCCGCATAATTAATCATAAAAACCACCCGGTTATTATTGCTGCTTAGGATGTCTTGGATTTTGAGATATGATTTCGATAGATCTAATAATCTCCTGAACCACCATGGCATCATATTGATTGTTCTGAGCTTCGACATTTAGAAAGATCGCACCCTTTTCAGAAGATGTATATCTTGGCGGCAGATGATTAAGCGCAAGATTGGCTATATCCTGTTTGCATTCATCACAGGTGCACACATTGGGAAACATTGTGAGCACATTATCAAGCTTATCTACAACTATTTTTTCCATATAATTTGTGAGCTGCATATTAACCCCTTCTCTATGTAATCACCTTATTCCAAATAACATAGTTCAGCCAGTCCTGATCAGGTAGATCATTTATGCAAGGCAGGCATAGGCGGTGCCTATGTTCCTTATGAAGAACGGATTTATATTTATATTTATATTTATGATCATGTAAAAAAATATGATCATTCCCCGTAAGTTTATCGGTCAATTTCAGTGAATTATTAACTTCGCCTTATTCTCATAAGTTCAAAAAATCCCACACCGTCATCTGCTCAGAATCCGGTGTGGGATTTTAGTATTTATAATAAATATATTCAGTTGATCATCTTACGATGTCTTCATCACCAAATGGATCTCCGCATTCAGGACAGAACTTAGGAGGATTTGAAGGATCTTCAGGCTCCCATCCGCACTTATCGCACTTATATACAAGAGCTCCTTCAGGTTTCTTCTCGCCGCATTCCTGGCAGAACTTGCCCTGATTGAGTTTGCCGCACTTAGGGCAGTTCCATCCAAGCTGAACATCCTCCGGCTTCTTCTCACCACAGTTCTGACAGAACTTACCTGTATTCTGAGTACCGCACTTAGCACATGTCCATGCATTTGCACTCTTAGGCTGCATAGTAGCAGCTCCAAATCCACCATCAGCTGCTGTATTGTAATTATTAGCAGGAACCTGTCCCTGCTGACCCTGGAATGAATTCATAGCATTAAATCCTGCATTCTGTGCCATGTTCATACCCATGAATCCCATCATCGCGCCGTTGGTATTCTTGGCAGCATCTCTCATAGCATCAGCTGTAGCACCAACCATAGTAGCCTGTGCCATACCCGGATCTCTGTTAACAGCAGACTTCTGTATATCCTTGATCATCTTCTCATCTTCTTCAGATGCCTTTACAGAAGATACACCAAATGATGCGATCTCGATACCACGCTGGTCTCTCCACTTGGAAGAAAGCTCCTCATTAAGAGCCTGAGCGATCTCAGCTGTATGTCCCGGGATTGCAGAATATCTTACGCCCATACCTGAAATCTTGGCAAATGCAGGCTGAAGAGCTGTAAGAAGCTCTGACTTAAGCTGAGAATCAATCTGTGATCTTGAATAATCACCTGAAACGTTGCCACATACATTGGTATAGAACAAAATAGGATCAATGATCTTGTAGCTGTATTCACCAAAACACTTGATGGAGATATCAACGTCAAGTCCTACATTCTGATCTACTACTCTGAAAGGTACTGCATTAGCTGTACCATACTTGTTACCAAGAATTTCTTTTGTATTGAAATAATATACTCTCTGATCCTTAGGAGCTTCGCCGCCAAATGTAAATCTCTTACCAATGCTTGCGAATGTTGCTCCAATGCCTTCTCCAAGGCTTCCTGAGAAGATTGATGCCTCTGTAGAAGCGTCATATGTGAATTCACCAGGTTCTGCACAAAGCTCAACGACCTTGCCCTGATCTACGATTATCATACACTGTCCGTCTGCTACTGCAATAACAGAACCTGTAGTAATGATATTGTCACTTCCCTTTGTATTAGATGAACGACCTGAAACTCTCTTGCTTCCTTTAGTTACAAGAACATCGTTCGGAATAGACTCACAATAGAAATACTCTTTCCATGAATCAGCAAGAACGCCACCCGCTGCCCCTGCTATAGCTTTAATAAGACCCATTAGAATATCCTCCTTATAATTCCATGATAGCTATACAATTGATAATGTGCCGCATCTGTATAACATTATATCAAAGACATATTAATATTTCATTAATAAATTACAAGGATATAAACCATCTAATTTAGTTTTTACGCTAGAATAAACGGTGCTATTTTTTAAGATAAAGTTTGAAAGTGTTCCGCTTTCAAACCCAAATTGGCGTCGCGAGCTCTACCAATTCAAACAATTTAGCTGCTCTCTTTGCTCGCGACATAAAGTTAATGATCAGGTCAAAATATCTTCTTGATATTTTGAGTCTATAGAAATTATAATAGTAGCGGCCAAATTTGGTTAAATTTTTTAAATCAGGATAGATCATTATGGAAAACAAATCTAAAAACCCTTTAGGAAGTAAGAAAATATCAACTCTATTAAAAGAGTTCGCGATCCCCAGTATCATAGCCATGCTTGTTGGCTCTCTTTACAATGTTGTCGATCAGCTTTTTATCGGACAGAATATTGGAGAACTCGGCAATGCTGCAACCAATGTTGTATATCCTTTAGTACCTGCCTGCATTGCAAGTGCTCTTTTGTTCGGAATAGGAGGAGCGTCCAACTTCAACCTTGCAATGGGAAGAGGCGAAAAAGACGGAGCCAAGTATTATATAGGTAACGCTGCATCCATGGCATTTCTGATCGGATCTATAATTGCCATATTCTCAGAGATAGCATGTAATGACATGCTGGTATTTTTTGGTGCATCCTCTAATGTATATCCTCTGGCAGAAAGCTATTTAAGGATCACAGCCGTAGGCTTTCCCTTCCTTATCTTCTCTTCCTGCGCCACACATATCATAAGAGCAGACGGAAGCCCCAAATATTCTATGAAGATGAATCTCACAGGTGCTATTACCAATATCATACTTGACTATATATTTATCTTCATATTCGGATGGGGGATGTTCGGAGCAGGATTTGCAACAATAATAGGTCAGATCATCTCAGCTGTAATGGGAGCTGTATACCTTACAAGATACAAGACAGTCAGACTAGATATAGCATCTTTTATCCCCAGATTATCAGTTGTTATCAGTATCGCTTCACTGGGTGCAGCCAACTGTTTCAACCAACTGGCAATGATGGTTCTGGCTATCGTACTCAATAAAAGCCTTAATTACTATGGCGGACTGTCACCCTATGGTACAGATATCCCTCTTGCAGTATCCGGTGTATCTCTTAAATGCATGCAGATAATGATGTCCTTTGTGATCGGTCTGTCACAAGGACTTCAGCCTATCGCAAGCTTCAACTATGGAGCAAAACAATATGCAAGGGTTAAAGAAGCCTTGTTTGGAGCCTTAAAAACAGGTGCTGTGATAAGTTTCTTAGGTTTTATCATCTTCCAGGTATTCCCTCATCAGGTTATCGAGATGTTCGGCCAGGGTTCTGAAGAATACTTCGAATTCGGAGTCAGATACATAAGAATCTATTATCTATTCCTGTTTACTTATTTCATACAGCCAATAGTTTCAAACTTCTTCTCAGCTATCGGCAAACCTATCAAGGGAATCTTCCTATCGCTTACAAGACAGGTAATATTTTTCCTTCCTCTTCTTCTGCTGCTTCCAAAGTTCTTCGGAATAAACGGAATCCTCTATGCAGGAGCAATGACAGATCTTATCGCTGCAAGTGTATGCAGCATCGTAGGACTTAAGGAGATAACAAAGCCACAGTATTCAAAGACTTCCGCTAATTAAAATCGCCATATAATGCAGCAATAAAGACCGTGAGGATTATTCACGGTCTTTTTGATTATCTGATCATGTATACTGAAAGTATTAATCAAAGCACATAATATATGATAGGTGTCAAAAGATCTTTTTGGCATCTTATGCCAGTCTGAAGTTCTTATATGCTTCCAGCCCCTCAGTAGTCCTTTGGACATATACAATTCCCTTGTGACCTGCAGCTTCCTTGATAAAATCTATAGCAGCTTTCCTCTTTTCAGGAGTAAGTCCCCTAAAAGGTTCATCCATTATCAGAACATCCGACGGAATGCAGCAGGCTCTGACTATACATATACATCTTCTTACATCCTCCGGAAGTTCACAGACAGGTCTTCCCAGATATTTTGTGTCAATGAGCATCTCGAGCTCCTGGGCTGCCCGTCTTTCGGAATATCTGTTATTTACCAAAACAATATTTTCTTCTGCAGAAAAATACTCACAAAGTCTGTCTTCCTGAAATACTACTCCTGCATTGACCCTGTCATATTTATAGTCTCCAAGCAGTGATACGTAGCCCTTATCCGGCTTTCTAAGCCCCAGTACTACATCTACAAGAGTAGACTTGCCGCTTCCTTCAGGGCCTGTAACAGCCCATGTATCGTCTGAACTTATCTCAAATGTCACGTTATCAAGAACTTTCTTGCCATCCAAATTTACAGTTATATTCTTTGCCTCAATTGTCATATTAACCTCTTGCAAACTTATGCCTTTTCTAGTCTTGGTCATATACTTCTTATTTTATATTCATTCTTCTACTTTGCTTCCCTTATTAAGCCGGTTCTTATACATATTCGGAAAAAGAGCCGGAAGATATATATACTTAATTCTTGTCATAAATGACAGATGATATATATCCGCCATCTCAATCATTTTTGGATCAACTTTCATTTTCTTTTCTCCTTTTTCACTATTTGGGGAGGTTTGAATTATTTATTTAAAATAATGTGCGATTACTTCTTGCACCAATCGCGCTAATATGCTATTATTATGGAGTTGCAAACGCCGGTGTGTCGGAATTGGCAGACGAGGCAGACTCAAAATCTGTTTGGGGCAACTCAGTGCGGGTTCAAGTCCCGCCACCGGCATTTGTATGAAGGAATTTATAGTTTAGGCTATGAATTCCTTTTTTATTATGCCCCGGATCCACATGTCTTAGCACAGCAGGTATGGACCCGGGGCATAAGTAATTCCAGTTATCATTCCATGAAATTATAAAGCAATCATCCCTCACTCAAAGAGGTCAAGCCCCCATATATAGCCCCAGCCATACTCCCAGCTTACATCGCTGTCTTCCTCGATCTTGGCTTTAGTGTCAGTAAAGCGCTTCTCTTCTGCCGAGTCTATAACTGTGTTCTCACCATAAGCATAATCAACAGTCATTGTGATACCTATCTTGTCATAAGAATACGTAAATACTTCATTAAATTCTTTTATCTTCTCATTGATCGCATCACAATCAAAGTCCTTCATAGTAATAGTGATTCTCTTAAGCCTATGATCTTCACTATCAAAATAAGCAGTTATATCAGCGTTAGGAACAAGCCCATAATTCTTTATATAACTCTTTGGAATATCCTCATAAATATTTAATTCATCTATTGTTTTTACAATGGCATTAGGATTTAGCTCACCAGTTACTTTATAATAGTATCTGTCGTTTATCTTAGCCTTATCTTCTGCCAGTTTCAGGCTTCCATTAAGGTATGACGCATTAAAAAGAGCCGTTATGATATATGAATTATATGAATCATCAATTGAATAACTATTTGCTTCGTGCCTGCTAAGTCTATATGTATCACCATTTAAATGATCCAATATGATATAAGCGATATTACCATCACCGACAGAACTGGTATCTTTTACATACAAGCTGTCGCCTTGCCCTTTCCATACCTCTGTAACTTCTTCTATCCTACTGCTTTCAGACTTATAGCTTGTACTTTTCTTACAATCAATCGTTGTCTTGATCTTAAGTTTTATATTTTCATAAGAATCAAGGCCATAAGCGCTCTCATTGATAAGACTATACGCCGTTACTTCGTTCACAATTTCTTCTTTATAAAAGACTCTCTTCAATGTAAAAGTTCCTGCAAGAATACAGATAACAGCAACGGCAAGAGATACTATCAGCTTCTTTTTGCTTATCTTTTGATGTATCTTTTTAGTATCCTGCAAAGCATTCTGACTATCCGGAGTTAAAGTAACCATTCCGGATATTTCATCTATCACATGGGATTTTATCTCATTCCTGGCATTGATTATCTGCTCAGTTTTGATAACCGGAACCTTAAGCTCCATCTCATCTGTGAGCTGTTTCATGGATCTGGTTCTTAGTTCAGGAGTTATTGCAAGTCCGTGCATAAGTGCATCTTCCTGTCCGCCCAGAATCTCAGCTCCCATCTTAGATGGTCTTACCAATGTGTCCCCTCCTACTCTTTCATCTGCGCTCACAGGATTAACTCCCGTCAGCATATAATAGAAAGTAGCACAAAAAGCATAGACATCAGTCCATGGTCCCAAAGATATGTTCTTTTGGTATTGTTCTATAGGGGAGTAGCCTGACCTAAGAACCAGGATCTCATCACTATCATCCGGCTTATCAAAACGACTTGCAGATCCAAAATCAAGGAGCTTGGCACGTCCATCCGGAAGAACCATGATATTGGAAGGACTTATATCACGATGAATAAGCCCTCTTTCGTGTATACGTTCAAGGACTTTGATAACCGGACTTAACATTTTATAACAGAAGTCAAATGTTACATCAGGATTCCTCTTACGGAACTGCTCAAGGGTCATGCCCTCAAGATATTCCATAACTATATATACTGTTTCGTTTTGATTGAATATGTCACTGACCCTGACAACACCCGGTTCATCTGCAAAATCACCAAGTGTTCGTGCCTCCAGAAGGCACTTGTTCATTTCATGATCATAGACTGACTTTTTAGAAGGATTTATTAAGACGACATTATCGGATACCTCTGTATCTCTTTGAACAAGACGATCCGGATAATACTCTTTGATCGCAACCTTCATATCAAGGCGCAGATCACAGCAGCTATAAGTTATTCCGAATCCGCCCTGACCTATAGCTGCTCCGATATAATATCTATCCTGCAGAACTGTTCCTATCTGCAGCATATATTTTTCGTTTTTGACTTTTACATCTTTTCCGCAAAAGCCGCAATGTGTAAAATCATCAGGAATCATCTCCTGACAATGCGGACATCTGATAATCCCCAATTATGCCTTCCTCCGACAGCTGCCCCAAAATATGATCAAGCGAATTTGATACTGAGCCTGATCTTGCCCACTACAATCTCTGTTCCTGAGTATATAGCAGCGCTTTCTTCAATCTTCTGCCCATTCACAATGAGCGGATTAGTCTTACTCTTGTTCTCAATATATGTCTTACTTCCGGCACAATAGATACGACAATGTACGCCTGAAACTGTATCATCATAATCAAGGCATACCTGATTGCTCTTATCATAGCCTATATATACACCTGACTCAGACAAAGGAAGTTCAAATATCTTATCAGGTCTGTCTATATCATTTATCCAGATTTTGCCGGGAGAATCAAACAAAAGCATTGTATCTCCCGAATCTCTGTCTCCAAGATCTACAAACTTAGTACGATGTACATTATCACTTTCAGCTGCTTTCTTAACACTACCACCTTTACCTGCAACATTCTTTAATGCTTTGTTTGCAGTTTTGTTTGCAGCTTTTTTTGCAGCCTCGTTCTGTCTATTATATTCTGCATTATTTTTTATATATACAAGAAGGACTATTATGAAAGCTATCAACAATACAATAATAGCCACCAGAATATACCAGTATTTTTGTAATATTTCCATTACTTATCATGCCCTTTCACTTTTAGATAACAGATATCTCATCTGTTCTGCAAGCTTTACTGTTTTAT
Organism: Butyrivibrio sp. TB; assembly: GCF_900110805.1. Taxonomy (NCBI): domain Bacteria; kingdom Bacillati; phylum Bacillota; class Clostridia; order Lachnospirales; family Lachnospiraceae; genus Butyrivibrio; species Butyrivibrio sp. TB. The sequence continues at coordinate 139,094 of NZ_FOER01000006.1, read as the reverse complement.
CAAGATCTTCTTTCAAGGCATCTGTTACAGCATCTTCTTTGGTTCGGAACATGTCTGCCTCTTCGCCTTTCCATGAATCAAATGTCTTTTCATCACTCTCAACTATGACATTAAGTACATCTTTCTTAAGGGCATCTGCAAGCTCTTCTATCTTAAGTACCCTGTCTTTCAAAAGTTCAGGAGTTATCGTATTTTTATCTGCCATAAAACACCTCTATAATCAATTCAACAGATCAGAATCAAATACATCTGTCTTAGTGCTTGTCTTTGTATCTTCCGGGAAGTGATCCGCATAATCCATAGCATCATCAATGATATCTGCAAAAATATCCTGATGCACATCACTGCTTTCACTTTTCCAATAACCGCTCATATTTCTGACGGTATTGCTTAGCTGCTCTATTTCTTTTTTCATATTATTCATAATACAACCTCTTGTAAAGACCGTAAGCTCGTGCATGTGATCAAATAAGAAAATGATCCTTATATACTGATTGAAGAGATAACATCACGAACTTCGCTTCTCATTCTATTATAATTATCAGCTGCAAAACGTATACAACGGCTATACTCTTCTATACCGCTTTCTACGTTATCTCCCTGCTCTTTAAGCTCCTTGGGCTCGTCCTGTCTTAAGTTTCTGATCCTTGTAAGGTGCTCTGAAACTGACTGGGAATCTCTTACAAGCTGATCTATATCCACCATTATCCTGCTCAACTTTCTTCACCTCCTATGTTCCTTAGACTATCGCCACTTACAACACGTTCATAGGAAGCTCGCAGTGGTTCAAGATCATTGAGGATTCCGAGCTCTCGTCCCTTGATAATAAAGCCTGTTCCATCAGAATGATCAGCGATAAGCTTCTCTCCATCTTCATAAATTCTGGATATGCTGTGAAGAGCTATACCCATCTGTCTTATTCTAAGGATATCCTTAATAAGACCTGCATTGATATCCCTAGCCTGACTACATATATCATCAAAACCCTCATAAGACTCCAGTTCTTTGATAAGCCTTTGAAGTTCAAGTGATCTGTCTTCCAGCCTCTTACAGATTTTAACTCTGCTATCAGCTGCCTCTTTTAAAATATCTGTATCAACTCTCATAATCAACCTCTACTAAAACAATAGCAAGCGCTCTGCGCTGCGTACCCCCTGCTGAGAAAGCGTTTTACCTTTTTCCAAGATCCTGTTTTGTGAGACTGAACATAGCATAAGATCATCATCGTCTCCCATCATCTCACACTGTTCTTTCTGGCACAGGATATCTTTGATCTCTGTTATAAGTTCAAAGACAGTCTTGGACTCATCCAGACTGAACTGATAATGCCTGTCAAGAGATACAACCTGCAAATCAACAAGTATCATATATTCGCCCACATCTTCTCATAAGCCGGCCATACTTCCATTCCTTCATCCTCTGAAAGAATATCTCCTGCCGGACACTCTATGCACCATTCTGAAAATCTGCCACGAAGCATCATTCTGTACTTGGTCACAACACCGTCACTTCCTCGCATGAATGACATCGCAAAGACAGGAGTAAGTCCTGAACTTTTAGAAGCTTCATCCATCCATGTTTCAAGATCCATAACATCCATCTTCCTGACTGCTTTGAGATTCTCTCGTTCAATATCTTCAGGATCTATAGCCTTTATGAATTCATTGCTGGCATCCTCTGATCCGGGAATATTCTCTTCAAGATCAAAAGATTGTCTGAGCCAGTCTTCAAAATCCTCTTTATCAATAGCTGTGACGATTATCCTGTCTTGTCTATGGCTGTCAGCTTCAACTAAAGTAACTCCTTTATCGCTGATATAGATGAATTTCTGATCCATCTCCTTGTCATAAGGAACCAGCATTATCACTTTCTGAGCAGAAAGTAAAGGCTCCATAAAATCCATAGCCTCTTTAGAAGGATGGATATCATCTGCTCTCATGGCAGAATCCCTTTTACTTTCATCAAGCACATCTTCATTTACAGGAACTTCAAGCAGACCATCTCTTGCAAGTCTGAATGCACTTGAAAGCATCTGAAGATCATCAATTTCGTTTGCCTTTGGCAGAGCCAGTGAACAGATTCTGTCCTTTTTAGCAGATAAAAGAAGGACTGAAAGATCAAGTCTGCTCATTATATAACCGTTATTCATTTTCAATTCCATACTCTTTGATTTCCTTCTTATATGTTCTAGATACAGGTACTACGTCGCCATTCTTCATGATGATAACGTTCTCCGAAATGATAATGCTGTCTGCATGAAGCATATTGACTATAAAACTTCTGTGACATCTTCTAAAATGATCCGGAAGTTTCTTTTCAAGATCATCAAGTGTCTCATACAATCCGTACTCCTGATTCTTGATCCTGACAAATACCTTCTTATCTCTGGCTTCAAGAAAATCGATAAGGTCAAGCTGGAGATATTTCTGTGCATGACCTGTATAGACACTTATAAGCTGGCCTCTGCTCTTGGAGAGCCTGTCACGGATAAGGTCAAAAGACTCCTCTAATACTTTATCAAGAGCAACAATATCGAAAGGCTTTAAAAGAAGCGCATCCGGTGCTATTCCGGCTCTTACATAGAGCATGGGATTGGTCCTGCTGGATGCAAAGAGGAACAAAAAGGCTGTCGGGTTGTCTTTTCTTAATGAAAGAAGCTTATTGCCCGCTCCTCTGACCGTAGTATCCCATACTAAAATATCGTGTTTCCTGACTTCTTGGAGCCTCGCCATTGCCTCATAGAAATCTTCTGTATAACAAAAATCCCAATAATCATCAGTATACTTGGCCGCATAATCCGGAACGAGTTCTTTCAACATGCGAGTTTCAAGCATACTGTCCACTAGTGAAAGATAATAAACCATATTAACCTCATGTGTTATAAATTGTTTGAATCATAAGCGCCTTATGCAAGCGGAATCACTACCTGTACCGAGCCCTTATCATTATATGATGATGTGATACCGGATCCGGGCTTTCCTGCAGCAGTCAGCTTTCTATACGGAACACCATCAAATCTGAGTATACTCTGTGAATCAGCCATACCGCCGAGATGTATACCATTTTTATAAGATGTAAAGCTTTCGTATACCGAAAGTCCTGCAGCATCCATTCTCTTTTCGTCGTCGTAGGCTGCAAAGAAATATATATCAAGCAGGCTGCCTTTCTCAAACAGATTGGTAATTGCACCCGCAAGATTATGACTTGCGCCTTCCGAACCATGCATCATCAAAGTAAAGCTCACAAGATCATCTATGAAAATAAAATACGGATGACCTTCTTTTCTGATCTCACGAAGGATATCTTCATCACTTACACCCTCATCTTTAAGTTTGGACTTAAGAGCATATCTTTCTTTAAAAACAGGAATTATATTTTTAAGCCATCCAACCACGCCGTCTACTTCCGAAACATATCCAAAGCCCATATTTGAAGCATCGTTTTTAAGCTCTTTCCTGCCGCTTGTTTCAAATACAGTCACTTCCCTGGCGCCGATAAAGCGGCAGGTTCTGGAAAGTATACGGATAAGATTGGTCTTACCGCTTCTGGGTCTTCCACTTATCAGATACAGATATGTCATATCAAGATCAATACTCTCGATACGTGCACTTGTAATATTATAACCGAAAGGAAGCAATCCTGCATCAATATTTGTTAAAGAATCCTTAAACAATGACCATGACGGTTTATCAGGAATATAAGGTATAGCCATAGCTTTAGGCCCATGATAGCTCATAGTTTCTTTAGAAAGTATATCTTTGATACTTTCAGTCCTTGTCAGATCATCTTCGCACAAGCTAAGCGCTGTCTGGAACTCAAGCGTATGACCGGATGATATTATAAGGCCCCTTCCTGCTATGGATTCCTGAGGCATTATCTCTATCTGCGATGTACGAAGTACATCCATGTAGCCGACTTTATCAGCCATCTGCAAGCAGAATATGTTACGTATACTCTCAGACATTCGACCAGGGATATCCCTCATTCCAAATCCACTACCGGAGATAAGAAGATATATGCCAACAGATGCACATTCCCTTGCAATCTGAATGATGGCATCATCATATGCGCCTTCCGTCTTCTCACGCAGTGAAGCCATATCATCGATCACAACAATGATCGCGGGATCCTTAAAGCCTTTTTCTGCACGAAGTCCGTCAAATCCTGCTCCCGCATACTCTTTTCTTCGCCTTACGATCTCATCCTGTATCATACAGATAAGATTGGGAACCTTCCGGATATCTGTATCATATACTATTCCGCCTGTATGGGCATCATCTTCAAAAGCTTCAAACGCTCTTCCGCCAAAATCAATGATATAAGCGTTCAGCATAGAAGGGTCATAACTTTGATATAGTGAAAAGACAACCGTCTGCAAGAACGTACTCTTACCACTAAGTGTCATACCACATACAGCTGTATTGCCACCTCTTGAAAAATTGATAATAAGAGGCATCTGATACTGGTTAACAGGATCGTCTATAAGACCTGCATAAGCCTTGATATCAGCGCCGCCCATAATATGTGGCCATCGGCCGCTGTTATAGGATGCCTTCTTGTAACCATCGAGCAATTCCAGTGATAGTTTTTTGGGCAGTTCAGGAAGCCATAACGGACTATTATTGTAGAGCTCAAGTTCATTCGAACATTCGATTATATATTCAATTACACTTTCAAGCTCAGTTTTTTCACGTCTTTGAGGCAGTCTTATATTCTCCGTCTCAGAGCGCTCTATGATCCTGTCTGCGAGAGCATCATTATCCTTGCCAAGCTCAGGTTCTGCCACAAGTATCTCATCTCTTAATCTTACAAAATTAAGATAGAGCATATCTTCATAAGCTGTACCTACAAGCGAAGCTTCATTTTTGACAAGATCAAGGATGAATTCATGACGAAGAGCAGCTTTGCGGCGGCTTTCAAGATAGTTACCAATAAGTCCTTCACGACCTGTGTTAGTGAGAAGTCTTGCTGTTATCTTGTGACCTGATCCATCCTTATCATAAGCCTGACCTGTATAACCTGACTGAAACTCTTTATAAAGCTCATCACTTCCTACCTGCAGGATAGCTCTACCTGTAGTTGACAAAAATGCTGCGTCGCTTTTGTGGAGCATCTCAATACTATCCTTCTGGTCCTGTACACGCAGACAGATTCTGAACTTTGAGTTACTCCAGATATTATCATCCACAGTTCCTGAGGGCTTTTGAGTAGCAAGTATCAGATGTACTCCAAGGCTTCGACCTATCTGCGCAACACTTATAAGCTCGCGCATAAAATCAGGCTCTTCAGCCTTAAGCTGTGCAAATTCATCTATTATTATCAAAAGATGCGGAAGCGCAACTTTAGTCTCACCGTTTTTATAAAGCCTTGTATATGCATCAATATTATTAACACCGCTTTCTATAAAAAGGCGCTGCCTGCGTCTGTTCTCACTTTTTATTGCAACCATTGCGCGGCGAACAAGTGCTCCGGACAGGTTAGATATCTGGCCGGCCACGTGTGGAAGCTTTGCAAATGCATTGCCCATTCCGCCTCCCTTATAATCGATAAGGAAAAAGGCAATATCTTCAGGGCTGTATTCTACAGCAAGCGACAAAATAAATGTCTGCAGAAGTTCAGACTTACCACTACCTGTAGTTCCTGCTATAAGTCCATGAGGGCCATGATATTTTTCATGCAGGTCAAGAATACAAGGACGTCCCCCGGCTATCTGACCGATGCGTCCTCTTATTCCTTCATAGGTGCGGTTTCTGCGCCATCTGTCCTTGATATGCAGATCTTCCGGGCTTGATACACCATACATATCAAAGAAGCTGACTTCATCCGGAATCTCACCGCCTCCGCCTTCATTATCAACTACAACAGTTGACAAAGTACCTGAAAGCTCATACAAGATCTCAGCACTTATATTGTCAAATTCTATCTCTCTTCCGCTGCCTCTGCCTTCGCGGATGTAATACATACCTTTATAGTTATTATCATTTTCTATAACAAGGTTGCAGGCATTTGGAAGATCAGCCACATCCTCAGCCATAAGAAGTGTTGTAACAAAAGGAGCATTCTCGTGATCTGAAAGATACTTGGTTATGAGCTCTCCTTCAAGAAGAGACTGATCCTCTACTATGATCACATAGTGCGGATGCTCTTTTTCAGGATTCTTGACATATTCCCTGAACACAGAAGTAAGGTCATAACATACATCACTTACCTCTTCCTGTTCAAAAGCTATATATCTCCTCTTCCTGTCTTCAGACCATACATGAGGAAACCAAAGGGCAAAGGACCAGGATTCATTATTGCCTGATATATCACTTGCTGTAATGAAAGCAAGCTTTACATCCGTATAGCAGTTCTGAGTTGTGATCTGGGCTATAAGATCATAAACTATCTGGTATGAGCCCCTTTTACCGTTACCACCGACTATACCAATAAGATTCTCTCCGGAGAGGTCCACACATACAGGAACATCTTCAAGCATCTTGTATTTTTTGGATATATCAAGGCACCTTTTATCAAGCTCATCATCATAGAAAACATTGTCACCTTCAGGCAGTTCCACCTTCATCTGAAAAGGTATACTGCCCTTGCCGACTCTGTGATACAGAAAATCCTTGTGGGTAGTATTTCTGCTCCAGAGATTATCCGGAAGTCCCTTTTTAAAATCGCAAGCTTCTTCAGCACTCTTATATCTGTCGTTTAAGATCTTCTTGTTTCTTTCACAGTTTGATGAGATCTTCTCTTCCATCACATCAAGATACTCAGAATAGTCCTCTCTTATACGATTTATCTCTTTGGACACCCTTGTATATGGCAAAAGAGAATCATTGGCGATCATATGGGCACTTGCAGGAAGATGCTTTAGGATTATCTCATCTGAACAGAGCCTGTCCATATTACGAGGAGGTCTGTGATAGATAACCTTATAATTGTCAGGCATCACCGCATAATCAGGTGTCTTTTCATCTCTGCCGGTATCTACGCTACCCTGCAGCTTATTATCTATCCGCATGAGCTTATCTGACAGAGTCATATGCGAAGTCTGATCTATAGCAAGCACATCACCTGCATAGACCATATATAGTCCCCAGATATTGATCCTGTCGCCAAAAATCAGCTTTCTGGAACCATGTATAGCAATATCATTAATAAATGTTCCGTTAGTACTTTTATCAGTCAGAATCCATCCGCCTTCTTTAGTGTCAGCTTCCATCACGGCATGAAGGGATGAGATAACCTCTCTGTCAGATATATGAAAAGAATACTTTACATCACTATCATCAGCGCTTCCTATAGAAAGTTTTACTATATTACTAAGGTCATACTTCTTGTATGCAATAAAGGGTTGTTCTTTTTCCCTTACCATGACCGCAAGACGTTCACCGTATCTTGTACGCAAAGAAAGGCTATCGCCCTCTTTGAGGTCGTAGCCGGCATTCTCAATCTTGCAAAGCGGAAGTTTTACAGAGTTTATTTCATCAGATGATAGAAATCTCCATTTTCCGCCTATATTTTCCAAAAGAACCGCAACATCTTCTTCGATGCGGAATTTTCTGCTCTCTATACGAAGAGCAAGCCTTCTGTTAACTCCCGCCGGAAGAACAAATTCCTTAAAGGCGCTTTCGGAATATATTGTAATAGCTATACTCATGTCAATTCCTGCACTATATACTAATTATAGTTTTTTATCTTTTCTTGTATTTATTTAAATATATTTCTTTAAATATACTTCTTTTGCTGTATTTCTTTTTACGGTATTTCTTTTTACTGCTTTTCTTTTACTACTTTTCTTTTTCTACTTTTCTTTTACCGCTATTCTTTTACTGCTTTTTTACTGCTTTTTCTTCTTGGCCCACGTAACTTCATAACGTCCTCTGTCAAGGATCTTGCTAAAGTCACTGTAGTTAAGCGGCTTATCAAAAAGGAATCCCTGTGCACTGCTGCATCCAAGTCTTAGCAGAAAGTCAACCTGATCACAGTTGTCTACGCCCTCTGTTATAACCTGAAGTCTTAAAAGGCGAGCCATTGCAATGACAGATCCAACTATAGCTTCATCCTCTCTTGTCAGGACCTCTTTGTCGATAAAAGATTTATCGATCTTGATCTCACTTACAGGAAACTCACGTATTACAGACAATGATGAATAGCCTGTACCAAAGTCATCAATAGATGTGGATATATCATTATCTCTCATCTGTCTAAGGAATGATAAAAGTCTCTCCTGCTCATCTGAATAAGCTGTCTCCGTAACTTCTATAATGATCTCATCCTTATCAATACCGTATTTGTCCATTATATTAGTTATGATCGAAGAAATATTGGGTATCTCCAGATCCCTTTTTGAGAAGTTAACAGATATCGGCACTACAGGCCTTCCAGCTCTCTTCCTCTCAGCGATCATACGGCATACCTGCCTTAAAATAAAGAAATCAAGCTCGCTTATTCTGGTAGATTTCTCAAGAATCGGAACAAATCCATCAGGAGAGAGCATCGTTCCTTTATAGTTCCATCTTACAAGAGCCTCTGCACCTATTACTTCTCCTGTCTCAAGATTGACTTTGGGTTGATAATAGGTTGTGATATTCCCGTTATTGATAGCACTTGTAAGCCCGTCATAGATCTGCTTGTCATAATCGATCTCGTTCTTGATCTCAGATGTCATCCATACAACATTTCTGCGCTTCCTTCTTGCATAGTTGAGCGCAGCTCCGGGCTGACCTATAACTTCGCCTGGATGGTGGATGTTGCCGCTTTCAAGATCATAGATTCCAATAGTTGCCTTAAGAGTCACAGGTATTCTCTTACCCTTATACATTCCATAAGTCTGAATGGACTTGATCTGGTTTAAGAAATACTCTGATCTGTCCTTCTTGATAAAAGCAACAAAATTATCTCCTCCAAGATGACCTACTTCTTCATCTTCGGTGAGCCTTTTCTTTAATTCTCTGCCGTAGCGTTTTAAAATGACATCAACTTCCTTTTCATCGAACTCATAATTAAGAAGTCCGAAACCACGCAAGTTGAAATAGAAAGCAGTGTAGGCATCGTAAGAGTTCTTCTTCACACATTCAAGAACTTTTGCCATATATCCCGCCTGATTAGGGAGCCCTGATACTTTCTGGGTTACGTAGGCTTTTTTAAGTCCCTTCTTAAGATACATCCTTTCGACATGAATATACATTTCAGAAAGAAATATTCTAAGTGTCTCTTTCTCTTCTTCTGTAAAATGTCCATCTTCACAAGTTGAAGTACACAAAAAACAGATATTCCTGTCGGCCGGGCCAAAAGAAAATATCTCCTGATATTCAGACAGCTCCAATCCCTTATCTTTTACAAACAAGGGACGGGAGACTCTTTTTTTATCAATAATAATGTTGGTATCATTTGGTGTAAATGATACTTCTAAAACAACCTTCCCCAATGGCAACCACTTTGATACTGCCTCAAATGCTTCCTGAGATATCTTGATCGAATTATCATCCTTCAACAAGATCTCTGAAAACTCCCTAAGTGTTTTGCTTTTTAATACCTCGTTCACTATAGTCCTTTCCCAATAAGATTTCAGATGATCAACCTTCTAAGGTGTCTACGATTGTAGGCAGGAACTGTTTCTTACGTGACACAACGCCTTGCAGATATGCTCCGTTATTTCTTGTTTCAACTGAAAATCCATTTTCTATAATACTCTCTGCACCGTTTCCTGCAAATACGACGTCAGATGATTCTTTTAATATATTTGTAAGCAGGAAGAATATCATGTCTATTCCGTCTGCTTCAAGTGTCTTATCAAGTTCAGATACAACTTTCTTCTTGATGTCGGCAAGCTCTTCTGCGCTCATGGAGTTGATCTGTCCTATACCGATAGTCTTATTGTCAACCGTGAACTTCTTGAAATCCTGATGTATGATCTCAGGACCTGTCTTAGATCCAAGGTTGCTACCTGCATGGAACATCTCCATAGCAAACTCTTCTGCATTAACACCGGCGATCATCGAAAGCTCTGCACCGGCATTCTTGTCAATCTGAGTGCATGTAGGGCTTCTGTACATAAGTGTATCAGATAAAATGGCAGCCATAAGAAGACCGGCTGTCTGAGGATCTATATCAACATGATTCTCTTTATACATTAAGTATACAATAGTAGAAGTTGATCCCAGAGGCTGATTTCTAAAGAAAACAGGTGAAGACGTAGAAATAGTACCAAGCCTGTGGTGATCTATGATCTCTAAAAGCTCAGCAGATTCTATGCCGTGTACTGCCTGATTCTTCTCATTATGGTCTACAAGTATGAGCTGTTTCTTCCTTGCACCCAGGAAATTACGACGTGATATCATTCCCACATATCTGTCGTACTCATCAAGGACAGGGAAATATCTATGACGTTCCTGAGCCATAACTTCCTGAATGTCCTCAATATAATCATCCATATGGAAGGATACAAGTCCCTCACTCTTCATGAAGTGATCTATAGGCATACTACTGTTAACAAGTCTTGATGCCGTAAATGTATCATGAGGAGTAGTGATGATACGACAGTTGTGAGCAACTGCCTGCTTCTGTATAGTCTGTGCAACTTCTGCGCCGTCGCAGACTATGATACAGTCCGCATCCATTTCAAGAGCGCACAGCTGAGTCTCATAACGATTGCCAAGGATAACAACATCTCCGGAATCGATGATATTCTCCATAACTTCAGGACTGGCTGCAGCAACTACGACTTTACCCTTTTCGACATTGCCTTCTTCACTTCCTACTATCATCTTGCCATCAAGAGTCTTGACTATGTTCTTGTATGAAGTTCTGGCACTTGCGAGTATATCTGAATCATATACATCCATGTAGGATGTAACGATATCATTGGTAGTGATGATACCCTGAAGCTGGTCATCCTTGGTAACGCACACAGTTACAACTCCGGCATTACGCATGATCTCCCACGCATCTTTCAAAGATGTATCGCCTGCTGCGCCTGCAAGATCCCTTATCTCCAGATCCTTGACCTGAGTTCTTACATCAGTCAGCATCAAAGGCTTTTCTACTTCAAATCTATCAAGAACATAGCTGGTCTCCTCATTAAGATGACCTGCTCTTCTTGGTTCGTATGCTTTTCCTGTTATGATAGTCTTAAGCCTTGCATAGGCAATAGCCGCACAGACGCTATCAGTATCAGGGTTCTTATGTCCAACTACAAATACAGGACGTTCTTCTTTCATATAATAACCTCATAAATTTAAATCTGCACAAATACATTCAATTCTTTTCGTCAATTTTCCAAAAATATTATATCATAACGCTTAATAGTACAGACTAGAAATAGTCGTATAAAAATTATTAGTTTTTATACAACTTCAACAATAACACATAAAACATCCAGATTAAAACACCTATATCATTGTCAAGAATATACAACGGTGTTATATATTCAAGAATAGATATTGCTATTAAAGCAGTGCATCAATCTGCATAGTTGATCCTAAGCCCCTTAGGATAGTGATTTTTAAGTCTTCTTCCATCACTCTTGGCCCAGCCAAGACTGCATCCATCTGTCAGGATAAGATACCATCCATTATCAAGAGAAGCCGTAAGAGATAGTCCAGACGTGAAGTCCTTTATCTCCTTACTGTCACTTGGATAGTCATGGCTATTTTTCACATCCTCTTTTCTTAGGAAAAGAGCCAGTGAATGCGATGGTTCAAATCTGCCCTTCTTCATAGTTCCAAGATGAAGCCCAGGACGCATGACTTTGAGCCTATCGGTAGACGGCATAAGGAAAGGTGCCAGATATACATTCTCTCCGAAAGTAAAAAGAGTTCCGTAAAGTCTGTCCATGCCGGATTCGCTAAGTACATCCCCAGCGAATTCTTCCCAAAGCTTCTTGGCAAGTTCAAGATCGCTGCCGCCTTTAAGAGCCTTATTTTGCGCTCTTCCGGCATTTTTATCCATAAGTCTTCTGTCTTTGGCTTTTAGTTTCTTCTTGGGCTCCTGATCAGATCTAATTGAGTTTTTCTTGTCCATGCTATTGGAACTATAAGAATCAGCGCCTTTGCTGCTATCTGATGTGCCCTTGTCATCACAAGAGATAGTACTATCAAGAGTTTTCCTTTGCTCTATTCTTATTCCTCTTTGGAAACCGCCGGGACAGTAGGTTATTGTAGGAGCTTTCTGGTCTATATCACTAACAGACTGCTCACCATTTTCCTGACTTATATCATTAACCCTTTCAAGCACCGCAAGGAAGTGTCCTTCACCCTTAAGATGATGCGGCCAGAGCCTTATACAGTTTGCAAGCTGGTCTGCAACTTCTTTATTCAGCTTTTCTTTATTTGTTTTAACTTCATCAAGGCATCCTTCAAGGCCATAATCTTTATCATCCTGTGTGGAGGCAGCATTATCTTGAAGGTCCGGTTTAGTCCAGGTGCTCTCATCACTAGTGTCAATAAGCGCCCATGACGGATTGCCATGATCCATTCCTTCGTATAATGGAACCTCTACAACTCTAAATTCAGGGTGACGCAGCAGGAATCTGTATATAGTACCCTCATCTTCATCCGGAGCAAATGTACAGGTAGAATATACCAGCCTTCCTGATGGAGCCAGCATAGATGCTGCATTATCCAGAATCTCATCCTGCCTGTCAGCGCAGAGTCTTACATTTTCAGGAGACCAGTTAGTTACTGCATCCTCATTTTTTCTGAACATTCCTTCGCCCGAACATGGAGCATCAATAAGGATCCTGTCAAACCAGCCTTCAAATCTGGCTGAAAGATTCTGAGGAGTCTCATTAAGAACCATGGCATTGCCTATGCCCATTCTTTCGATATTCTCAGATAGGATCTTGGCTCTGCCTGCATTAATCTCATTAGAAACAAGGATACCGCTTCCCTGCATCCTGCCTGCTATCTGGGTACTCTTACCACCCGGTGCAGCGCACAGATCCAATACCCTCTGTCCAGGCTTGGGATCAAGATAGGCTACAGGCGACATCGCACTTGGTTCCTGTATATAATAAAGTCCCGCCATATGAAGTGGATGTTTGCCGGGTTCATCTTCATCATTATATACAAAGCCATTCTCTTCCCACAAAATCTTTTTGGTCTCAAAGGGAAGCTTTGAATACGCATCCTCTCTTCCACCCTGAAGTTTACAAGGGTTAATGCGAAGAGCCTTACTTCTTACACACTCAAAAGAGACCAGAAACGCATCGCATTCCTGGCCAAGCATAAATTTCATTCTGTTTGTGAACTTACTTGGGAGCATTTATTTCCTTCCGCAATAAGCCGTTATTGCGCTTATTTACTATTCTCCTTAAGGTACTTCTTAATGCCGGCAAAAGTGCTGACACTAATAATATGTTCAATCCTGCAAGCATCTGTCTCTGCCGTCTGCTCATCAACTCCGGCTGTAAGCATCAGAAACTTTGTAAGATTGGTATGTCTGTCATATACGCTCTTGGCCTTTTCAAGTCCAAGCTTCGTAAGTACAAGCTCGCCATCCTCTTCCACAGTAATATATCCATCTTCTTTCAAAATACCGACAGCTCTGGATACACTGGGTCTGGAAAAGTTAAGCTCATTGGCAACATCTACAGAACGTACACTACCATTTTTCTTCCTGAGAATATAAATGGTTTCAAGATAATCTTCACCTGATTCGTGCATAGGGTAAAGCCTCCTGTCTTTTAAAATAAGTGAATTAATCAACAAAAATATGTTAGCATATACTAACGAACTTCACAAGAGCATAACAGTTTTCTAATTGTAAAACATTTATAAACACAGTGCAATAAAAATAAAAGAAAAAACAAAATTTATACCATTCTTCCAACCATTTTATCAAGCTCATAAAGTGTCCTTTTTATTGATTAATTCAAAAAGAGCCGAAGTAACTTCGACTCTTTTATAGTTTTCAATATTTGGTTTTAATGCAACTTCGCAAGTATTATTTTGCGAAATCTGTTGCTCTGCTCTCGCGGATGACATTAACTTTAATCTGTCCGGGATATTCCATCTCAGCTTCAATCTTCTGAGATATATCATGTGCCAGAATAACCATATCGGCATCTGTAACCTGATCCGGAACAACCATAACACGAACTTCACGTCCGGCCTGAATAGCATAAGAGCTTTCAACGCCCTTGAAGCTGTTAGTGATATCTTCAAGCTGTTTAAGTCTTGTTGTATATGTCTCCAGCGTCTCTCTTCTTGCACCTGGACGAGCTGCTGATATAGCATCTGCTGCCTGTACCAGAACTGCGATCAGAGACTGAGGTTCAACATCACCATGATGTGCCTCTACAGCATTGGTGATCAGAGCTGACTCCTTGTACTTGCGACAGATATCTGCACCCAGCTGTACATGTGAACCTTCCATCTCATGGTCAACGGCTTTACCGATATCATGAAGAAGTCCGGCTCTCTTAGCGATACGGATGTCAAGACCAAGCTCGCCTGCCATCAGTCCGCAAAGCTGAGATACTTCAATCGAGTGTTTAAGAACATTCTGGCCATAACTTGTACGGAATTTAAGTCTTCCGAGAAGCTTGATGATCTCAGGATGAAGTCCGTGAACTCCAGCTTCCATAGATGCTGCTTCACCTTCTTCTTTGATCTGAGTGGCAACTTCCTTCTTAGCCTTCTCAACCATCTCCTCAATTCTTGCAGGATGGATACGACCGTCTACGATGAGCTTCTCAAGAGCAACTCTCGCAACTTCACGACGGATCGGATCAAAGCCGGATATAACGACAGCTTCCGGTGTATCATCTATGATAAGATCTACACCTGTCATTGTCTCGAGTGTACGTATGTTACGACCCTCACGTCCGATAATACGTCCTTTCATCTCGTCACTAGGAAGCTGAACAACTGAAATAGTAGATTCAGAGACATGATCTGCAGCGCATCTTTGGATAGCTCCTATCACAATCTCCTTAGCCCTCTTATCAGCTTCTTCCTTAGCCTCGGCTTCGATGTTCTTGATCATGACTGCCGATTCATGCTTGACATCATCTTCAACGATCTTGAGCAAGTACTCTTTAGCCTGATCAGCTGTAAGTCCTGAGATCTTCTCAAGTTCCTTACGTCTCTCCTCATCAAGCTTCTGAATCTCCGCGGTCTTCTTGTTAAGATTTTCCTCACGGGCACTCAGACTCTGCTCTCTTCTTTCAATCGCCTCTGATCTCTTCTCGACATTTTCCTCTTTCTGCTGTATACGTCTCTCAGAGCGCTGAATTTCGGCTCTGCGGTCACGAACTTCTTTTTCCAGGTCATTCTTAGTCTTCAGAGACTCTTCCTTTACCTCAAGGAGTTTTTCACGTTTCGTATCTTCTGCAGATTTGAGGGCATCGTCAATGATCTTTCTTGCTCTTTCTTCAGCACTGCCGATCTTGGCCGCATCATTTTTCTTATGACGGGCATTGTTAACATTAACGGTAATGATGACAGAAAGTGCAGCTACTACTACTGCTATAATTACAGCCATAGTAATACTCATTACAGGAGCACCTCCTTATTCAGTTTTCATTGTACAATATTTTGTATATCATGCCCAAAATCAGCATTTGTTTATACAATTTTACAACACTTTTAGTTTACCCCTGTAAAGGCTCTCTGTCAAGGCTACCATGATACTTCCAAGGCTATAAAAAGAGCTGTATTCTGGTTTTTACAAAATACAGCTCTTTTGTCTTTACTTATTTTGCGAAAGTCATTTATAAATAGCCTTAATTATCGCTTTGAGATTCGCCTGAGCTTTGCTGGGTTCCCATCTGTCCGCCGTTTCGAGAGCCCATTCCGCCTCCCATGGGAGCGCCCATGGATGATCCTGTAGAAGATGCATCCCCAGAACATACTGAATCAAGTGTTATCTCTTGTGTCTCTTCATTAACCGTAACAGTATAGGTCTCCCCAATGGTAAGCTGTTCACTACTGAATATCACTGCATTACCGCTCTTTGCAGCTGTGTATTCGTAGATCACAGTGCCTTCTGCATCTGTTATCGTTATAGTATCTCCTGATTCATAGCCGTTTTCGATAGTAACTATAAATGAATTCTGCTCAGAGTTATCTGAGAATGCTTCTATCATTCCGGTGCTTCCAAGAGCTATAACTGTTCCGCCATTGACGATCAGTTCGCCGCCGCTCTCAGTTCCGGAATCAAGTGCTGCATTGCCGCCATTCTCAGGTCCGTCTACGATCACGTTGCCGCCATAGATGATAAGGTCTCCGTTGGAATCAAGACCATCGCCTGCTGCATTGACATATATATTGCCACCATAGATCGCCAGACACTGGATCTGAGTAGTAGTTGTTGTAGTATTAGTAGTATCAGCGTCACTGCTACCAGCTGCTTCTTCAGTATTTCCACTAGGCATTGCACCTTCTGGCATATTCTGATCAGTTGTAGCATCTGTACCCTGTGATGCATTCTGGTCAGTTGTAGCATCTGCACCCTGTGATGCATTCTGGTCAGTTGCACCATCTGCATCCTGTTCTGTTGAAGTATCTGCATCCTGCGATACATTCTGATCTGTTGTAACATCTGTGCTCTGAGACCCATTCTGCATAGCTGTTCCATCTGTATTAGGGGCCATCTGAGCACCGGAACCTGCGTTCATGCCACGGCCACCCATGCCGCCCATGCCTGCACCGCCCATCATCATAGTCGATGTATCAGAGCCGCCTCCGGCGTTCATACCATCATCAGTAGCTGTTACACTTACGTCACCGTCGTAGATATAGATATAATAACCTTCTATGCCTTCATAGCTTGTCTCTATTACTATAGTACCGTTTTCAATATCTACCTGATTCTCTGCATGTATGCCATCATCACCTGTAGATATAGTGATATCGCCATCGGATATGAGAACATCTCCATCACTGTGGATTGCATCATCACTACTGTTAATAGTAAAGGTTCCACCGGATATAGTGATGCTATTGCCGGCTTTGATACCTTTATAGCTATCTGATTCTTCTGTTGTATCATCACTTGTAGTGTCTGAATCTGTTGTTTCTGTATCCGCTGTTTCTATATCTGCTGAATTTGTATCTGTACCTGCTGTATCTGCCACTTCCGAGGTACCTGGTTCAATCGCCGCATCTGCGCCAGATGATCCATCGCCTTCTCCTGCGGCATCTTCACCACTCATATCAAGTGTATCACCACCTGCCTGCGGCATCTCGACGCTCATATCAGGTGCATCACCGCCTGCCTGCGGCATTTCACCGCTCATATCAGGTGCTTCTCCGCCTGCCTGCGGCATCTCACCGCTCATATCAGACATCTCGTCTTCTGTTACTTCACTATCTGCATCTTCAGTATCTTCATCAGATGACCAACTTCCGGCATTCTGCATCTGTCCATCTGTACTGCCCATACCTTGCATCTGGCCTCTCATGCCGCCCATTGCCATCTCATCAGTATGCGAAGCCCCATTTTCATATCCGCCGCCGGTTGTAATATCGAAGCTTCCGCCGGATATATTTACATCCGTAACTGCAGATATTCCGTCATGATCAGCTACTATCGTGAAGTCGCCGCCTGTTATAGTCACATATCCCTTGTCTTCATCCGAAGTGTTATTGGCTTTAATGCCATCATTACCCGATGTCAGATTGAAGGTACCATCACATATACGAACCGAGTCTTTGCCAAGAAGTGCATTGTCATCTGCTGTAACAGTGATCGATCCTCCTGTTATTACCAGATCATCCTTACTCTTTATACCATGACCGCCTTCTGCAGCTACAGTAAGAGAACCTGATCCATTTATTGTAAGATCACAAGAAGCGAATATCGCCGCATCTACGTCTGCTGCTATTGCAGCTTCTGAGCTAAGATCATACGATGACACTACATTATCTGACCCTTCTTCAAGTGTTATGAATACCTTGTCAGCTGCCGCTACATATATTCCCGGCAGAGAGTCATTGGTTATAGTAGCGCCGTCAAGAACAATCTGAACCTTGGCATCTGATGCATTTACGATCACCTGCTGATTCTCAAGTTCTCCGCTAAGTACATAGGTACCAGCTGTAACTATATACAGATCTCCATCAAGCTCATATGCACCGCCGCTTGTATATCCATCAATATCACTAAGGTCTATATATACAGCTGTCGCTTCCGTATAGGACGGATCAAGATCTCTATCTGAAAAAATACCCTCTTCATCTGCCGACACATCAGAAGTAACTACGCTTACGCCCAATCTCTCGGCATTCATAAATAAGGCAGTCAGAAGAACAGTCAGGATAGTAATTATGATACAAATCAAATTTGTATGTTTACTAAAAGACATAATTTTCCAGCTCCTATCTGTTTTGATTCTAAACTTATGTTTCAATTAATATCGGCAATAGAGGCACCTCTAAATCGGATATAATAACTCTATTGCCGCTATATTTTGATTTTTTATTACTGATACTCGCCGTTATAGCTTACAAGTACTGCACTTTCTACATGAGGCTTATCGCTAAGAGCTGTTACAAAAGCTGTATCCTCAGAATTGAGCCTTACTTCATATGTAAGTTCGATATTGCCCTTACGAGCTGTCTTACCCTTTAAGATAAGCTTATCTGCATTAGACTTGATATATTCCATAACATTTTTTTCGGCGATAGCATCATCAAGAGTAACCACTATGATATAAGGTTTTACATAAGTCTTACGATTTACAAAAAGTACAAGGATAAGGCCGATGATAAGACTTCCAAATACTGCAAGTGGAATCATTCCTGCTGCAAGTACGATACCTACTGCTATAGACCAGAACAAAAATGCTATATCAAGCGGATCCTTGATCGCAGTCCTGAAACGAACGATAGATAACGCACCGACCATACCTAGTGAAAGAACTACATTAGATGTTACTGCCAGAATTACAAGTGTTGAGATCATTGTAAGTGCTATAAGAGTTACGCCAAAGCTTGGAGAGTACATAACCCCCTGGAATGTCTTTTTGTAGATAAAAAAGATAAATACGCCAATTCCAAATGCCAGAACCAGGGCGATTACCATATCCAAGATACTTACCGATGTTACATTTTCCAAAAAGCTTGATTTAAAGATATCACTGAATGTCATTTTACTATCTCCTTTGATTCATGAATTATTCGATGTTATGAGGTAGGTGTCAAAAGTTCCTTTTGACACCATATGACTACCGGATTGTTCCGTTTCTTCGAAACTCTCACATCTACGTTCCACTCCGGTCGGCGCAAAGCAGACATCCCCCGGATGTCTTGCGCCCTCAAACATTCGCAAATCCGCACTACGTGCTACTTTGCTCATGTTTGGCGGGTCATAAATTCATATTCGATTTCGAGCAAGCTCGAATCGAAATGACTTTTGACCCTTACGTCATGTTATTACACACTACTAAAAATATACTTTCAGGCTTTCAAACTGCATTATTCAAAAACCCTGCATATAGCATATTTTGAAAATGCTGTAGCTCTTGTATCTTCAACCTGAACTATCTGCCTTACTATGTCAGGAAGAAAATTGTCCCATTTTACTTCCAGTATTATCACATCAGGTGCAACAGGGATTGTCACACAATCCGGATTTAGAAAATCCGTACAGCGAAGGCCGCTCCTAATATGATGATCAAGTGTCACCCGAACGTTACCTGCCGGATATGTGAATGGATCTCTTGTATAATCAACTATTGTCTTGGGTCTTAGTCCGTCATTTTTCATACCGCGATATAGTTCTCTTACAAGCGGATGATCATGATCTTTCATCCATTCAAAATCGTTATTAACAATCCTTTGGCATTCATTGGAAGTAAGTGATGCCGATTGCTTAAATCCGATATCTACGCGTTTGCTTTTTTTCTCAAGATGAATGACTGATGTATTGTTATTGTAGAAACGGATACGATATTTATCTCTGTCTCTAACGCCATCGAGCTTCTCTTTCAAAGCTCTGTCATCATACGAGTCAAAGTACAGACTCCTTATCATATAGCAGCCCGTAGGCCCTACATGTTTGTCCTGTTTTAGAACGGCTCTGAGTCTTTGCCTTAGGACGTAGTAATCAGTCAAGCTGATACTGTGTTTGATTTCATGTCTACCTTGCATATACTCGCTCTCCTTTGAACACGATTATATGGGCCTTTCCTAAATCGAACTTAAATCAAATCTTAAACAATAATTATTAATCAGCTATTCACCATAGCGGTACAGCATCATCAAAGCGGGATGTTTATATTACCTGCACCAGCACAAGATCTCAAAAAGCCCCTTGGCTTGATGCCAAGGGGCTTTTTGCATATCTATCTTAATCCATATCCATAGCTTTGTAGATCAGTTCTGTGCTGTATCCTTTTCGGTACAAGAAAGCCATGATCTTTTGTTTATCTTTATAATCCATCGAAGGAGAATAGTGTTTCTTGATAAGAAGATGACGGATCTGCTCAAGTTCTATATCTTCATCTTCTGTGTCGTATTCCTCTTCCATTACTTCGGCTATCAGATCTCTATTAATTCCTTTTTGAATAAGATCCTGCTCTATACGTTTACGGCTTCGGGATTCCTTATAATATCTTGCATAATCAGAGGCATATCTTCTATCATCCAGATACTTGTAACTCTTAACATAATCAATGGCATCTTCTATACACGAATCAGGATAGCCTCCGTCACCCAGTTTCTCTCTAAGCTTATATTCAGTATAGTCGCGCTTTTGCAAAAGGTTCATAGCTCTAAGGATTGCCCTTTTTCCAAGGACTTCCCTTACAATAACGTCATAAGTTATCTGGTCTATCTCCTTATCCTGCTCAAGCTTATACTTACGGATCTCTCCTTTATACAGGAGAAAGGCTTTCTCTCCGTCTATATATATCTGGCTTCTTTTCTTGTCATATTCTTTGATAGAAGTGATGATCATAATAACCTCATGCCTCGAATTTAAAAGTAGCGACCCGGATCTATGTCACGGACCGCCACTGTAAATTTTGAATACTCTGTTTAAGCTTCTGCCTTCTTCTTAGAACTCTTCTTGGCAGTCTCATCAGCTTCAGCTTCTGTAGCCTTAGCAGCCTGTGCCTTAGAGAACTCATCTAAAGGAAGGTTATAGAACTCGCGAACCCTGCCTTCGATCTCAGCCATGATCTCAGGATGCTCTTCAAGGTAAGCCTTGGCATTCTCACGGCCCTGACCTATCTTCTCGCCATTGTACTGATACCATGCACCTGACTTGTTGACAATATCGATATTAGCAGCAAGATCAAGGATATCACCGGACTGAGATATTCCCTTACCGAACATGATATCGAACTCAGCTGTCTTGAATGGCGGAGCGATCTTGTTCTTAACGACCTTGACCTTAGTGTGGTTACCTACAACTTCACCGCCAACCTTGATAGAATCTGTACGGCGTACATCAAGACGTACTGATGAATAGAACTTAAGAGCTCTACCACCTGTAGTAGTCTCAGGATTACCAAACATGATACCAACCTTCTCACGAAGCTGGTTGATGAATACTACTGTACAGTTAGACTTGCTGATAACAGCTGTAAGCTTACGAAGAGCCTGAGACATAAGCCTTGCCTGAAGACCTACATGTGAATCACCCATCTCACCGTCAATCTCCGCCTTAGGTACAAGTGCTGCAACAGAGTCAACTACTACAATATCAATGGCTCCGGAACGAACCATAGTCTCTGTGATCTCAAGAGCCTGCTCACCACTGTCAGGCTGAGAAATATAAAGATTGTCTATATCTACTCCGATATTCCTTGCATATACAGGATCAAGAGCGTGCTCGGCATCGATGAAGCCTGCAATACCGCCTCTCTTCTGAATCTCTGCAATCATATGAAGTGTAACTGTTGTCTTACCTGAAGATTCCGGTCCGTATATCTCTACGATACGTCCTTTAGGAATTCCTCCAAGTCCAAGTGCAATATCAAGACTAAGGGAACCTGTAGGTGTTGTCTCAACACTCATCTGATTAGTAGGGTCACCCAGTTTCATAACTGCGCCTTTACCATATTGCTTTTCAATCTGTCCAAGGGCAGCCTCAAGTGCTTTTTGTTTTTCTTCTCTTTCCATGTTTTCCTTTCCTGCGCAGATGCGCACGACCCCTCGTAAAAAGAGATCTCTCCTCTCCGGCAGATATTTTAATATTTTGAAAAAAATATAGGATGTACTTCTATGTACAGGATCAAAAAACGCATCCTATACATATTTAGAATTGCATGACTGTAATTCTATGTACTAATGATATAACTAATGAAATCCAGTGATAATGCGATAAAATCATCTCCCGCCACATTGATCACATGATTTATTTTAGGGTATATCCTGCCGGTTGTCAATAATTTTAGCATTTTTTATGCTAAACATTTAATCTTAAATGCTGAAATGTCTGGCAGATATGCCTCAGATATTTTCAGAACTTTAAGAACACTAAAATGTTAGCATGAAAGAGACTTGTTTGCAACTTCTAAAAAACGGCAATCAAATATCGTTTTTGCGCTATCTGATCGCCGCTTTTATTTATATTAATCGTCATACTTCTGATGTTTTATTATAACATCGCCAAATCGTTTAGCCTTCAAGAACATTCAGCTCATCATCAATAGCTCTTGAAACAAACTGATTTATAGTGATTCCTTCATTAGCAGCATACAATGCAATTTTCTTATGCTGCTCTGGTTTAATTCTTACATTGAAAGTCCCTTTATATTCACGTTCAGGTTCTTTTCCAATCTTTTGACAGTAATCAAGATAATTATCTATACAGTCATGCATGGACTGAGTAAGCTCTTTTACTGACTCTCCATGAAAATTTAAAGAGTCATTTATTCCAAGAACGTGTCCAATAAAAATCTGATCTTCCTGATCAAATTCTACCTTTGCGTGATATCCATTATATTCCATCAACGAACTTATCATCCAATCTCACCTACTTCCTTTAAAAACGCTATAATCATCTTTACATGATACCTGTATAGCTCATTGCCTGGGTGTGGTCCATCAAATTGAATGATGCGTTTGGTTTCAATATGATAGTAACCTATTCCAGATCCTCTTCCACCCTCAAACTTTTCACAACCGCACTATTTCATGAGTGTATCAAGTTCCCTGATTGTAAAACTTGTTGGTGCAGGTTTTGATAACAATTTTTCTAGTAATTTGGATTTTTTTTGGCACAGCAATTCCTCTTGCAACTATTTTATAGTTACAATATAGCATTTTGCAGTACACATTTCAATTGGACTAGCTGTATAAGTTTTAGCATATCTTAATCAAAAAGAAACTTCATCCGACATAGCTTCCACTACATCAAACAAAGTTTCGTTATCCTATTACTATCACCAGTTTATAATATTGCAAAAGCTTTACACCTGGAACATCAAAAGAGACAACTTACCAAGTATAAGTTCTCTTATCACAAGCCCCTTATCCATCTTATCCTGTGAAGATAACTTCACAAGCTTATCTATAGGATATATTTTTTCAGTATACTTATCTTCCACCCCATCAACGTGAGGCCTGCTCAGAACCGAGCACCTAAGCCTAATTCGGAGCTGTCTGCAGACTCTATAGTCGAATCCCTCATCAGTCATGAAATAAAAGTGGCTTTCAAGCGTTGCGTTCTTATCAATATCCTTAGCTATATACTTTTCAATTATAGTTTTGAATTTGAAAGGTACAAAACCTGAAGTCATAAGCTCATCATAGCTGTATCTGGCTCCGATATAGTACTTCTCAAAATCCTGCATTATATATTTAAAGTCTTCTTCATTATGTACCAGCATATTCCAACCTCAAATACATCTAAATCTTGCAGATTCCTGGGGCTGGCAGTTTATAAATGATTTTAGTGTCTTCAAAAGTATTATCAAATTCAAGAGTTTGATAGATGGGTTTTTATATTCTGTTTGGGATCCACATGTTTGAGCGAAGCGAGTTTGGATCCCAGAATATAAAAGCACATATATCAAGCCTTGAATTTTAATACTTTTGAGACACTAAAATCATTTATAAACTGTCAGTCCCAGGAATCCCCCAAGACTAGCTATTTCATTTATTTATGATAGAGCTTCTGGCTCTCGTAATGCGCTTCGCATGTAAGGTTCACACCAAGCTTCTTGAATACAGTCTCATCAACCTGTGACAGGATAACTGAGCTGTGTGCTTCGCATCCCTTAAGATCCGGGATATGCTCAAGAGCTTTTCTTGCATTCTCATTATTAACAGCTGTCACTGACAGCGCGATAAGAATCTCATTAAGGTGAAGAAGTGAAGAATGATCTCCAAGGCAGTCACTCTTGAGCTTCATGATAGGCTCGATGAAATCCGGCGGGATCAGTTCTACACTGTCTTCTATTCCTGCCAGCTCTTTAAGCGCATTGATAAGAAGAGCTGAAGATGCTCCAAGTAGAACAGATGTCTTACCAGTAAGGATCTTGCCATTAGGAAGTTCCATAGCTGCTGCCGGGCCGCCGGTCTGCTCTGCTTTAAGATTAGCTGCTGCAACAACAGGTCTGTCAGCAGGTGAGATTCCTGCCTTATTCATAAGAAGCTCTATGATGCGGACAGGTTCCATTCCGGCATTACCTTTACGATATTCGCAAAGAGCCTGATAGTATCTTCTGATGATCTCCTGATTAGCAGCTGCTGATACAGCCTCATCATCAAAGATGCACTTGCCTGCCATATTTACTCCCATGTCTGTAGGAGACTTGTATGGTGAACTTCCGGAGATCTTCTCAAACATAGCATTAAGTACAGGGAATACCTCTATGTCACGATTGTAGTTAACTGTAGTCTCACCATAAGCTTCAAGATGGAAAGGATCTATCATGTTAACATCATCAAGGTCAGCTGTTGCTGCCTCATATGCAAGGTTTACAGGGTGATTAAGAGCAAGATTCCAGATAGGGAATGTCTCGAACTTGGCATATCCGGCCTTCACACCTCTCTTGTTCTCATGATAGAGCTGTGACAGGCATGTAGCCATCTTGCCGCTTCCTGGTCCCGGAGCTGTGATGACAACAAGTGGATGAGTTGTTTCGATATAATCGTTTCTACCAAAACCTTCGTCACTAACGATAAGTGATATATCAGAAGGATAATTCTCAATAGGATAGTGTCTGTATACTTTAAGACCAAGTGCTTTGAGTTTTTTCTCATAAGCTATGGCAGAAGGCTGCTCTGCAAATCTTGTAAGAACAACAGATCCAACATACAGACCTTCCTCGCGGAATGCATCAGCAAGTCTTAAAAGGTCCATATCATAAGTGATACCAAGATCGCCTCTTACTTTGTTCTTCTCGATATCTGCAGCGTTGATAGCAATAACGATCTCAGCCTGATCCTTAAGTTCTTTTAACATAGTGATCTTACTGTCAGGATGAAAGCCGGGAAGTACTCTGGAAGCGTGGAAATCATCAAAAAGCTTACCACCAAATTCCATATAAAGCTTGCCGCCAAACTCGCTTATACGCTTGCGAATCTGCTCACTCTGCATTTTAAGATACTTGTCATTGTCAAAACCTATCTTGTTCATATAAGAATCTCCTACCTGTTTAGTTGTACCAATACCTACGGAATAACTTTTTATACACATATGATGTGTTGTGAAAAAATAAGAAGTCAGCTATTACATAACTATGCAATACAAGAACACATTTTAACGCTAAAATAAAATGCATTTCAAGTACTTTTTTACGTCACTTTATGCATGATGGTCACAGATCTTTATAGATACTATAATCTCCGCTAATAGTCTCAGTTGTGGATTTTGATAGCTGTTTAAAGACTCCCTCAAAATCCCTTTGTCTGATATGAAAATAGACCTGGGCAAGGCTCTTATAAAGTTGTGATATGCCAAAATTATTAACATACCTTTGCCAAAGCTTAATCGTAGATGTTTTAAAACCAAGTGTAGTCATTGGGATTATTGAATTGCCGCTTAGAACTGCCAGCTTGTGATAATACTCGTAGGTACATAAAGCCGCTTCCTCTGCAGAACCTGAATCCAGCACTTTATCAAGCATATGGCCAAGGTCTGCTATCTCTTGGTCACTGGCAGTCTCGATGACACGCTTACAGGCAAGTAGTTCCATAGCCCATCTGAATTCAAGAAGCGATCGGATCTCCTGGGGCTGAAGTTCGAACTGCACATTCATAAGAGCCTCAAGGGTATAGATATTGCCATTATGTCTAAAATCATTGACAAAGACTCCCTGCCGCGGCACTACGACAAGAAGTCCTCTTCTTTCAAGTTCTTTTATTATATCCGAACAAAGCTTTCTACTGATGCCCATACTTTGAGCCAGCTCCCTTTCAGGAGGGAGCTGGTCATCAGGCTTGAGCTGGCCTGTTAGTATCATTTCGGTAATGCGAGCTGTAACAATGTCACGGGACGATCTTTTCTCTTCCATCTGTCGCCTTTCCTCTGTATCAATCTGCATTCCAAATCAAGAATATCTTTCTACTAAGAACAACTAAATCGCTTATTCTTATCTTTATTTCTTATCCTTCTGACCATCGCTGTCATTCTGGTAATTGTCACCTTCCTGACTATTAACCGCGTCAATAGGATCGATTATATCTTTGCGACTAAAAACTCCCGATCTCTTCTTGGACTTATTCTCTTTAGATGACTTCATACTTTTTTTAGCGATAAGTACTATAACAATGATTATAGCTGCAAGAAGTATAAGCTGTGGAATGTTGACAACGATGATTATGAACAGCTCAACGAGGAAGTTACCTGTTCCTTTAAGGCTTGACATAAAGCCGTCGCCTATCCTCTGGAAAACAGTCTTCTTCTCAGTAATAGTGAGATTATCAGGCTCAACTTCTTTAATGCTTATATTGATAGTGCTGTAATCAATCTTGTTATCATATACACGGAGCTGGGATTTGATGGAATCAATCTGGTACTGAACATCTGTTAGCTCAGTCTGGATAGTGATGATATCTTCCATGTTCTCAGCCTTCTCCATAAGCTTTTCAAGAGCCTCTTTCTCTGTCTCAAGCGCCTCCTGATGAGCTACTATATCAGTATATGTAAGAGTTACATCTTCTACGTTCTTGCTCTTATATGTGATATTGGTCTTAGAATCAACATCTGTAAGGAATCCTTCAAGCTTCTGCTCAGGTATACGGATTACATAGTCTGCAGTATGAAGATCCACATATCTGTCACTATAGTAATAACTGCCACTTACAGATATGCTGCTGCTCTCAACGTATCCGCCAAGCTCCAGAGTCCTTGCTTCTATCCAGGATATAGTCTCATCAAAGCTTAATGTCTCAGAATTGATATTGACTGTAGTGATAAGCTTCCTGTCAGTAGCCTGCGATGACTCATCTACTTCCACATCAGTTTCTGCTTCTACATCGCCTTCAGCTCCGCCATCAGCATAGTCTTCTGACATTGCAACTTCATAATTAGCATTCTCCGTCGCATAGTAGGCATCGCCCCCTGCGGACTTTGCATTATAGGACGAGCTGTCTGATGAGCTTCCGCAGCCCGATAACAGCAGTGAAAACGATAATGCCACTGTTCCGATAAAGCTTAAACTTTTTTTCTTCATAATAATCCTCCTCACCCTATGGGTAAACTTTTTTCAACACGTTACGATAAACGGCCTGTTAACTCTTTAATCTAAGCTGCTGAACTTATCAGTATAACCTTGCAACCTGCAAACAGGACATTTATATTATTAAGCCCTTACATACAGTAAGACGGAGCGTCATATATAAACGTCACAACTTTTTTATTATTTGGAAAAAATTTTCAAGGTCCAAGATTTGCAGATAAAAAAGTCCCCAAAAACAACTACAGTTATACTGCGGCTATCGAAACGTACATCTCCTTTTTTATAGCACCCCCTATACGCTATATCATTATCATTATATCAGTTTATCGCGCTTTGATAACATCTTTTTTCCAAAGGCCTGTCAGATATAAGGCAAAGAGGATAACTGCCGAGCTTGCATTGGATATAACTACAGAGTACCATACAGACTCAACGCCCATGTCAAACACATGCTGACAGATAAAAAGTGTTGCAAATCTAAATATCCACAACCTTGATGCATCTACTATCATAGTCACAAGAGTATGACCACTTCCTTGGAAAAGTCCCATAGTCACATTATAAAAAGCATTGGTAAAACACCAGAAAGCCATCAGACACAAAAAGTCTGTAGCAAGAGCTACAACCTGGTCATCTGATGTAAGAGTTCTGACCATAAACTCAGCTATAGGGCGCCTTGAAAGGATAAGTCCTGCAATAAGCAGATATACAAAAGCCATCTTAAGAGCTATCCTAAAGCCACTGTCAGCCCTCTTTTTGTCACCTGCTCCTATATTGAGACCTACTATGGTACTGATAGCTGAGCCTATTCCGTTATTAGGAAGAGTTATTATGGAGTTGATCTTATTGCCTATACCATAAGCCGTCGTTGCAATCATGCCATAGGCCTGTACACTTCTACTCATAAGTAGGAAGCCAAACTGCATAGTGCTGTGGCCTATCGCTGTAGGAAGACCTATCCTCACTATGCTAAGGAGCTTTTCTTTCTGGAATCTAAATCCCTTAAAATGAAGAGTGATGACCTGTCCTTCTCTTGTAAGAGTATATAGAGCTATAAGTGCTCCCGGAAGCTTTGCAAAAAGGGTTGCAAAAGCAGCACCTGCGATACCAAAATGAAGGACTACCATAAGAAGCGGGTCCATTATAAGATTGACCACCGCTCCTATAAGATTTAAAAGCATAGGGCGCACAGAATCGCCCTGAGCCTGATGCACCGACGAATAGATATTGATCATGTACAAAAGAGGCATATCCAGAATGACGATCCTGATATAAATAAGTGAATAGTCATATTGAAGCCCTGTAGCACCAAGCCATCCCACAAGAGGCGGAGATATGATAAAACATAATATCGCGCATATTACCGAGAAAATAAGTGTCGAAATGCAGACATGATCCGCCATATTCGAAGCTTCCCTGTCATTGTGCGCACCAAGGTACTGAGCTATAAGTATAGAACCTGCCACGGTGATACCGGATCCAAAATTCTGTAATATAGACTGAAAAGGCGATACAAGCGTGATCGCAGACTGGTACTCTGTTCCCAGAACTCCCAGCCAGTATGTATCTGTCAGATTATAAAGAGACTGAATAAAACTGTTGATCATTACAGGCACTGCCAGCATCAGCACAGCCTGATATATATTACCGTTTAAAACTATATTTCTTTTGTCTTCACTTAACTTTTTTGCCAAAACTATCTTTCCTTACCTAAGCCTGTATTTTCCATTATCACACAAGCGGTGCCACGATTCTCAGAGCGCACTGACTTATACGAAGCGGCACACTTCTATGCGAATGATACTTGTCTGTAACTTCGGTGCTGACTTTAAACATCTCCTTAAAGTCCTCTTCTATATCATTTATAGCTTTACAATTGTATAGATATACGCCATCTTCAAAGTGCAGATACAAGGATCTAAAGTCAAGATTAAGCGTCCCGACAGCCGCGCACTGCCCATCAGCTATGCACATCTTGGCATGACAGAATCCCGGCGTGTATTCGAAGATCCTGACACCATTTCTTGCAAGCTCATTGTAATAAGACCTTGTGATCGCGTATACAACTTTTTTATCAGGAATGCCCGGGGTTATGATCCTGACATCAACGCCCCTCTTAACCGCAATCTCGAATTCGCGGCACAGCTCATCAGTTATAACAAGGTACGGGGTCACAAACCAGCAATACTTCCTTGCAGTCTGGAGCATCCCCATATAGACATTCTCTCCCAGAAGCTCCTCATCCAGCGGCGTATCTGCAAAAGGCTGCACGAAGCAGTCCTTCTCCACAGCTGTGTAAGACACCCTTGGAAAAAAGATTGAAAGATCATTGTCATCAATATCGTTGGCCTTAACTGCATTCCACATCTCAAGGAAAAGAGCTGTAAGCGTCACCACCCCGTCTCCTGTAAGCCTGACACCTGTGTCCTTCCAGAATCCATGCGGCTCGATCCTATGTGTATAAAGATCTGCAATATTATATCCGCCTGTATATCCAACTTTTCCATCTATAACGGTTATCTTCCTGTGATCACGGTTGTTCATAATAACCTGGAAAAAAGGACTTACGTGATTGAACACACGGCACTTGATGCCAAGATCTTCCATCCTCTTTATAAATCCGCTATTAATAAAGCCTCCGCTTCCTATATCATCATAGATAACGCGAACTTCAAGTCCCTCGGCAGCTTTCCTTGCCAATACTTCCTTGATCGGCTCAAAGGTGTCTGTATCCTGAATCGCATAATACTCCATAAAGATAAAGCTTCTGGCCTTCTCCAGTTCTCTTACCTGATCTTCAATTCCCTTCCTCGCATCATCAAAATAGACTACGTCAGTATTCTTATATACCGGGAAGTGACCATAGTCTTCCACATATTTGACTCTTGAAGCTATATTAGGATCACTTATTTCAAGAGAATTAAGAATGCTCCTTCTAGGCTTGAGATAAGGAAGGATCTTGGAGTCAATCTCTTCAAAACGCTTTTTGGCCTTAGCTGTTACACCAGGTCGGCCCATAAGAAGATACAGAAGTATGCCAAACACAGGAACGCACATTATGAATATCATCCATGGCATCTTGTTGGCAGAATTGGTATGTCTCCCGTATATAGTCAGAACGATTATGATCGAGAGAACGCCAAATCCAATCTGAAAATAGATACTGTAATTACTAAATTCATACAGCATAAGTCCCAGTACCACAATCTGAAGCAGGGTAAAAATAGCAATTGCGGCTATTCTGTTCACACTGTTCTGGGCGTTTCTGTTTGCCTTTCCTTTGGGATTGATCTTTACCTTTAAAGACTCATCCAGTGACTTTTTATGAGCCTTGTTTTTATTATTTATATCGCTTTTATTATTGGTATCATTTTTATTATTTAGATTATCTTGATTCTTTATTATTGGTTCTTTTCCCTTATCTTTATACATAGCCCTCCTTACATATAACTTCACTTACCACTCTTCTTGACCTTTTGAGAAGTCTTGTTCATCTAAAATGAAATAAGTGCATGGCATAATAGTAAGTACAATAGTCTTACTATGATATTCATGGCGTTACAGGATAATAATAGACAGCATGATGAATTTTTAGCTCTTACGCTAAAAGTTTGAAAAATGTTTCATTTTCAAACCAAAAATCACAATCCAAGATATGTTATATACTAATTATATCACGCTAGCATTATAACACAGTACTTTATTAAATATTGCTATTTTCATCAAGAGAGTTATTAAAATTGTGTGAAATTTAATTTTGCTGTATCTTTTTTTCGTTTTTCAGTTTATAATATGATTGTGTGAAACCAATAATATTATTTTTTCTATTTAAAAAAGGAGAATTTTTATGGCAATAATACAGCTTACATCTGATAACTTCGAAGCAGAAGTACTTAATTCTGACAAGCCTGTTCTTGTAGACTTCTACGCAGACTGGTGCGGACCTTGCAAGATGATGGCACCTGTTGTAGATCAGATTGCAGAAGAGAACGACGATATCAAGGTTGGTAAGATCAATGTTGATGATGAGCAGGATCTTGCTGCTAAGTACGGCGTAATGTCTATCCCTACAATCGGATTCTTTAAAGGTGGCGACATCGTAGACAAGAGCGTTGGCGCTAAGCCAAAGTCAGAGCTTCTCAAGATGATCGGCAAGTAATATCGAAATAACACTTGTCACAACCTAATAACTATGTTAAAGTAAACAAGACTTAGATGAAAATTTAAGTCTTGTTTTTGTATGCTCCATGAGGGAGTAGCAAGCGTGATTTTGATACGTAATAAGTCAACATACTGGTTTGGCAAGAACCTGGCTTATTTTAAATTGCGAGACTCATGTAAAACTTTCATATAAACTATGGGGGTTTTACATGTGTCTCGTTTTTTATGTGCATCAAAGTCACATCAGCACACATTGCAGCAATGTAATAAGGACATGTAGATGTATCATCACTATCAGATATGTATGAACGCATTTATATGACGTAAGGGTCAAAAGTCATTTCGATTCGAGCTTGCTCGAAATCGAATATGAATTTATGACCCGCCAAACATGAGCAAAGTAGCACGTAGTGCGGATTTGCGAATGTTTGAGGATTGTGAGAGTTTCGAAGAAACGGAACAATCCGGTAGTCATATGGTGTCAAAAGGAACTTTTGACACCTACCTCATTTATATGTTCCAACATCAAAAATCAAATAACAGGCAGGTACAGACTATGATAATCGAATTCTTAATCCTTAGTATAGGCCTTGGCATCGGTCTTGCTATGGACGCTTTTTCTGTGAGCATTGCAAACGGGCTCAAAGAGCCAAACATGTCAAGTTCAAGGCATGCCAAGATGGCCGGCATATATGCCTTCTTCCAGTTCGCAATGCCAATGATCGGATGGCTGTGTGTACACACAATACAGGAAGCCTTCGTATCATTCCAGAAATTTATCCCGTGGATTGCTCTTCTACTCCTTCTATACATCGGAATCCAGATGATAGTAGATGGAATCAAAGGCGAAGATAATGCCAAAGAGCAAAAGGAAGAAGCCCTTTCAAAAGGGGAAAAGAAAATAAGCACTAAGACACTGATAATCCAGGGAATCGCAACCTCTATAGATGCTCTCTCTGTTGGATTTGCAATAGCAAACTATAGCACTATAAGAGCATTTGCAAGTTCACTTGTCATAGCAGTTGTAACCTTCATAATCTGCATGATAGGTGTAAAGCTTGGAAAGATCTTCGGATGCAAGCTCCACAAATATGCCAACTTCCTTGGAGGCGGAATACTTATTGCAATCGGATTGGAAATATTCATAAAATCATTTATTTGATAAAAAACACCACATT
The DNA here is from genome assembly GCF_900110805.1 of Butyrivibrio sp. TB. Classification (NCBI taxonomy): domain Bacteria; kingdom Bacillati; phylum Bacillota; class Clostridia; order Lachnospirales; family Lachnospiraceae; genus Butyrivibrio; species Butyrivibrio sp. TB. Next base: position 106,181 of record NZ_FOER01000006.1, on the reverse strand, counting down.
CCCGTGATGATTGGGAGTGTGGTGTTTTTTTAATCATTAGGATGAAGATGGAACTTACCGCTAAGCTGTTCTGTCTTGATAACATTAAGGAAAGCATCGGGATCTATGTCAAGTATCTCTGACACTACTGTTCTAAGCTCATCACTTGATACAACCGAATAGACTATCGTCCTGTCCGCATTCTGATAGGATCCGTAAGCTTCAATATCTGTAGCACCGTGGCCTGTAAGCTCATAAATCATATCGGCGATCTCTTTGGGCTTCTGGGTGACGATAAGGAGCGTATTCTTCTTATACCTTTTGTATAAGATATGTATTACCTGTGTAGATGAGAACTGGAAGATGATCGAATACAGCGCTTTGTCCCATCCAAAGATATAACCATCTATTGTAAGGATTATCGCATTAAAGAACAGAATATAGTTAAAAGAATCTATACCGAATCTTTCAGATATCGCTATAGCTATAAAATCTGTTCCACCTGTTGTCGCATCAGCCTTAAGACACAAGGTGATTGCAAATCCGTTGATGAGTCCTCCAAAGATACTGATAAGAAGCACATCATAGGTTATGGCATAGACAGGTATTATATCAGTTAAGAACGTTACTAAAAGTATTGTAATACATGAATAGAGAGTAAACTTCTTGCCTATAAATTTAAAAGCAATAACTATCGGTACTGAGTTCATGAGGAAATAAATAACGCCGTATGGAACTGTTATTCCAAGGAACTTATGGAAGATAGCCTGTAGAAGGAGTGTAAGTCCTGCAAAACCTCCCGGAAGAAGATTTCCTGTATAAACGAATGTACGAAGGTTGACTGACATAAGTATTCCGGCGCAGATACATAGAATTATCCTCCATATATCACTACGCTTAAACTGAAGAACTTCTCTTGATGCTAATTTTTTACGCAACATAGTATGTATACCTCTTAAAGGATAATCTTGGCTGACCGGATAATAAATGCCATGTATACCAGCATTAATAATACTAATTGCTACAGTATATAACATGTTCTCATATCTATATCGGTCAAATGCCAGATTTATTCTACACCTACATTGTTTTTTATGTATATAGGTAAATGCAATATTTATGTATGTTTTTGTGTATACAAATATGCATTAAGTTTTTTATGAAATTAGCTTCTTCCTGCAAGATTTTCAATTATGTCATAATTAACCTCATGTCGCGAGTGAAAAGTTTGAATTCCTAATAAAAACCAGTTCAATCGTTGTCAACAGCCATAACTATACAAAGGATATACTGATCAAATACTACAAAATACAAATGCTCAACTTCGTCATGTAAGAGTTCCTCTCCCAAAAGCTTTCCGGCATATTGACTTAAGGGTTCAGCATTTTCATACATTCCAACCGGCTCTCCAAGATTTTGTAAAAGGTAATAATACAGCCCCTCAGCATGTTCCTGAACATCTCTTTTTTTCTTTCTTGCCTTTGGCGACTCATAGCTGATCATCTCAGGAAAGCCACCATTTACAGGACGGATATTAAAATTCACCTCTCTTAGCTGTCTTGCCAGATCTTCATCCCACTCGTCGAAACGTGAACAAAGATAAGTAAAGAATGACTCCTGAAGAGTTCTGCCATTCTGCCTGTATAACAAGGCTGTAGCCTTATGATGATCAGGTCTGAATCCTATAAAAGCACAGTCAGTTACATAAGTTATGTTAAAATCATAAGTTTTTGCAGGATCGAGCTGTCTTACAAGAAAATCTATAGCACTGTCAGTAATTAGTTTGCTCTCATCTATTGGTGCTCCCTGAGCCTGATTTCCTGCAAGCCTTTTAAGGGAATTGACCAGTCTTGCATAATTATCAAAATAATATGGGATTTTGACCTTCCTACCTAGATAACTGATGGTAATACAATCGGTGGTCTTAAAACCGCCTTTTGATAAATATGTTATTACATCGGCATACCAGGCAGTAATCTCATTGGCATATACTGTTTCAGGCGCTCCTAAAGTCCTTTGGATGATAAAATACCTATCCCTTTCATTAACAGTCACTGCCACTCTCTTATCGGAAAGAGATTGATACAAACAATATAAAATAAACGCAAAAAAGGCGATGCTGATTCCTGCAAATATCGCATATTCCACAGCTGATTCCAATACTAGATATTTTAAAATAAAACCGTATCCTCCAATAGAAAAGCCTCCGATGATCATCATTCCTACAATATCAAAAATCTTAAATCCAGCTGATTCTCTTACCTGATAAGTCATTGCGTATCTCCTCCAAACAAATATAATAATAAACCATTTATAAACAGCCAGCCCAAGGAATTTTCCGGCAACGTACCTCGCTTATGCCCAAAAAAGCCGCCACACCAAAACAGTGTGACGGCCTTCATTACTTACAATTATGCGTGATAATTAGAACTTACCAGCCTTTGCAGCCTCTTCGATAGATACAGCTGTAGAAACAGTCATACCAACCATAGGGTTGTTACCAGCGCCGATAAGACCCATCATCTCAACGTGAGCAGGAACTGAAGATGAACCTGCGAACTGAGCGTCTGAGTGCATACGACCCATAGTATCTGTCATACCATAGGAAGCAGGACCTGCAGCCATGTTATCTGGGTGAAGTGTACGACCTGTACCACCACCTGAAGCTACTGAGAAGTACTTCTTACCAGCTTCAATACGCTCTTTCTTGTATGTACCTGCAACTGGGTGCTGGAATCTTGTAGGGTTAGTTGAGTTACCTGTGATAGATACGTCAACGTTCTCCTTCCACATGATAGCAACGCCTTCCTGTACGTCGTTAGCGCCGTAGCAGTTAACCTTTGCACGAGGAGAGTTAGCATCCTTAGAGTAGCACTTTCTGAATACTTCCTTAACCTCACCTGTGTAGTAATCGTACTCAGTCTCTACATATGTGAAACCGTTGATACGAGAAATGATCTGTGCAGCGTCTTTTCCAAGACCGTTAAGGATAACGCGGAGAGGTTTCTGACGAACCTTGTTAGCCTTCTCAGCGATACCGATAGCACCCTCAGCTGCTGCGAATGACTCGTGACCAGCAAGGAATGCGAAGCACTCTGTGTCCTCTTCAAGGAGCATCTTACCAAGGTTACCATGGCCAAGACCTACCTTACGACGATCAGCAACTGATCCAGGGATACAGAAAGCCTGAAGACCGATACCGATTGCAGCAGCAGCATCAGCAGCCTTACGGCAGTTCTTCTTGATAGCGATAGCAGCACCTACTGTGTAAGCCCACTTAGCGTTCTCAAAACAAATTGGCTGAATGCCTTCGATGAGCTTGTAAACATCGATACCAGCATTCATGCAAATATCTCTACATTCTTCTATTGAAGAGATTCCATACTCCTTAAGGCAAGCCAGGATCTGGGGCTCTCTTCTTTCATATGATTCAAATAAAGCCATTATTATATTCCTCCTTACCTATAATTACTCGTGTCTAGGATCAATGCAACGAACTGCATCAGCAACACGTCCATACTGTCCTTTAGCCTTCTCAAGAGCTGTGTTGGCATCATCACCAGCTTTGATGAAGTCCATCATCTTACCAAAGTTAACATACTTGTATCCGATGATCTCATCGTTCTCATCAAGAGCGATATCTGTAATGTAACCATCTGTGAGCTCAAGGTAACGAGGTCCCTTCTCAAGAGTACCGTATGTTGTACCAACCATTGAACGGTTACCCTTACCAAGGTCTTCAAGACCTGCACCAATCTGAAGTCCGTCTTCAGAGAATGCAGACTGTGATCTACCATAAACGATCTGAAGGAAGAGCTCTCTCATAGCTGTATTAATAGCATCACAAACAAGGTCTGTGTTAAGAGCTTCAAGAACTGTAAGGCCAGGAAGAATTTCTGAAGCCATAGCTGCAGAATGTGTCATACCTGAACATCCGATAGTCTCTACAAGTGCCTCCTGAATGATACCTTCCTTAACATTAAGGGAAAGCTTACAGCAGCCCTGCTGAGGAGCACACCAGCCGATACCATGTGTATAGCCTGAGATGTCCTTTATTTCTTTTGACTTAACCCACTTAGCCTCTTCCGGAATGGGAGCTGCGCCATGGTGTACCCCTTGAGTTACAGGGCACATGTTTTTTACCTCTGTTGAGTAAATCATGTAAAATCTCCTTTCGTATTGTAAAGTAACTTTCATTACTTACTACCGAATAAAAAAATAGATTGGTGTCTGCCAAGCACCAATCCTATTTTTGCATATAATCTCTTTAATTTCAATGGGGAATGATATTTTTTTAACAGCTTTTTATACATTACAAATATAAGCTATGCATAAATACTGCCTAATATCTCATATCGTCACCAAGGCAGATAGTATTAGTCATGCTTGGGCACGATGTTGTCCTGATTCTTGTAGATATGATGATCCGGAATGCATCCACGCACGCAGCTTGTAGGATAGATATTGGACCATCTTCCGATGCAGGTACCTGGGTTAAGTACGCTGTTACAGCCAACTTCTACATGATCGCCCAGCATAGCACCAAACTTCTTAAGACCTGTCTCGCACTTATCATCAGATGCTGTATCCTTGACTACAACAAGCTTCTTGTCACTCTTAACATTGGATGTGATAGAACCTGCGCCCATATGTGCGTAGTTTCCAAGGACAGAGTCTCCAACATAGTTGTAATGAGGAACCTGAACCTTGTTAAAAAGAACTACGTTCTTAAGCTCAGTAGAGTTGCCTACTACAGCTCCCTTGCCCACGATAGCATTACCTCTAATGAAAGCGCACTGGCGGACTTCAGCATCTTCATCGATGATACAATAGTCTCCAAGATATGCTGAGTCAAATACTGTAGCACTCTTAGCTACCCATACATGCTCTCCTCTTTGCTCGAACTTGTCCTTAGGAAGCTTTGGACCAAGCTCAGCTATGAAGTCCTTGATCTTAGAGAGAACTTCCCAAGGGTATGTAGCTCCCTCAAAAAGATCTGCTGCTATAGTTTCATTTAAATCGTACATATTTTTAATAGTATATGCTTCTAACATAATAGTTCCTCCTGCATTGATAAAAATAAATTTATTATTTTATATTCAATATTAAGTATTCAATGCCTTTTCTAATTTTTTATTGCTGTTTAATGTTATTGCTTTTTTAGAACCATTTCAACTGTTTTTCCCAGATGATGTCTTAGCTTTATCACCAGATCCTTTAGCACCTGATGACTTCGAACCCGATGACTTCTTAGCTTCAGGATAGTACTGATCTATCGTCCTGAACCTTTGCATCAGCTGGTTCTTGTAATTGTTCTCTTTGACCTGATTGGTTCTTCTTGATACGAAGTCGTCCAGCTTGTCCATGTATTCTTTTTCAGAAATAGCACCTTCTGCAACTCCTGTAAGTCCTTTCTCCCAGGACGCGGTAAGTGCAGGATTGAGCATAGGCTTCATTGATATAGCTACTGTCTCATATACCATCTCACCCAGCTGCGTAGGCGTTATGATCTGCGTCTTCTTGTTAAGATTCAGATACTTGATGGCAAAAAGCTTGGTAAGGATACCGGCACGTGTTGCTGATGTTCCGATTCCGCTTCCCTTGATCTGGGATCTTAATTCTTCATCTTCTATAAACTGTCCTGCATTCTCCATTGTAAGGATCATGGTTCCTGAATTATAGCGCTTAGGCGGAGCTGTCTCACCTTCCTTGACAGACATTCCGGATACAGGGATCTTACTTCCCTTTCTGATCTTCTGAAGTTCTTCAAAGAAAGCTTCATCCGTCATCTGCTCTTCATTTTCAGCACTGTTTTCACCTTCACTGTCTTTTTCTTTTTTCTTAAAGAAAGAATAATCCATCACATGAAGATAGCCCTTTGAAGATAGAACCTTGAAGTTACTGTAGAAGTGCTCTTTGTATGGAACGTTCTCGCCTCCGGGCAATTCCTTGGACTGGCAGAGCTGAAGTTCAAGATCAAGAACAACCTTCTGATACTGAGCAGCCGGGAAGAATATAGCAAGGAATCTTCTTACAATGATCTCGTATACCTTTTGTGTAGTAGCAGAGCATCCGGAAAGTGCAGATAAGCCCTGGCCTGTAGGTATGATAGCATAGTGATCGGTTATCGCCTTATCGTCGCAGTACCTGGTCTTGGCTATACCTTTATATGACTCGTGCTGCAGGATCGACTTAGCATATACACCTGCCTGAGGATAATTGGTAAGACCTGATATATTCTTATCTATTACCTTACAGATAGCAGATGATAATACTCTGGCATCTGTTCTTGGATAAGTTGTAAGCTTCTTCTCATATAGTTCCTGAGCTACAGCAAGTGTCTCATCAGGATTGATCTTAAAGAATCTGGAACAGTCATTCTGAAGTTCCGCAAGGTTATAAAGAAGCGGTGCATTCTTGGTTTCTTTCTTTTTCTCAGCTTTTGCTACAGTAAGTTCAAGAGGATCGGCAGATTGTTTGCACAATTCTATGAGAGCATCAGCATCTTCTTTTTTCTTAAAGCCCTTTTCAGAATAAAGGGCCGGGGACTGATCATACTTACTCTCAGGCTGAACTTTCCACTCAGCATCCGGATTCCTGTCACCTATAGCAAGGGCAGCATTGACTTTATAGAAAGATGTCTTGACGAAGTTCCTGATCTCACGCTCTCTGTCAACAACTATGCCCAGAACACAGGTCATAACTCGTCCTACAGATACAACTCCCTTATCAGCGCCCAGATATGTCTTGATATTATAGCCATATCTAAGTGTCAGAGCTCTTGAGAAGTTGATACCCATAAGATAATCTTCCTTGGCGCGAAGATAAGCTGCCGATCCAAGATTATCATATGCTGAGTCATCCTTGGCTTCTCTGATACCTCTGATGATCTCCTCTTCTGTCTGAGAGTCGATCCAGACACGCTTCCTGGTCTTATCCTTTACACCGGCCTGGCGGTCAACAAGTCTGTATATATACTCACCCTCTCGTCCCGAGTCAGTGCAGATGTATATAGTATCAACATCAGCACGGTTAAGTATGCCGCTTACAATATTGAACTGCTTGCGTACGCTTGGTATAACTTCGTATTTGAATTCTTCCGGAATGAAAGGAAGTGTATCCATCTGCCACTTCTTGTACTTCTCATCATAGACTTCCGGATAACTCATTGTGACAAGATGTCCTACGCACCAGGTTATGATAGAATTGTCTGATTCCCAGTATCCGTCTGCTTTTCTGTATTTTTCGTTATCAGCGTGTTCAAGAGCAGCTCCAAAAGCCTGAGCTACACTTGGTTTCTCCGCTATATAAACGCTTTTTGACATTAGACCTCCTAAAAAAGCGGTTTTTTCGTTTAAAAAAGGTCATGCCGCCGGGCATGACCTTTACATTGCAGGTTAGGCAAATCCCTTATCAGGCATTTTTCTTAGCCTTAGTCTCTTCTTCGACATCTTTTTTCTTAGAAGCTGCTTCTTCTGCACGTTTTTTATCTCTTTCAGCTTTTCTCTTCTTAGCAAGTTTTTCTCTTTCTTCGTGCTTTTGTCTTGCCTCTTTTTCAATCTTATTTCTTTCTTTGGAAAGCTCTCTTTCTGCTGATTTCTTTTCCTTTTCAGCAAGCTTCTTGGCTTTCTTAGCTTCCTTTCTTTCAGGAGCTGTTCTCTTCTTTTCTTCTCTCTGCGCTGCCTTCTGTGCTCTGCGAGCTTCAAGCTCTTCTTTCTTCTGAGCAGGAGTCTTAGGTGTATATCTCTCGATAGCTGTCTCTTCTACGATGTAGTTCTTGAGCTTAGATACATTGTCATATGCGCCATCGAAACGGATCATTTTGTTATTGTTGTCATTGAAATATGTAAGTGCAATAGAGTTTGCATTCTTGCCTGATATCTCGTAGTCAACCATATCCTTCTCATCTACAACTTCACCAAAGCTGAAGATCTTGTGGATACCAAAGCGGTTCTTGTTAACAATAAGACGAAGGCTAAGTCTCTCCTGTAAGAGATAAGCTGCAAGTACAGCAAGTACAGAGATAAGGAACGGGATACCTACTGTATGTGAGAATGCCTCATTCAGGTCATTATGAATTCTGTCATAGTACAGACCGTCAAGGCAGAATGCTGCATAGAGTACTACTACCTTACAGATTGTAAAGAGTCTGTAGTTCTTAGCAGAAAGCTTAACTTCAAAACGGGACTCTGTCTCGTTCTCAACGTGATCTGAATATGGATCCTTAACTGTCTCGATCACAGCTTCAGGGTGCTTCTTGTAATCTCTTGCTACAAGATAAAGGAATGCAGCTACCCATACAACATTGGCAAGTACAAGACCTGCAATAGCCTTAGGGCTGAAGTGTCCTGCAAATCCATACCATACGAAAGCTACAAATATTGTCATAGGAAGGAGCTGGATAACTCCGCATACAGCGCGAAGAACTACGCTGTTCTCAAAATATGGAATAAAGTTCATAGCAACATATGAACCGTCAACCTTAGTATAGTACCAAGGATTGATAAGTCTCCAGAAAAGGAGCCAGATGATACCGCACAGGATCAGCATCCATACGTTAGAAGCTGTAGAATACTCTGCTCCATTAGCTGCATGCCACCAGATATAATGGATCATCGGCACTGATGCTGTGATAAGTGAAAGGTTAAAAGAAATTGCATTCGCAAGGCCATGAACCTTGAGAAGTTTAGTACATAACAATCTGCCTATTATGGTAATAAGTCCGATAAGGGCTATATCCCAAACACTGAAAGTATTACCTGAAAAAGGCAATTCTGCAACCAAGGCTGCAATTAGGATCTGTAAAGTAATCATTATAAGATTCCTCCCAATAGAATAAGCGTCAGTGAAGTCATCTATCCCTAGTCGCCCCCTCATCCCAAGGCATCAGGAAAATGTCAACACCAACGCTTATTATAAAACAAATCTCTGTAGAATTCTATAATAGTTTTTATAATAAATTAAGAATTCTTCTTTTATCTATATCAGAGGCTTTCAGACTACAATCAGCCGCAAAATCCCGCGATAGAAACTCTTTCAATTACTTAGCCTGAATATATCCAAGAGCCTTCATAAGCTCAGCGCACTCTACAGCGCCGCCTGCTGCTCCTCTGAGAGTGTTATGTGAAAGACCTACGAACTTCCAGTCATATACGCTGTCCTTACGAAGTCTTCCGATAGACACACCCATACCGCCTTCATAATTAACATCAAGCGCAACCTGAGGACGATTGTCATCTTCAAGGTACTGGATGAACTGCTTAGGAGCAGATGGAAGGCCAAGTTCCTGAGGCTTACCTGTGAATGAAACAAGCTTCTCAATAAGCTCTTCCTTAGTAGCTTCCTTCTTGAATCTTACAAAAGCAGCTGCTGTATGACCATAAAGAACAGGAACACGGATACACTGTGTTGTGATAACAGGGCTCTCAGCAGGAACTATCACACCATTTTCGATATGACCGAAGATTCTAAGAGGCTCAAGCTCTGACTTCTCTTCTTCTCCTGAGATGAATGGAATGATGTTGCCAACCATTTCAGGCCACTCTTTGAAGTTCTTACCTGCACCTGAGATAGCCTGGTATGTTGTAGCTACAACTTCATAAGGGCCATACTCTTTCCATGCAGCAAGAGCAGGTGTATAGCTCTGGATAGAACAGTTGGGCTTAACTGCGATGAAGCCTCTTGTAGTACCAAGACGCTTTTTCTGATATTCGATGACATCGCTGTGCTGAGGGTTGATCTCAGGTACGATCATAGGAACATCAGGTGTCCAGCGGTGAGCTGAATTGTTAGAGATAACAGGAGTCTCAGTTTTAGCATACTCCTCTTCTATAGCCTTGATCTCATCCTTGCTCATGTTAACAGCTGACAGAACGAAATCAACATCAGATGCAACGCCCTTAACGTCTGTTACATCCTTAATTACAAGATTCTTAACTGCTTCCGGCATCGGATCATCCATCTTCCATCTGTCTCCGACGCTCTCTTCATAAGTCTTACCTGCACTTCTGGGGCTGGCTGCAACTGTAGTAACTTCAAACCATGGATGATCTGAAAGGATAGAGATGAATCTCTGACCTACCATACCTGTTGCACCAAGGACTGCCACTTTCAACTTCTCACTCATAATAATGCTCCTCTTCCAATGCTTTTACGCGTCCCGTACTTTAGCGCGTTAATTTGCTGTTTATTATAATCTTATTTTTTCTCTGTGAAAAGAGATAAAATATACATTTTTTACCATATAGTCAAAAACTTTTATATATCTTTGCATAAAAACAGTGTTTTTACATATAGTTCTTGTATATATTTTTCTTGTATATATTTCTCTTATATATTTTTAGCCACAAACTTATTTCAAATCTTATAGTCTTCAATGAACTTCTCATTGACTGCGATGACTTTCTCCATAGCACTTATACCGGGAGCTCCGATCGTAAGTCTCTTTTCAACACAGGTCTTTAGAGATATTGCATCGTATATATCATTATCGAAATGTTCATCAAAAGACTTAAGTGTATCTATATCAAGGTCATCGATAGCGCATCCCTTATCTATACAGTGAAGCACTATTCTTCCTATAACAGAATGTGCATCCCTGAAAGGAACACCCTTAACAACCAGATAATCTGCTGCATCAGTTGCATTTGTAAATCCGTTCATCGCACTCTTTTGCATGACCTCTTTGTTGAACTTAAGGGTTCTAAGCATATCTGTAAAAAGGATCAGGCAGTTTAGAGCATTGTCCATCGCATCAAATGCCACCTCTTTGTCTTCCTGCATATCCTTGTTGTATGCAAGAGGTATACCCTTCATGGTAGTAAGAAGGCTCATGAGATCTCCATAGATCCTGCCTGTCTTACCACGTACAAGCTCTGCTATATCAGGGTTCTTCTTCTGAGGCATGATACTGCTTCCTGTAGAATAGGCATCATCTATAGTCACAAACTGATACTCATTAGAGTTCCAGATGATAACTTCCTCTGAGAATCTTGAAAGGTGCATCTGCATGATAGCAAGCGCAGACATATACTCAAGAAGATAATCTCTGTCTGCTACAGAGTCCATACTGTTAAGAGTAGGGCCATCAAAGTCAAGAAGCTTTGCAGTATACTCTCTGTCCAGATTATAAGTAGTACCTGCAAGAGCGCCTGATCCTAAAGGACAATAATTCATCCTCTTATAGATATCCTTCATACGGAGGGCATCACGCTTGAACATCTCCAAATACGCTCCAAGATGATGGGCAAGTGTAAGAGGCTGCGCCTTCTGAAGGTGTGTAAAGCCTGGCATGTAGGTATCAATATGCTCTTTTTGAAGATCTAGAAGAGTTTTGAGCATATCGATAATAAGTTCCTGCGTCTCCTTGACCTTATCTCTTGTATAAAGTCTCATATCAAGCGCAACCTGGTCGTTACGGCTACGCCCTGTATGCATCTTCTTGCCGGCATCGCCTATCCTGTCTATGAGATTAGCTTCTATAAAGCTGTGTACATCTTCATATTCAGTAGTTATAGAAAGCTTACCGCTCTCAACATCTGCCATGATAGAGTCAAGCCCCTTGAAGATAGCCTCTTTATCTTCATCTGTGATGATTCCCTGCTTGGCAAGCATTGTTACATGAGCTCTGGAGCCTCGTACATCTGCCTCCAAAAGCCTTTTATCAAAAGATATAGATGCATTAAAATCCCAGGCAAGCTGGTCTGTTTTACCTTGAAAACGGCCTCCCCAAAGTTGTGCCATATGAATTCCTCCTGTATATTTATACATGTTATGAATGCTACTTTACCACATCAGATGTGGCAATGCAAGTTTAAAAATGTATATTTTTGAATATTTTATGCATTTTTAAACTTGCAATATTCATATTTCCATTGTAAAGTTTTCAATTCAGCTTTCCATTGCAAAGATCATATGAGCTTATGCCGCACAGTTTATCAATCACAATCAAATATTGCTTTGCTCATAAGCCTGTCGCCGTATACAGCCTTCCACTCTTTATGCACATCCGAAGCATCAAAGGCTTCATGTGGAACTCTCCTTCATTATTTTTACATTATGGACGTGCTCCTACAGGGTGCACGTCTAGAGTTTTAATTGTTTATCAATTCAAACTCCTCTTATAAAGAAAGCTCTCCTGCCTAACAGGAAAGCCTTTTTAACAATAACTTTTATCACCAATATTTTTTATTATTCAAAAAATCAAAATAATTTTTATAGAAAGAGTTAAAAACATTTCTAACTCGCTCTAGTAATTACTCCATCATAAATATTTAATAAATTTCTGTTTTTCAGCTATAGACAATTCTGATATACGTTTTCCTTGTTCCTTCGCATATTCGATAAGCTTACGCATTTCAAAACGAGCATTGGGTACTTTAGGCTCTTGCATATCATCAAGCGACTGTAAATATTTATCATATTTCGTCATCTGTCCATTCATAATCATAAACCTCACGAATCTTTCTTGCAGCTTCATCAAATATACCTATTTGATATTCATGCAACATACAAATCGGTTCAGCTCCATGGAAAACTTCTGTCTCAAGAATATCACCCGTTGATGCATCTTTCAGACAAGGAACTAAATTATCAATTTCAACGCAAATCATCTATTTCTCTCATTCCGATTTATTATCTTTATATAATAATTATAGCACATATGAACTAAACTTGCCTAATCAAAGCCGAATCTAACGCTTCTGTTAATGTGACAGATAATCACACCTTTGATAAAATAAAAATTGATTATCGTATTTGCGACAACAGAAACGGAGTAAAAAGCAATGACAAAAGGTAGTAATAAGGAATCCATCTTCTTAAATGAACATCTGATGGCTGTAGTATGCGTATCATCTGTGATCACAGGCGCCGCTTCTCTATTCTTACTAAGCCTTCTTGAAAATAACTATATGGCTATATTTGGGCTTGTAATTAAGCTCATTACAACTGTTGCCATGTTCTTTGCGTTCAGGCATTACAACTGGGACGTTGCCAAAGGTCTCATGGGCGGTGTTTTCTTTAGTTTAATGTATGAGGAAGCTTATCTTGTTCTAGGAAAGCTCTGGAGCGAGCAGGATTTTGATGTATATCTGGTCGTTGGCGTTCAGGGGAGCTTGTACCTTGCAGCCGCAGGTATGTCTTTTCTCATGACGATAGTTATTACGATCAATCATTTCATCATCAATTATGCGATTCATGGAAATCCCGAGAATGTTATCTTCAACCGCATGGCTATCATATTCAAATTCATCGTTTACATTATCCTTATTGTTACCAACAGCATGCTGGGCTTATCTGCATCAGGCATGTGGGCCAATGCGCTCATGTATCTGACCGATATGGCTATCCTCATCATGCTCATATGCATAGAATCCCAGTTTGATTCTTTCAAGCTACTTCGTCATGAACTTCTTAATGAAAAACGTGAAAGGAAGAACAATAAATGAACCTTCGCAAACGCTTATCCGGAATATGGCTTATGGCAATGGCACTGCTTTCTTTGTGCTCATTCACATGCTTTTTCGTAGCACAGATGTGGCTTAATATCTTATATATGTTTTATCTGACTATAGCTCTGGTTCAAGTTGTCACTTTGGTGATCTATCTCTGGGGGCCTGAGAAGCTTGCCTTTAAGCCGCTTAAGTATCTTTATCGCATTTTTTATGCATCTTCGATACTTGTAATTCCTTCATTTGCATTTATATTCATGGGGCTTATATCCCAATATCATATTAATATTCCTGAAAGTATAGATGCTTCCAGCATGCCTGTCGATAAGATCATCCCCGGGAATGAGACAACAATATACAACACAGGCAAGGTCTATATCTTCTTCCCTGAATATTCCAATGTAGAACTTGTATGCAAAGATCGTCCTTCCAAGTCTGATGATTCCATCACATGGTGCAGCGGGGCTGCCTTTCAGCATACGGTAAGTCTTGACTTTAGTCAGGAGAATGTTGAAGGGGACCATGCTGTAAACGGAGCCTACTATGCAAGTCCCTATAACAAAGATGCTTTTGCTGCTTTTACATTTGCAGATGGAGAATTTTCTTTTGAATTCGATGATCCGGAAGGAGCAATAAAAAAAGCCGCCGATGCAGGCGGCAATGGCTTCATGCAATTTAGCCTTATCAAAGATCACGAAGTTGTCATGAACTTCGACAGGCCAAGAGCAAGATGCTATAGAACTCTTGCTGAACTTAATGGAAATCTGTGCATAATCGATTCTGTCAATATGATGCACTTCACCCAGTTTATGGAAGAACTCCAAAGACTTGGTGTCACCAACGCTCTGTACATGGACATGGGCGCAGGCTGGAACTATTCCTGGTACAGGAATGCAGCAGATAAAGATGTGACTCTCTTCGGGCTCCCGGTACCATGGTCACATAACTGGGTTGTGTTCAAGAAATAAGTTCAGGAAATAGATTAAGGAAATAATGCCGGGTACATCATAAAGATGTACCCGGCACCCGAGCTGGAAAAGGGACTCGAACCCTCGACCTACTGATTACGAATCAGTTGCGCTACCAACTGCGCCATTCCAGCAGCTTATATGTTGTCAGGTGCGAATATACCCTTCGCACCGACAAAAAACATTATACTAGCAGCATTTCTCTTTTGCAAGGACTTATTTCGCAGTTCTTTTGACACAGCGCATCTTGATAATAAGCGCCACAGCTACGATCTGCAAAATCTAAGAAATACTTATTTCATATGCACATCAATCTGATTAAATGGAATCTCTATTCCGGCTTCATCAAGTGCATTCTTGACTCTCTCATTAAGATCCCACTTGGATGCAAGGAATTCATAAGACTTAACCCAGCATCTAAGCTGCATCTCAATATAGCTATCCTTGAAGTCATTGACTACAACCAGCATCTCGCGGTCCTTGAGTGCGTACTTGCTTGAATTCATAGCGCCTTCAAGTACGCTTCTAACCTTATTAGTACTCTCACTGTAAGGAACTCCTACAAATACCTGAAGTAGCCTTACTTTATTGCCTGTCGAGTTGGTAAGTGATGTATTGGACAGATCTCCATTAGGGATCACGATCACTCTGTTATCAGGTGTTATAAGCTTGGTTGTAAAGAGGGATATCTCCTTAACAGTTCCTTCATGCCCATGTGAATCTTCTATGATATAGTCGCCAAGCTTGAAGGGCTTTACAAGCAGTATCATCACACCACCTGCAAGATTGGAAAGTGTACCCTGAACAGCAAGACCTATAGCAACACCGGCAGAACCAAGAAGAGCAACTATACTTGCAGAATTAAATCCAAGAGAAGCTGCCACAAGGACTATGCTCAGGAACTTAAGTCCCACTTCGATGAACTTACATACAAAGTGGATGATGCTCTCATCCGACTTTGCCTTCTCCATAGACTTACGGAGTGCCTTGACTATCAGGTTAGACAATTTCCAGCATATAAGAAGGAATACCAGC
This sequence comes from Butyrivibrio sp. TB, assembly GCF_900110805.1. Lineage (NCBI taxonomy): Bacteria > Bacillati > Bacillota > Clostridia > Lachnospirales > Lachnospiraceae > Butyrivibrio > Butyrivibrio sp. TB. The sequence goes on along the minus strand of NZ_FOER01000006.1, from coordinate 90,748 downwards.
GCTATAAGAACTTTAACTCCAAAGTTAAGTGCCTTATCAGGAAGCTCTGTCATGAATTTCTCCAAAGCCGAAGGATCAACCTCTGTTCCGGAGATCTTGGTAAGTGTCTCAGCCGCTGCTTCTGTAGAAGGGAGTACATCTATCGTCTCCTGCAGAGCTGTTGAAGCAGTAGCGGCTGAATTTGCTGCCGCATCTGAATTTACAGTCGTAGCAGAAGCTGCACTACCTGAAAGTGCAGCCCCTGCGAAAGTGTTTATCAAAAAATTGTAAAACATATAAAACTAATTCCTTTTTTTAGTATACCTATTCAGGCTTTATCACCTGTGTCCTTCTTCTTACTACTCTTTGAAGATGATGTCTTCTTGGAAGTGCTCTTCTTTGCTGCAGGCTTCTTTACATCTTTTCCCTCAGGGAACTTGGTGATAGTGCTCTTCTTAGTTACCTTCTTAACAGCTTTCTTTGGAGCCTTCTTATCAGAAGCTCCCTTTTTGGAGCCATCTTCATTGGTACCTGTCTCAGCGAGCTTCTCTATAGCAGCATCAGATACTATAGCAAAGATCCTTTCCTCTTCGATCTTGTCATACTTTTCTTCTATTGCCTTCTGCTGCTGGGCAAGTTCCTTCTCGTATTTGGCCTTAAGCTCAGCAAGCATCCTTGCCTCTTCCTTCTCATGCTTACTAAGAAGAAGTGAGCGGCTCTTCTCCTGCTCTGCTATCTTCTTCTCATGAGCCTCTTCTCTGATCTTACGGATCTTCTTCTCCTTATCTGTATAAGGAATGTAAGAAAATACTGCAAGTGAAAGAGGTGCAAGCTTAACAGGCACGCTATACTTGCGGCCATCAGCCTCTATAAGCTCAGCCTCGATCTTTCTGTCATTGACTACGCCGCTTCCGCCAAAGTCCTTGGCATCTGTATTAAGGATCTCTTCATAGCGTCCATCGTGGTTGACGCCTACTCTGAACTCTCTCTCAACACCAGCCATATTCATGACTACAAGGAGCTCTTCCTCGTCCTTGCTGCTCTTTCTGACAAAAGCAAGCATGCACAGATCTGCTGCCATCGAGTTGATCCATTCAAATCCATCAGTCACATCGTCAAGCTCATAAAGTGCCGGATGATCGAAATACATCATATTGAGCTTGTATATGAAGTTCTCCATCTGAAGGCCGCGCTCCATAGATACAGCATTTCTGCCATGATAGAGCATCTTCTTACCGGGATGAACCATCATATAAGCAAGTATCAGTCTGACATTGGACTCCTTCTGGTCATCATCACCAGGCATCATCTCTTTAAGGAAAGGATATCCGCCGACATCTTCATGTGACAGAGCCAGTATGAACTTCTCTGTATATGAATACATCATAGAGAATGTAAGCTCATTGTGATGCTGACCCCTGAAGATAGGATCATACTTCATATACTCAAGACAGTCATGAGACCATCCATTGTTCCACTTGTAGTCAAATCCCAGTCCGCCCTCTTCAACAGTATCTGTAAGATGCGGCCAGCATGCTGTCTCCTTGGTGATAAGAAGGATTCCCTGATCCAGCTGATTGACCTTTTGTGTGAGTTCCCTCATGAACTCTACAGCTTCAAGGTTCTCATATCCGCCGTAGATATTAGGAGTCCACTCGCCGGGCTTTCTGTCATAATCCAGATACAATACTTTTGATATATCTGTAATACGTAAACCATCAATATGGAATTCTTTTAATAAGTATAAAGCATTAGCATACAGGAAATTGGTTACCTGCTTGCGTCCGTAGTCGAATATCAGGCGATGAGTTCCAGGCTGGGTTCCCTTGCCGGGATCCTCATACTCGTAGAGAGCATGGCCATCGAAGTAGGACAGTCCATAATCTCTTTTGGGAAAATAAGTAGCTGTCCAGTCAAGGATAACACGTATACCTTCCTTGTGGCAGGCATTTATAAAGTCCATGAAATCAGCTGCTGTTCCGTACTCACCTTTTATCGCATAGAAACTATTAACATCGAATTTGTGAATTTCATCATGCTCACATACAGGAAGAAGCTCTATAGCATTAAAACCATTGGCCTTAACATAATGGATCACACGAGCTGCCAAAGCTGCATATGTAACATCTTCATCATCTTCAAATGCAGTCTGTGCAAATCCGTCAAGAGACAGCTCTACTATAGAAAGGGCGCTGCCTGTTTTGTCATAAGTCTTCCTCTGAGTCATCCATGCCTTGTCATCCCACTTATATGAAGGAGCCGCAGCAACTACAGACACCTCAGCCTTATAATCTTTGGTTCTTGTAGCATACGGATCGGGACGAAGGAATATCTCTCCGCCTCTTGTCTTGCACTCATACTGATACTCCTGACCTTCAGTTACATCAGGAATAAAAAGTTCATAGATGCCGCTCTCATCTACTCTTCTCATCTGATGTATACGGCCATCCCAGTTATTAAAGTCTCCTATTACCGATACTCTGGCAGCATCGGGCGCCCACACTGCAAAGTTTACACCCTCTACTCCATCTCTTTTCATCATATGAGCACCAAGCTTGTCATAGATTGTATCATGCATACCGCTTGAGAACTTGATACAATCCTCCCTTGTTATAAGAGGCTCATACACATATGGATCATGAGATACTGTCTCCTTACCGGTCTGATCTACCAATACGTAATGATAGGAGAATCCTGCCTTGTATGGCAACAAAGCTGCATAGAATCCCGCATCATCCTCAAGATCCATCTTGTAAGTCTTGCCATCAGATGATACTACTTTGACCTCTGCATAATCAGGGCGAAATGTCTGAATCAGAACAGAATTCCCAACCTTATGTGCTCCAAGAATACGATGCGGATCGTGTCCGTCCGAATAAATTATCTCCTCAATTTCCGGCCAATTCATCAACTTATAAAGTCTGTTGTTCACGTGGTTTTCCTCCGTTTCAACTTCTTTTTTATTGTGGTGCTGAAAAAACTAAAGAACATAAAAAATACAGAACGCTTTAAAGATTCAGTAATATATTATCACATAACTTGCACACTTACATCGAAAAAAACAAGAATCATTAATGTAATGATCAGTATATCACAACCGGAGTACCTATTTCGACATAACCATAAAGTTCTTCTGCCTTATCTGTAGGAAGATTGATGCAGCCATGAGAACCTTCGTTTTGGTATATATCTCCTCCGAACTCATCCCGCCAGGATGCATCGTGCATTCCAACGCCCTTGTAAACAGGCATCCAGAATTTGACAAAAGACACATAGCCCCTGCCTCTTAGATATCTGTTTCTAGCCTTGCCATATACATAGAATACACCTGTGGGAGTATCTCTTCCTCTTGCCACATTGCCTGTAACAATATCGCAGCTAAGCATCAGAATCCCATCTTTATAATAATACAGATGCTGATCCTCTATACTGATCTCCACATAGGTATTGCCTATATCATCAGAGCCTTTACTTGCAGCCACCTGTTCATAGGTAGGTTCGTGAGTCTCTTTGATTCCTTTTATGATAGAACTTATCAGATATTCAAACTCATTATTACTATCTATCTTATTGCCATAAGTTCCGCCGTCAATTGTTATAGTCTTACCTCTACTGGTGTAAAAAGACCTGCTGCCTCCCACAGTACTATACTGACCGCATAGTTCCTGCACACCTTCATATAGCGCAGATTCGCTTACGATGATGTTGCCCGCATTATCTACTGCAAATCCATTCTCTATATAATATTCTTTGGGAAAAGATGTTTCCTTGCCGCCAACAATAAAGTTGCCACTCCCCGGCTGATTCTTCTTGGGCTTTTGAGACTTTAGATCCGGCGCCATATCTTCTGTAACTATGGCACTGCTCATAAAAGATCCGCTAAGCTCTATTTCATCATCTCCAAATTTATATACTATTCCTATATCCTGGATCTTACTTATCTTTTCAAAAGTCTTCCTGACAGACTTCATTTCATCAGTAAGCTCAAGCTCTTTGTAACATGAATCCAGCAAGCCAAGATCAAGATTGCTGCTTCCGCTTCTTAATGCTATTTCGACCTGCTTGAGTATCTCGTCATATACAGGTACGTCTCCCGTAGTATCAATAAGCTGATAGCCTTCATCAACTATGTTTACTATTTCTATAGTTCTGTCCTCTTCTTTAAGATCGAACATAGACCAGGAGGATACTATGCTCTGGAGCTTCTCTTTGTCATATGTTATATCAGCGGCCATAGTAAGCTCCTTGCCATTAACAAGATGATAGATCCAGCTGATCACATTCTGATTGTCAAAAGCCGCCTGCAGGGACTTGGTATAATCTGCTTTGATATTAACATCAGAAGCTTTGACTATGTACTCCTGCCCCTCTAAATCTGTAACCGTGATGTCGCAGGGTTCATACTCGCTGTTTAGAAGCTCTGCTGCCTTACTAACAGACAGGCCTGTAATATAATGTCCCTGAGCCCATGTCCCAAAAACAAAACGGTCGTGATAATAGACTGCCAGAGCCATATAAACGGCTGCAGCCACTATCACGATCCCTATTAAAATACCACTTGACCATTTAATTATAGTTTTCATATACTCATGATACCACAATTAAAAAGTTTTTATTATCTATTTTTCGATTATTTACCGATATTTAGTTATGCCGTTTTCATCTCAGCTCAAAATCTTTACTAACCAAGAAACCCATATGTAAAATGCTGCAGCTCTATCACTTAGCACATCTCAAGATACAAGGATGCAAGTTGGTGGTTTACGTCAAGTTGCAGAGCTTTGGTAAACCATTTTGCAGCTTCCGGAATGTGTCCAAGGCCCATGTTGCCAAGGCCCATGAGGTAGTAACAATGGACTTTGTTCTTTAGATCCATATCTGCATCAAACACAGACATATCCGGCATTGATACTGCGAAGTAATCCATTACGAACTTATCGCCCTCGTGATGTTCACCGTAATCAAGGAGTTTATAGAATCTGGTATTAGCATTGCCAATGTCATCAAGTTCTCCATAAGCAAGTCCCTGATAGAGTATCATATCTGCCGGCTGGTCATAGTAGTACATCATACCGGCCGGTTCGCTTTCGCCAAGTGTAGCTTTTCTAAAGCATTCGGTAGCTTTCTCAATCTCACCCATAGCTTTATAACATTTTCCAAGGAGGTAATATAGATTATTGTCTTTGGTTCCTTCAAGTCTTCCTTCGCCAAGGTTGTCAGGATATGAGAGCGCCTTGTTAATAAGGCTTGCAGCTTCTTCCGGCTTATCATCACGCAGCTTACCTCTTGCCATCATATATAGTGATAATTTGTACTGGGTTGTTATCTTGCCTTCGGCGCCTTCCCAGGTCTGGAAGTCATGCCGCATTATCATGTCGTAGGCCTTTTCATACTGCCTGCACATATTAAGAATGGTCACATACTCGGTATATAAATCGTCTCTTTTTTCTATAAGAGATATATTATCTTCAAATAGCTCGAGGCGCTTTGCTGCGTCTACTCCAAGTCTTTGATATAACTGATCAAGCTCTAAGAAAACTCTTGCATCGCTCTTATTAAGTTCAAAAGCTCTCTCCATGCACTCTCTGGCCTTATCCTTGTCACCTTTTTTGTTGTAATAAGCTATAGACAGGTTCCTATAGAGCGTTGGGAAGCTGTCATCAAGATTGCCTGACTTCTCCCACAGATCCACTGCTTTGTTATATCCAAGCTTATCATAATACAGGCATCCCAGATAATAGTAAGCTTTTGAGCCTTGAGGATACAGTTCTATACACCTTTCCAATACCAGGATATCTTCAAGTTTGTTAGGGAAACAGTATTTGAAGGATGCTTCCTGCGCAAGGAGCAGTTCCTTATGTGCCTCATCATGTCTGGCAAGTTTATCAAGATAGTATGCTCTGTAATAGTGCTTCAAAGGGCTATCCTGCTTGCATAATGAAAGAACCCTTGCGGCATATTCATAAAGACCATATTCGGCAAAATCTCGGGCTGTCTGGAGGAAATTCTCTATATCCCCTGTGACTACTTCTTTATATTCTTCTTTATATTCTTCTTTATATTCTTCTCTATATTCTTCTTTATGTTCTTTTATATATTCTTCTACTTGCTCTTCTTTATAATTCTTGCACTTCTCCTTCTTATCTGTTTCTAAAACATTCTCATCTGCTGCCGCTGCTTCCCGAAGCTCAGTCGCCATCTTCAGGAATCTGGAAACAAAGTCAAAGGCATCGACCTTAAGGTTTTCATCTATATACTCAATAGATTCTTTATTTCTATTTAGTATACTAAGAAGCGTAGCTTTAAGGCCTCTTGCCTTTATATTATGAGCATTCTTAACAAGCCCTCTTTCAATCAGGTCAAGCGCCCTGTCGTACTCACCTCTTCTGCAATCAATGACTGCAAGATAGTAATAAGCCATCTCCTGCTGGGCACTGGTCCAGGTTGCCTTATAGAAGGCATCGTAAGCTTCATCCTCTTTTCCTTGGTAAAAGAGTGACAGACCGAGGTTGTAATATGCTTCGCTATCATAAGGATTGGGATTTAATAAAGTCAGTCTGTCAATTGCCTTCCTGAAGTGCTTCTCAGACTTGGCAAATTCACCTCTTCTTAATAAAAGAAGTCCATAAGCATTGTTGATACGTATATCTCCTTCATCCCTTTTAAGTCCCTCAAGATAGTATCCATCAGGAAGCCATGTCGCATGACGGTACTGCTCGATATGCCTTCCCGTAAGGTACAATTCCTCATTAGTCATGATATCCTCAGGCTTTTTGGCAGGTCTTGCAGGCTCGGCCAGTTTAGGTATCCCATAGTCTTTCTCCTGATAAGAGACAAGTTCTTTGCCTTCATTAAAGACAGTTATCTTAACCTTATATCTGTCAGCATTTTTTGCAGGTATATTTTTGGTATATACATTTTCAGGAGATATTGAGGTCTTTTCATCCAGTATGATTTCTTTATTATTAGTAATAACAACTCTTGCATTTATAAGATCGCTGCTTGCATAGACGATAGCTTCTATATTATCATCAGATACTTCCAGATTAACTGCCGCATCTATACTTGCATTCTTGATATATCCCGCTTTCTTGTATGGCATAAAGTACTGCCTGAACTTCTTCTCCTCATAGGGCATAAGCCAGGCAAAATCAGGCTGGTTGTCGCAGTATACACCTGTCATCAGCTCAATATAAGGGCCGTCTGTATCTGTAAGGTTCCTGTCCCAGGCCTTGCCAAAGTCTCCGCACCCCCAGGTCCACTGCTTCTTGCCGGGAGATATGTGATGATCAGCTACATGCAAAAGTCCTGCCTCCCTGCCATAATCATAGCCGCCTACAAAGTCAAAATCAGAACGCTCTGCCATATAAGAAGTCGGCACAGGTATATTCTTATATCTTGAGATATCAACGCCCTGGCTGTAATCATGCTTATAATATACGCCGGTAGCAATTGGGAATCTTGATACAGCTCTTTTGCCATGGTCATAGACAGAGTGTACATCAGGCGGGAACACTGACTGGGTGTTGTCATTGACAGACACAGCAGGGTTGGCCCACCACAGGAAAGTCTGCGGAAGTGGCGTTCTGTTATAGAGCTGGCCTTCAATCTCAATATATGCCTTGTCAGGATATAGTGTTATAGCTGTAATGACCCTTGTGCCATACATCCTGTCTACATCTCCAAGAAGAAGTGATTTAGAGCCGTCAGCGTTGTCCCTTATCTTGTGCTCGACCTTCATATATGTTGTGGGTCTGTGATGCTGAGGCCAGTTGAACTCTATGCCGCCTGATATCCAGGGGCCTGTAAGTCCCACAAGTGCAGGCTTTATCACATGATTGTAATATACGAAGTCATAGCCATTGGTCTTGTCATAGGCTCTTTGGATCCTGCCGCCAAGCTGCGGCATGACCATGACTTTGATATATTTATTTTCAAGGAAAACAACGTTCCAGATCTTATTTTTCTTTTCTCTTTTGATCTCAGATGTTGCAGGATAGGGATAGATCTTGCCGCTGCTGCCCTGATACACTCTCTTTTCAAGAAACATTGGATTGATGTCAGGCTCTCCAATGTCATAAGTTGGAATCTCAACCTTCTCTTCCCAAATATTTACTGTATCCATGATGCCTCCTTTTGGTAAGGTACTCCATTTATTTAATATATCGCCCGAACTTCCCACTTAGACAGACCAGCATCCCCAAAGTCTTTACAGGGGTAGGCAGTATATAAATCATTGTCACACTGTTAATCATTTTATGAATTCATGGCATGATATCTGTAGCTTTTTATTCTGGGGTCCGAAACTCGCTTACGCTCAGACATGCGGACCCCTGGCAGAATAAAAATCTCCATCTATCACGCTCATGAATTCTATAAAATGATTAAAAAGTGTGACAATGATTTATATACTACCTACCCCTGTAAAGACTTTGGGGATGCTGGTCTGTCCAAGTGGAAAGTATGAGAACAATTCATTTTCATATCCAAATTAGTGTCGCAAGATCCACCAATATAGACCTTTTAATCACTCGCTTTGCTCGCGACATGCGGTTAAGTTTAAGTTCTTAACAAATCATACTTACAATATAAATATTTAACAATTAAGAATATTGCTTTATAATGTAAAAAACTTGCTCTATATAGAAGGAGAGTTCCGATGTATTCTACAGAACAGAACATCACCATAGATTCTCAATACTTTTTGTATACTCCTACGGCCTTGGCACGCAAATTGTTCCTGTATCCTACTGTGATAGGGCGTTTTGAATATATGCCTTCATATACCCTTACAAGAAGCCGTTACGACAGCTATCTTATTATTCTTATAGAAAGCGGCTCTATGGAAATATTGCTCGAAGATGGTTACCAGACTGCTAGAAAAGGGGACGTTGTTATCATAGACTGTTATAAGCCTCATGCTTATAAGAGCGGTTCCGGATGCAAGGCATTGTGGATGCATTTTGACGGCGCTATGGCAGGAAGTTATTTTGAATACTTGCTTATGGGAAGGAATAATGATCAGCTCGAAGATAGAATGTTGGTAAGTGATTCATCAAGTGCTATATCTGTCCCGGGCTCAGCTATCATTTCTATGCCAAATTGCAGCATGATACGCAGAGAGCTATTAAAGCTGTATGATTCTTTTGAAAAGCATGAGTTAGTAAGCGAAGCATCCATGAGTCTTATAATAAACAACATCCTTCTTGAACTGATGTCTTTTCATGATAATACGGTTACTTCCGTTCAGGATGGCATCAAGAAAGTCACTGCGTATCTTTCAGATAACTTTTCAAAAGATATATCTCTTGATCAGATGGCAGAGATTGCGGGTTTTTCTCCATACTATTTTGCCAGAAGATTCAAAAAAGAAACCGGTGTAAGTCCGCACCAGTTTCTCATATCAACACGCATCTTAGCTGCCAAATATAATCTTCTTAATACAAGCATGACAATATCAGAGATTGCCTATGCCTGCGGATTTGAGGATGAGAGTGCCTTCTGCTACTGCTTCAGGCAAAGAGAAGGCATTACTCCCAATCAGTTCAGGAAAGGCTCAGGATATCAGAAAACTTCTGAATCTTGATGTCTGTCTTGTCATAGCCTGCTGCATCGCCGATGCCTACAGATGTCATACCACCAGCTTCTGCAGCATCTATTCCTGAATATGCATCCTCAACTACGTAGCAGTCTTTGGGGCTTTCACCGATATACTCGGCAGCCTTTAAGAAGACCTCCGGATCAGGCTTTGACTTTGTGATATTGGTGCCGTCAGAGATTGCATCAAATGCATCCATAAGTCCTACTCTTTCAAGTATGAATTTGGTATTCTTACTTGATGATCCTATTGCAAGCTTATATCCCCTATGCCTTAACTCTTTGAGAGTATTCCTTACGTCTGTGCTTACATCATCAGGTGTCATGGTCTCAAGAAGTTTTCTATAGTTATCATTTTTTTCAGCCGCAAGTAGGTCTTTTTCCCTCTGTCCAAGTTTATGGCCTTTATAATTCTCAAGTATGATCTCAAGAGAATCCATGCGGCTTACTCCGCGAAGTCTGTTATTAATAGTCTCGTCAAAATATATATCCATCCTGTCAGCCATCTTCTTCCATGCCTGATAATGGAACTTATCTGTAAAGACGATCACGCCGTCCAGGTCAAAAATAAAAGCTTTCAAAATTTACTACTCCTATATCCAATTCTTTTATGCTTTGGATTCTTTTGTATCTTAAATTCTTTTGTATCTTAAATTCTTTTGTACTTTAAATTCTTTTGTGTTTTAAATTCTTCTGTTCTTTAAGTTCTTTTATGCCTTAAAATCCTAGATCCTGTCTTCCGCAGAAAGGATCTATAGGTGACACTCCCTTAAAAGGTGACCTTCCCATGATCTTGTCTATGACAGCTGACATAACATACTCAGAATTGCAATATCCGTTTATGAATGTCTTGACCATAGGCGCATCCAGAAGGTGATAAGGATTGCCAACACTTATGAACATAACAGGCATCTCATATACCATCCAGGGCATGTTGGTTCCAAGTCCGAACATGGTATGCCAGTTGATCCTGGCTACAGTGTGGTTGGACGCTGTCTCGATGTTAGCCACGTACATCACAAGGTCATACCTTTCTTTGAGCTTAGCTACAGAATCGTCCATTACTTCAAAGCCTTCTTTGACATAAACTGTCACATCGAAGCCTTCCTTAGTGAGCTTATCTACAAAAAAGCGCTGAACCCTGTCATTGGACTCATACTCACCAAGGATCTGAAGAAGGATCCTCTTGTGCTTAACAGGGCTTATAGGAAGAAGATTCTGAGTATCCTTAACAAGTGTTACACCCTTATCCGCACATTCTCTTGCCCAGCTGTCATGTTCTTTGCAGTTAAGGACTTTAAGAGCATCCTCGTCAGGTACAAGAGTGCCTTTTTCCTTCTTAGTGTTAAGTCCAAGGGCAGCCTTGGTTGCCAGTATCCTCTTGACCGCTTCTTCGAGTCTTGCATCCGACAATATACCTTTTTCATAGCCCCTATGCATGTATTCATAGTCTTCATCTATATTTCTATTAAAAAGAAATACGTCACAGCCGCTTTCTATAGTCATAGGAACGGCAGTCTCTCTGTCACAGGCACAGCAAAAGCCAACCATAGGTGTAGCATCAGTAGTTATGAGACCGTTAAATCCAAGCTTGTCTCTAAGAAGCTTCTTGAGAAGATTTGGAGACAGTGTTGCAGGAATCACTTTATCAACCTCTTTGCCCTCATAGAAGTCTTCATATGAGGGAAGTGCTATGTGACCTGCCATGATGCTAAGAGTCCCGGCTTCTATCATAGCCTCGTAGATCCTGCCGTAGCTTTCATCCCATTTGGATACAGACAGAGAATTGACACTTGTAAGAAGGTGCTGATCCCTTTCATCTATTCCGTCTCCCGGGAAGTGCTTGACCGCTGTTGCAACGCCTTCCTCTTTTGCCGCCTTGATATAAGCAGTTCCCATATCGATAACCCTTTGAACATCATCTCCAAAAGTCCTGACATTCATGATCGGATTGTGATAGTTCCTGTCGATATCAACTACTGGTGCAAAAGCCCAGTTAACTCCAACTGCAGCTCCTTCCTTGCAGGAAATCTTGCCAAGCCTGTAGGCGCTGTCCGTATCATTAGTAGCTGCAACCAGCATCTGCCTTCCGTAATATGTACCTTCTACAGCTGATCCATTGCCGCCGTATTCAAGATTCGAAGCCGTAAGAAGCGGGATCTTGCTCGCCTCCTGCAATATCTTGTGGGCATCTCTTATCTCTTGTCCGGGGCCTTCTCTATAGAGCATTCCGCCGATATGGTATTTGTCTATGAAGTTTTCCAGTTCTTGCTTGTCCTTGGTGAAGATTATCGGGCAAAAGAGCTGTCCGATCTTCTCATCAAGGGTCATGTTGTCATATGTCTCTTCAACCCACTTTATCTTCTCATCGTCAAGAAAAAACGGGTTTGCCTTAAAATCAATCATGTCGCTCCTTAAAAATTCGATTCATTAAACACACGTAGTATTAGGGGATGTTGGTTTGTTTGCCGACTATAGTTGCCCACTTGTCCGGACCGGCATCCCCAAAGCCTTTACTGGGGCAGGCAGTATATAAATCATTGCCACGCTTTAATCGTTTTTAGACTTCATGGCATGATATCTGAAGCTTTTTATTCTGGGGTCCAAACTCGCTTCGCTCAGACATGTGGACCCCGGGCAGAATAAAAATCTCCAGCTATCACGCTCATGAATTCTACAAAACGATTAAAAAGCGTGGCAATGATTTATATACTGCCTGTCCCAGTAAAGACTTTTGGGATGCCGGTCCGGACAAGTGGGGGTTTTAGTTATTTATAGATTTTATGTAAAAAGGGGGTGTAACTACATAGGGAATCTTAAGCATAATCCGACATTTTTTAAGATTGATTTTTGTGGTGGTTTATTGTATAAATATCTGATAACACGCGCTTTTTACTTTTGCTCTGTCACATAGAGCATTCGATAAGGGATTTTTTAACTTTGATTTGCAATAGTTTACATTGTTTGAAGTTATTTTTAGGTTGAATATTTAAGATAAAAATACATGAACTTAGCACTTGCCAAACATACGTCACTTCTTGCTGCTGTTCCAACGTGGGCAGTTTATAAAGTCTTTTCGTGCTCTTTTGAAGGTGTTATAAAATTCAGGAGCGTGATAGATGGAGTTTTATATTCTGCATGGGAGCCGCATGTTTGAGCGAAGCGAGTTTCGGCTCCCAGAATATAAAGCTTCAGATATCATGCCCTGAATTATAACACCTTCAAGACACGAAAAGACTTTATAAACTGTCCGCGTTGGAACAGCAGTAAGGAGTGGCGTATGTTTGGCAAGTGCGAATTCTGCATTGCATTTATTGCTTATTAAGAGGTTGAGATGAATAAGTATATTAGTTATGGTGAGTTTCAAAACCACATGAGAAGGTATTATAATCAGTCCGGCAATAAGGTTCAGTTCATCGAGATGATCAATTATCTTGAAGTTAACGGCATGCTCCTTGATGAGCGCCCTGAGCTTGTAATGCCCTACTGGAACAGCGAGTCTACAACCGCAGAGTTTAACAAGGTAATAGACTCTCTGATACTGACTGTCACTCCCATGGAAAGTACAACCAGTACTGTTGAAGAGGGATCCATCATCCCCAAGAGCCGTGATGTGTTCATAATACGCCATCCAAGATATACAAGACGTGATCCACATCGTCACAACTATTTTGAGATCAATTATGTTGTAGAAGGAAGCTGCAACTTCCATTTCAACGGAGAAGATCTGATTTTAAAAAGCGGCGAGATATGCGTGATAGCTCCCGGCTCTTTGCACGATATCACTATTGATGATGAGTCAACGGTCTATACACTTATGATCAGGAAGAGCACCTTTAATGCCAACTTCTTTTCACTACTGTCCAATAAAGACCTTTTGGGGCACTTTTTCAGAACCATCCTGCAGGATGATTCTCATGAGAACTACCTTTTATTTTTTACCAGGGAAAATAAAAAGCTTAAGAGCTATATGCGTAATGCCCTCTTAGAGTGCCACGAAGGCGATACATATAGTAACAGCTGCTGTATCAACTGGGTCAACCTTATTTTTTCAGAGCTTCTGAGAAACTACAGCAGTACTATACAGTTCTATAATTACCAGATGGGTACTGACTTCTCGCTCATACTTCAGTATATACAGCACAATTATCAGACTCTGACGCTTTCGTCCCTCGCCGAGTTCTTCCACTACAGCGAGCCTCATCTTAGCACTTTGATAAAGCACAACACCGGCAGAAGCTTCACAGATCTTATCAAGGAGCTGCGAATAAATGATGCGATCAACCTTCTTGTTAATACCAATATGAAAGTCAGCCAGATTGCAGATCAGGTCGGCTACAATTCGGCAGATCACTTCTCAAGAGTATTCCGCGGGATCTACAAGGAATCGCCCTTGGAATACCGCAAGAAGCACTCGCAGGAAGAACAGTTCAAACCATTCCAAAAAGAAGAACAGTCAAGGCGGCCCTCGCTTTGATCCCTGATAATCCTTGTCAGGATTTTATGAGTCAGTACACTAATATCGACTAGCTTATCATAGATAATCGCCGTCGGATGCACTAAAAAAAGAGGCATATTCCATCAAGAGTATGCCTCTTTTTTTACTATAATACGAGATAGTTATCACAAGTTTCTTTTGACATCATATGATATCCTGAACATATCTTAAGCCTCTGAACAAGGCACAGATCTCTTTACTAAGTTCAGGCCACATCTTCCATCTTGCTCTTCATATCTTCGATCTCCTTGGCATATTTGTGCACAGGATTGAACATAACGCTCAGGATCAGGATGATGCCTGTAAGACATGGTGCGCCGAACTTCAGGAAGTTAAGTGCAAACAATGTTGACTCAGGCTCCTGGCCTATTGCATTGGCTACATATCCTGAAAGTGACAGTACCAGAAGTACTCCGGAGTTTGTAAATGTATTGCCGCACTTCTGGGCAAATCCCTTAATTGAAGAAATAACGCCGTTGGCAGAGATGCCCTCTTTGAGCTGAATATAGTCGATCGCGTCATTTACAAGTACATTTACAAGCGCATTCTGCATTGATGATGTGCATGCTGAGATGAATGTAAGAACGCATAGGAATGTGAAGTTTGTTTTACCAAAGAAGAAAAGGATGATATAGCAGATCATAGATAAGATCTGAGATACCATAAGTGCTCTCTGACCAGTCTTAAATACCTTAAGGAAAATAGGCATCAGGACAACCATTGATACAAGTGCGCCGATAGAGATAACGCCCATGTATACTGAGATAAGGTCTGGTCTCATGTAGTAATACATCATGTAATAAACTGAAGTTGAGAACATAAGTCCATATCCCATTGAAGCCATGATCCATGCGATGATGTTAGGGAAAAGCTCTACATGCTTAAGCACAAGTTTAAGGTTCTTAAGAGTCTCGCCCTGATTAACAGGCTGGAGGTATCTCTCCTTGGATGTTGCAAAAAGTCCCCAGAATGAAACAGCTGAGAGGATGCCGCATACGATCATAAGCGGTATGTATCCGTTACTAAATCCAAGATTTGTAAAAAATCCTGTGAGCTGTGGTGTGAATGTATTACCGATTGTAAATGCTGCTGCGCAGGTACCGGCGCCCATTGTGATGATCATATTTCTCTTCTGGTTGCTCTTAACAGCTGCCGGAAGGATAGCCATCTGAGGCATTGTATACATAGTAACTGTCATGCCGTATCCTATGTATGTCACAAGCACCCATATAAACTTACCTGTTGCTGAGAATCCGGGATTGACCCAGATAAGTACTGAGAACAGTGTTAAAAGAATTGGTGCAAAGATAAAATAAGGTTTGTATCTTCCAAGTTTGGTATGCGTCCTGTCTGCAAGTACTCCCATGATCGGGTCATTGATAGCATCCCATAGCGTTGCTATGAACATGATAAGTGAAGCCGCTCCTGCTGCCAGCCCCATATGATCTGTCATATACTGGGAAAAATAACTCGAAATAACTGCCGCAATGACCATCGCACCGCCATTGACTGATGTTGCATGGAACCATGAAAAGGCTTTGCTTACATGTTCTTCTTTCTTAGCACTTTGTGCTCCCTGATCTTTAGACATTGTAACCTCCATAAACGTTTTCTCCTTTTTTGTACCCTGTATACCCCGTGTGTTTAATGTGATTACATTTTATAGTTATCAAAACATCGAATCCATGTAATATAATTGTCCAAATCCGACATTTTTTACGATGAGCAAAAATGAAGCGGGCCAGCCATTGCAGCCCATATAAATTATATTATCTCGTACTCTGTTAATAGTTCACCCGCTTTCAGGGTTACAATCCCCTTATTATTATCTCGGCGGCGTACTATCAGCTGACATCTGCCGTTAAAGGTTCTTGTGTCTGAAGTCTTATAATTTGTGACATCTCTTGGATCTGCCGAGCCAAAGCCCATTAGCTCCAGATTGTCTGACAAGCTGACATGGATATCTGTGTCTGACTCTGTGTTGACATTGCCTACGTCGTCGCAAAGGGATATATTCAGATATACTATTTCCATATTTTCATATGAATCAGAATTGTCACATGACGCTTCTTTCTCCATAGCTTTATCAATGGTTTTGATATTTATAGAGCCATTGCCTATAGCATTATTACAGCTTTCCTTATAGTCATTTTGTTCCCTGACCACTTCAATCTTAGAAGCCTCTCCTGCGGTTACCAGAGACACTCTGCCTATCTCTTTGCCGTTTTCGTATGAGACAGCTTCCAGTTCACCTTTTTCATAAGTTATATCAAAAAGTGTTCTGTATCCTTCCTTTTTGCCTGAAGCTTTTCTGCCAAGGCTCTTGCCGTTAAGTATGAGCTCAGCTTCATCTCCGGCCGAATATACTTCTACTATAACGCCGCTTCCTCTAGGTATATCCCATGTCCATGATGATATGGCATCGCTCATGACCCATGGCGTTGTTATGACTTTTTCACCGTAATGATGAGGATCCTGCACTGCTATATAAGGCGCTTTTCTAAGTCCGAAGACTATCTGCCTATAATAAGAAACGGGTCTTCTAAAGCCTGTGATATCAAAATCTCCGACATATGATAATCTGCATGGATATGAAGCGCCAAAGCCTCCCTCGCCAAACTTATAGGCAGGTATACCTATTCCGGCTTCTCCAATATAGTCCCAGCCTGTCCAGGTGAAGTCGCCTATCACTGTACTGTACTTTTCTATTTCAGCCCAGTTCCTTGCTATCTGCGGCGGATAAGTCTCTGATCCTACTATTATCCTGTCGGGATTGTTTACATAATCTTTTTCATATCTGGCAGTCATGTAGTTGTAACCTGCTATATCAAGGAAAGTGCAGGCGTTATCAAGTCTTTGGGATACAGCCTTGTGATTGACGATCTCATCCATGTGAGCATCCATAACTGTCATGAAGTCATTGACATTACCATCAGCATTGCCATCTACATTACCATCTGCTTTTCCATCTACTTTGCTATCAGTAGTTTCTTGTGTCCCTGATTCTTTCTCTATTTCAACATCTCTTTTAGCTTCTATTTCAACTTCTCTTTTAGCTTCTATTTCAACTTCTACTTCAGCTTCTATTCCTTCTACATCTTTTGCAGATTTTTGCTCCTTTTTATCACATGCAGCACTCAATATATCCTGCATTATCTCGCCAACTTTGTCTCCTGCAGCGAATACGCCGTTGATACCGGCTGTTGTATACCTGCTATCATCAAGTTCTTTGACATATGCATTCATCTGTGTTCCGATACGGGTACCTATATCCGTACCTATCTCAGGTATCTCATTACCAATTGAATACATGATCACAGACGGATGATTATAGTCCTTCATGATCATGGACTTAAGGTCCTTTTTCCAATCAGTCTCAAAGCTTATGCTATAGTCATAGTCTGTTTTGTTACGAGTCCACATATCAACAAACTCGTCCATGACATATACGCCCAGCTTGTCACAGGCTCTAAGAAGCGCAGGCGCAGCAGGGTTATGGGCTATTCTAAGAGCATTGAATCCCGCTTCTTTCATCTTGCGAACCTGCCTGTACATCACACTGTCATAGGTTGCAGCTCCAATAAGCCCGCTGTCATGGTGGATGCAGGCACCTCTGAGCTTTACAGTCTTGCCATTAACTCTAAGGCCGTGTACTTTGTCCAAAGACATAGTCCTTATTCCGAATGACTCTTCGCTAGAATCCATTATTATATCTTTTTCTGTAGCACAAAAGTCATCTGAAGTAATCACCGATACGCATTTATATAGATCCGGCGTATCTTCAGACCATGGGCTTGGATCAGTAACAGTGATTCTCTGCACGATCTCTCTACTTTCAAGAGGCATCAAGTGCACAGGCACTTTGACAGAAGCGGCTTCTTTTCCTGAAGGATCTATGATCCTTGTCTCAAGACTAGCCGTAAGCCTGGAATTGTCTTTATTATCAATTCTTGTTTTCACAAGGATCTCTGCACTGTCATCATCAAGAGTAAGCGTATTTATACGAACGCCATAAGGAGCAATATGAGCCTTTTCTCCTATTAGCATATATACATCTTTGTAGATTCCGCCGCCGCTGTACCATCTGGAGTTTGGCATAGCCCCATTTCTAACAATCACTCTTATCTCATTTTCCGCATCCAGCCTTAAAGCTCCCGTAATATTAACATCTACTACGCTATATCCGTAGTTACAGCTTCCTACAAGCTGCTCGTTCACATAGATAGATGACTTTTCATATATTCCTTCAAATCTGACTATTACATCTTTGCCTGCATACGCAGATGATGAAACGTAGAATCTTTTTACATATGTATAGAGCGCGCCCTTAGCATATCCGGTATTAGTCCCGTTAGGGCAGTCCTCATACGGCGTCTCAAGCGCCATTGCATCGTGTGGAAGCGTTACATCTACAGCGTTTTCCGGTATCCCCCATACTAAGGCAAAAGAATCTCCGCCGCTCCAGAATTTCCAGTTATCATTCCATTTCCTGATCTTCATATATGTCCTCTTTCTTACCACCTATTTTGGTCATCTTATCTTAATCACATCACCATGTGTGATACCTGTTTCGTTAAAACTATCAACTCGTACATAAATAGGAGAATCCTTGACGATGGCCCCTATATTCTGGGAATCCCTCCCAAGTACCAGATAGCTGTGATAGAGCTTTGTCGGTGCATAGCCCCATACAATATTGTGGCCTGCAGCGTTATCTTTGCTCCAGGACACCTGCATATCTATGTCAGTCTTCATCACAGCCTTAACACCGGCAGCTTTGGCTGGCATCCGGCCATTGCCCTTTCCAAATACCCTGATACCGGACACACAGATATTCTGATCAAAAGGCACCTCTATTACAGTGAGCCTTATGAACCTTGCCTTTATACCTTCCGCCCTATATACAAAATCATTGCACAGATTAGTATCTGCCTTTGATTTATCTTCTATTACAAAAAAGTCTCCGCCGTCCAAAGACCCTTCAAGTATCCACCTTGTGAGGCGCTTCTCCCTGTCTATGTATCTGATCTCATGTGCAACAAGACACTGTGCGCCTTCCGGAATCTTAGCCTTAATCCCGTCATCTGCAAAGTTTATCTGAATGCAGTTAACATCCATCGCTTCTCCAAGATCTATCACAGCCCACTCGCCCGTTTTGGAATCCGCCTTCCACCAATTTTTTACATCCTCATTTGTAAGCTTATCTGCTCCAACACCTGAAGAAACAAAAGCTTTTTTACCATATGAAAGAAGCATATATTCGGGCTCTTCAAAAGCTTCCTTGTCCATATCAGACGGCCAGTCTCCATAACATTGATCGCAGTAAAGCTCGCCATCTGCGTCAAAACCTGCCTTCCACAAACCAAGCCTTCTCTCCATATCATTATTAACAGATATGGACATCGACGCCGCATGCCAGTACCTGCCATATTCATCAGCTATAGTAGATCCATGACCTGCGCCATTAATAAAACCTCCCGGCTTATAACTAAACGGATTATTGCGTGCAAATTCAAAAGGTCCAAGCGGATTATCCCCTACTAAAACACCGTCTCCATATACATTGGTCTGAGTCTGCGGAAAAGCATATTGAAGATAATACTTCCCATCATGCTTGGTCATATAAGCTCCCTCAATATATGGATCATCTCCTGCAAAGCCTCGTGCCAGCTTCCTCACAGCATCCTCAGTAGTAAGCCCTTCCTTCTGCCTAAGTTCCATAGGCATCTTCATAAGATCCTGAAAAATAGCTTCCGCAGCCTTATCAAAATCCATCCCAGCCTTAGGACTCACATGATCCATACCAATACGCTCATAGCCCCTTGACTTATTGTCCATTTCGAACATAACCTTCTTGTCACAGACAGGCTTCATAGTCCTTGGATCAAGTTCCACTCCCCATATAGGCGTAATATTAGAACATCCCCAATACAGGTACATCCTCCCATCATCATCCAGAAACAGATCCGGATCCCAGAAAGGAAAGCTCCCTTCAATCTCTTCAAAGCCTTCATTAACAGGATCTTTGGACCTATAGAAGTTACATACCTCGTTCCTTTTCGATGCGCAGAAATACAGATAATCTCCCACCGCCCTAACATCAGGAGCATAGTCAAAAACAGGAATAGGAGCATCAAGCTCATGATATTCCCAGTCAAGCATATTGCTGCTAACATAAAATCCCGCAGTCATAGACGGAAAAAGATAATACCTCCCCTTAAAATATTCCAGCGTAGGATCCGCCGCCTCCCTGTATACAGAAAGCTTATCATCTCCAAGCCCAGGCATGTTGGGCTTTTGAAAGCTGTATTTATACGGCAAATTAAGCGGATTACAATATACTCTGCTCATATAGACCTTCCTCTTTATAAAATAGATACTACATATTTTTAGCCAATGATACATTTTACACTCATTATATTCATCTCTATTATTGCCATAAAGATATATACATAAGAAGAATACGACATATTTTCAGATTGTTTTTTTGCTTTAGTTTTTATATTATTCTTCAGTTTTTGGGAATTTGTTTTTACAGATTGTTTTTTGATTAGTCTTTAGTTTCAGTTACTTTGGTATTTTAAAATGTTTTCAAAGATTCTTTTTATCATCTAAAAAAGCCCCGGCAATCAACTTGCCAGGGCGTTGTCCCACCAAAAACTTCCCGCTTGCAAACCAGACTCCATCCCTTGGAGCTGCGCTGGCATGGGTGGTTTAAAAAGTTTTTGCGTGTCTATTGAAGGTGTTATAAAATTCAAGAGCGTGATAGATGGAGCTTTATATTCTTCCCAGGGTCTGCCTGTCTGAGCGAAGCGAGTTTCAGACCCTAGAATATAAAGCTCCAGATATCATGCCTTGAATTATAACACCTTCAAGACACGCAAAAATTTTTTAAACCACCCATGCCAGCGCAGCTCCAAGGGATGGAGTCTGCCCTTTTTTACAAGCGTGAATTTTTATTTACTCTTCTATATCGCTAGCATCGAATACTTCCGTAAGCGGCTTGCCTGCAGGTACCATCGGATATACCTTATCATCCTTCTCGATAACCGCATCGATAACAACAGGACCACCAGCATTTATAGCTTCCTTAAGCGCAGCTGCAACCTCAGACTTCTTGGTCACACGGATAGCCTTGCATCCAAGACCCTCAGCAACCTTGCAGTAGTCAACCTTGTCAGTTAGAACAGTCTGAGAATAACGCTGACCATAGAACAGATTCTGCCACTGACGTACCATACCAAGAACCTCATTATCAATGATAATCTCGATGATAGGAATATTGTATCTGCTGGCAGTTGCAAGCTCATTCATGTTCATTCTAAAGCATCCGTCACCTGCAATATTGACACAGATCTTGTCAGGATTGCCCATCTTGGCACCTATTACTGCGCCAAGACCATATCCCATAGTTCCAAGACCGCCACTTGAAAGGAAAGTTCTTGGATTTTTGTACTTATAGTACTGGGCAGCCCACATCTGATGTTGACCTACATCTGTTGTGATGATAGCACCACCCTTGGTTATCTTATCAAGCTCTTCCATGATATAAGGACATGTAAGCTTACTCTTGTCATAAGAAAGCGGGAACTCCTCTTCCATCTCCTTGATCTCGGAGAGCCACTCGTCATGCTTGCCCGGTTTTAAAACTTCAAGAAGATCAGTAAGTATCTCTTTAAGATCACCAACTATAGAAGCATCTGTCTTGATATTCTTATTGATCTCAGCAGCATCTATATCGAACTGTACGATCTTAGCACCCTTAGCAAATGCCTTAGGATTGCCTATTACTCTGTCTGAGAATCTGGCACCGCAGGTCAGAAGGAGATCACACTTGCTGACTCCATAGTTTGAAGTCTTGGTTCCATGCATACCGATCATTCCAGTATAGAGCTCATCTGTACCATCGAAGGCACCTTTACCCATAAGAGTATCGCATACAGGAGCCTGAATTCTCTTTGCAAGCTCTCTGACTTCCTCATGAGCGCCTGATATGATTGCTCCGCCGCCGACATAGATAAATGGACGTTTGGATTTAGCTATCATTGCAGCGACTTTCTCTATGTCTTCCTTGGAATATTCCTTCTTAGTCTTGGGTTCAGAGATCTGAGCCGGTGTATAATCACATTTGGCAGCAGTAACATCCTTCGTAATGTCAACTACTACAGGTCCTGGACGGCCTGATCTTGCAATCTCAAATGCTCTTCTTAATGTATCAGCAAGCTTCTTAACATCCTTGACGATGAATCCGTGCTTGGTAATAGGCATTGTGATACCGTTGATGTCAACCTCCTGAAAGGAATCCTTACCAAGTGCGGGAAGATTAACATTGCAGGTGATAGCAACCATCGGTACGCTGTCCATATATGCTGTTGCTATTCCTGTTACCAGATTGGTAGATCCGGGGCCTGATGTAGCCATGCAGACTCCAACCTTGCCGGTGGATCTTGCATATCCGTCAGCTGCATGAGCAGCACCCTGCTCATGGCTTGTAAGGATATGGCAAAACTCATCCGAATGCTTATATAATTCGTCATAAATATTAAGAATCGTTCCGCCCGGGTATCCAAATACAGTATCTACCCCCTGCTCCTTAAGACATTTAAGAACGATTTCTGCACCATTTAAGACCATTGTACTGTACTCCTTATAACAAGTATTAATTCTGTGATATAAACGTAAAAAACCTTTATGTGCCCTATACAGGATGTATTAAGCACATTTTTAGAAGTCCATGGATGGACTTCTATGTGCCGTATACAGGGATGTATTAAACACATGTATAGAAGTCCATGGATGGACTTCTATGTGCCCTAGTCAACATCCGGAACTTTAAGGATAGCGCCTGTGTTGCCGCTTGTAACTAGCTTTTGGTATCTTGCAAGATATCCGTCTGTAACCTTAGGCTGTCTTGGCTTCCATGCTGCCTTTCTCTTAGCAAGCTCTTCATCAGATACTTTCATGTTAAGAGAATTGTTATTGATATCGATTGAGATGATATCGCCTTCCTGTACCAGAGCTATAGGTCCGCCTACTGCAGCTTCCGGAGATACATGTCCTATAGAAGCTCCTCTGCTTGCTCCTGAGAATCTGCCATCTGTAATAAGGGCAACTGTAGATCCAAGTCCCATACCGGCAATTGCAGATGTAGGATTGAGCATCTCTCTCATACCAGGTCCGCCCTTAGGTCCTTCATATCTTATAACAACTACGTCTCCGTCTACGATCTTGCCGCCAAGGATAGCTGCAATAGCATCTTCTTCACAGTCGAATACTCTCGCAGGGCCTTCATGAACCATCATTTCAGGAGCTACTGCAGACCTCTTTACAATACCTGTATCAGGTGCAAGATTACCCTTAAGTACAGCAATACCGCCGTTTGGAAGATATGGATTATCAATAGGTCTTATAACCTCAGGATTGAGATTCTCAACGCCTTCAAGGTTCTCTCCTACAGTCTTGCCTGTACATGTAAGAAGATCTGTATGGATGAGATTCTTCTTGGTAAGTTCCTTCATTACAGCATATACACCGCCTGCCTCGTTAAGGTCTTCCATATATGTAGGACCTGCAGGTGCGAGGTGGCACAGATTAGGTGTTCTGTCAGAGATCTCGTTGGCATATTCCATATTGATATCAACACCTGCTTCATGAGCGATAGCAGGGATATGAAGCATTGTATTAGTAGAGCAGCCAAGTGCCATATCCATGGCAAGAGCATTCTCAAAGGCTTCTTTGGTCATGATATCTCTTGGCTTTATATCCTTTTCCAAGAGTTCCATGATCTTGTAGCCAGCCTTCTTGGCAAGACGGATTCTTGCAGAGTATACTGCCGGGATCGTACCATTGCCTCTAAGACCCATACCGATAGCTTCTGTCAGGCAGTTCATGGAATTGGCAGTGTACATACCAGAGCAGCTTCCGCAAGTAGGGCATACCTTCTCTTCGTACTCAAGAAGCTTGTCATCACTGATCTTGCCGGCAGTAACCTCGCCAACAGCTTCGAACATAGATGAAAGAGATCTCTTACGACCATCAACATGTCCTGCAAGCATAGGTCCGCCTGAAACGAATATAGTAGGTATATTGCAACGTGCCGCAGCCATCAAAAGTCCCGGTACATTCTTATCACAGTTAGGTATCATGACCATGGCATCGAAGCCATGAGCCTTGCACAGACACTCTGTAGAGTCTGCTATAAGATCTCTTGTAACAAGAGAATACTTCATTCCGATATGTCCCATCGCAATTCCATCGCACACTGCGATAGCAGGAACTACTACAGGCATTCCGCCGGCTTCAGCTACGCCGAGCTTGACAGCTTCAGCGATTCTCTGCAGTTCCATATGACCCGGAATGATATCACTTTGAGAGCTCACAATTCCGATAAGAGGCTTTCTTTTCTCTTCTTCTGTAAAACCAAGTGCATTAAACAAACTTCTGTGAGGTGCCTGCTGCAGTCCTCTTAAAACTCTGTCACTGTTCATAGTCTTTTCTCCTGTTTTAATTAGTTAATATTATGTAACTGCCGTTTTCGTAAGATCTGTGCATTCTTTTGATATAATCTTTGTTTGCAAAGTCTTCGTCTTCGTACATTTCTTTTTTGATCATAAGATAATCCGCATCCTCTATCCTGTCCGAAGCTTCTACGTCATACAAAAATTCCATTATGTATTCCTGCAGCATGCCTGTGACCGCCGGATGCTTATATTCCGAAGGATCTACCATGATAAGAGCCTGATATGTCTCATCTATCTCTCTGTCATATGGGGCAAAAAAAGTATCGCCAAACACTCCAATGAAGAAGTATACAACAGATATAGCTATAGGCAGAGCATAGAATATATGCTTTAGGCCAAATCTCTGCAGTGTAAGTATCAGATTGCCTATCACAACGCTGACAGCAATAGCCATGATAACACCCATGAACATATATGATTCATAGGACGGAACTCTCTTAAAAAAGACAAGTATAAGAGGCATCCAGAATAGCTGTCCCAGGATTATAAGTCTGATGCAGGTTCTGCTCTCCTCAAAATACAAGACGCAGCCGGTGATCATTACAAATATTGATACGAAGCACATGACCATAAGTGCATGCTCAAATCCCGGTGCAAAACTTTTAGAAAAATCGAATATAAAGTGATACCACCTTACAAGATATGTATTACCTTCCGGTGTTATCATTCCAAAAGACTCTCTGACAAGCTTAAGTCCCTCTATGAAGGCTCTGACAGGATCTTTAGATATGATCCCAAGTCTTGAGAGGCCTTCAAACTCTTTATCTGAAGATAGGATATACGCTCCGCTTCCAAGTATATTAATTGTATAAAAAATACCGGCAATGATAAAAGCTACTATCTCACAGCTAAGGATATTAAAAAACTGTGAAAAGTAAATATTGTTCTCAACTGTTCCGCTTACCTTCCTGGTTCTGAGCCCGTTGATAAGAAGATACAACAGAACCGCAAAACACATAGGAATGATCCAGTTAATGTTCCAAAGGCATACCAGTAAAGCTGCAACAAATGTGATCACAAGGAAATAATACTGGATATTGCTAAAGTTCTCCGTAAGTGAAAGCCTTCCGAGCATATATATCGATAATAGGAATAATGTTACCGAAAGTGTATACCCTCTTCCCTGAATATTCAGGATATTGACCAGTTCAAAACCACTGTAAGTCACAATAGTCGCAAATGGGATCCAATGTGTAAAATACCTTTTTGAAAGTCTGTACAAAAGGATGAGATTGGAAGAAGCCGCAATGCAGGATATTCCTCTCATGACCATATACTTAGGCATCCCGGACATATTTAGAAGTGATGCCAGGAAGTTATATCCTATGTGGTTACCTTCTGCCGACCAGTTGCTAAGCGTAAATAAAGGTCCTTTACTGATAAAATAAAAATAATCGTGAAGCTCCTCATACGAAGGAGTTATATAGAACATTCTCCAAATGTAGTACAAAGTCATGGCAAGTACCGCAAGTACTACTGCCATATCCTGAGGATCTTCTGAAATATGAAGGCGAGGCGGTCTGTAATGGATCTTGAAGATCACCAGCCCCTTATCAGATTTCTTTTCCTTTTTAATCATCCCGTAATATCACTAAACCCGCTACTACTTTATCTCACTTGCAATAAGGCTTCCCATACCTGAACATGAACAGATCATATCTTCAGGAGTCTGTGCATCCTTAATATCTCCTGTCCTATACCCTTTTTTAAGGATTACTTTAACTGCATTTTCTATAGCGTCAGCTTCCTTATCAAGACTGAAGGTATAACGCAGCATCATAGCCGCTGACAGGATCGTAGCTATCGGATTAGCTATATCCTTTCCCGCAATATCAGGTGCAGATCCGCCGCTTGGCTCATAAAGTCCGAAACTCGTCTCATTAAGTGACGCTGAAGGAAGCATTCCGATAGAACCTGTTATCATACTAGCTTCATCTGAAAGGATATCTCCGAACATGTTCTCTGTAAGTACCACATCGAACTGAGCAGGATCCTTAACAAGCTGCATCGCGCAGTTGTCAACCAGCATGAATGAAAGCTCTACATCAGGATAATCCTTTGAAACTTTGGTAACTACCTTTCTCCAAAGTCTTGAAGAATCAAGTACATTGGCCTTATCGACACAAGTTACTTTCTTCCTTCTCTTTCTTGCAACATCAAATGCCCTGATAGCAATTCGTTCAATTTCTTTTTCTGAATAAACAAGAGTATCTGTGGCAACTTCCTGACCGTCAATCTCCTCAGTCTTCCTCTCCCCAAAATAAAGACCGCCTGTAAGCTCACGCATGATCATAAGATCAAAGCCCTTCTCGCTTATCTGAGTCTTAAGAGGACATGCCTCCTTAAGTTCAGGATACAGATATGCAGGTCTTAAGTTTGCAAAAAGTGAAAGTGCCTTGCGAATACCAAGAAGTCCGGCTTCAGGCCTCTTCTCCGGTGGAAGTTTATACCATGGTGATGTAGATGTATTGCCGCCTATAGAACCCATAAGAACCGCATCGGAAGATTTTGCTATATCAATGGTCTCCTGGGTAAGCGGAACCCCGTACTTATCAATAGAACATCCTCCCATAAGTACGTCTGTAAAAATAATCTCGTGTCCATATACTTTGGCTACGCTCTCAAGAACTTTTTTTGCCTCAGCAACAATTTCCGGCCCTATCCCATCGCCGGGAATGCTTGTAATGTTCAGCTTCAATGTTATCTCCCCTTTCCGTTTTCGCAAAAGTTAAGTATCATCTTAGCTTAAAAAAATTCAAAGTACAAGGTGCAAAATTAATGTATCGAACAATACGATATTAATATCACACCTATAAACACGATTAAAAATCACCTATTAAATTGTATCACATACCATCTGTTTCTGATGTGAACTACCCATCACCTAAAGGTAATGGGCTTCTAAGAGCCTGACGGCTCTATTTAAGAAGTTTGATATTTAAGTTTCCACCTGACAGGTCAGGCAATCCTTATTCTTACAGGCGTGTCCACATCGCCTCTACCGTATAGGATGCTAAGATCCACAACGCTACTTTTACGCATTATATTTAATGCTCCGTTAACATCGGCATTAAAATTAAAGCCATTGGCAGTTTTATACATTCCACGATGTATCCTACTACCACTGAACTGATACTCTTTTGGATTATCATTATTGTAAACAGGAATATTGTCTTTATCCCAAAACGAGGCCTTTGATGTATAGCTTTCCTCCTGTTCAACATAGATAATGCCATTAAGTTCACAAAGGTATGACAGTTTATCTCTTAATAAGCCATAAGGGATATTAACAAAATTCTGATTATTCTGTTTGCCGATATGTGAATTCCTCTGAAACGTAACATTATATCCGGCTACAAGGGTTCCGATATCGTTAGCAATACAATAATCTACTATCTTACGTGCGGCTTTGCTCATATAGTCATTTACTTTATTGTTACGATCACGAGCAATGGCTTTCTGACGATTTGTAGTCTTTTTGCCAAAATGTTGCTTGTCCTTAATGGACTGCAGGCGGGTATTCTCTTTATTAAACCACTGATTTATGGATTTAAGTCTTCTTCCGTCAATAATGAATGATCTGCCATTGCTTGACACTGCAGTTACAAGATTATTTATACCAAAATCGAGAGCCAGTGCATTGTTTTTGTTAAGATTTCTTTGAACACACTCAGCTTCGTAAGTGTATTGGATTTCAAAGAACCTGGCGTGAGCTTTTGGTATGATACGTATCTCTTTAACCTTTTTGTCAACTAGGATTGGCGGGATTGTGATTTCAACCGGCTTGTGGGTTTTCTTAAAGCTGTTTGAAAACGGAAGTATTAACTTACTCCCATTAAGTCTTACAAAACCTATAACAAGTGTGGTATGTCCGTCTTTTGGAAGATAATGTGGCAGTTTGCAATCCTTAAAGGCATACTTACCCTGTTTTGCAAGTTTAATTAAGCTAAAGAATGATTTGAAGCTGCCATCTACTTCTTTAAGGATCTGCTGTGCCATATTAGAATTTAATGCCTTGTAATTAGGACTACTTTTAAGAAGTGTATAATTCTTCTCATACTTCAGGAATTTACCTTCAGTAAAGTAATACTGCCTAACATTATAGATGGCTTCATTTGCAAGATTTTTAGCTGAATGGCACAGTTCTTTTAAGGTTTTGTAATCGCCTTTCGACAGATGCTTTACCTGCTGTTTAACAGTAAGATACATACAAATTTCTCCTTTCGTAGACTCAGAAATGGAATTTCCTGTATGTATATTATATCATATTTTTACTAAAAATACATGTTTACAGTAAAATATAATACACACTCTAAAACTGACGCCATTCATCCCACGGTCTAAAGACCATGGGTTTTCTGGCTGAGACATTATAAAAAAAGGATGACAGGAAAGCCGCAACTTTCTTACCATCCTTTAAAAATCAATCCTTTTTCTTCTTGTCAGCCTTGGTCTCTACAGGCTTAACAGCATCTTCAGGCTTCTCGATCTCTACGATTGCTTCCTTAACCATAGGGATACGGCAGTTCTTGTTGTTACCGAACTCGATGATAACCATGTTGTCATGAATATCGATTACAGTTCCGATGAAACCGCCTGTTGTACGAACGCTATCGCCAACTGCAAGTGCTGCCATCATAGCTGCCTTCTCTTTTTCCTGCTTACGCTGTGGTCTGATCATAATGAAATACATGAATGCGAACATTACAACCAGAATGATCAGATAATAGCTCATGCCTACAGGTGTAGCATCTGCAGCAGTAGCAGCCATTTTAAATAAATCTGAATACATTTAATTGTCCTCCGGAATCCTCTTTAATTCTTTTAAAAAGCTTTCGAAAAAGCTACCTTTAAATGATACACAATATAAAGTTTACTTACAAGTGCGTTTTTCATAAAAAATTCCTGTCAATAATCGGCATATTTTACTGAAAAACATTCTGAATGTATCAGCACTTCCATCAGCCTTTACGCCAGTTCTTGGCTATGTCGCTTCCGGGAGCTGTAGAGATCTCTTCATATTCTCTGAATCCGTCAAGGGTCTTCTTCTTATAAGCAGCAAAGTTTCCATTATCAAGAGCATCTCTTATCTCTTCCATCATATTGTTGTAGAAATACAGGTTATGAAGGACGCAAAGCCTCATACCAAGCATCTCTCCGGCTTTTAACAGATGACGGATATAACCTCTTGAATAGCGCTTACATGCAGGACACTGACATCCCTCTTCAATAGGATGAGAATCAAGCTCAAATCTGGCATTAAGGAGATTGAGCTTACCCTTCTTGGTATATACATGACCATGACGGCCATTTCTACTTGGATATACACAGTCAAAGAAGTCTATACCTCTTTCTACGCCTTCAAGAATATTGGCAGGTGTACCAACACCCATAAGGTATGTAGGCTTGTCCTGAGGAAGATAAGGAACTACCTGCTCAAGGACATGATACATCTCTTCATGAGTCTCACCTACTGCAAGGCCTCCAACTGCATAACCGTCAAGATCCATCTCTCTGATGCGCTTGGCATGTTCTATTCTGATATCATCAAATATCGCGCCCTGATTGATACCAAAGAGCATCTGGTGAGGGTTCACTGTATCAGGAAGTGAATTAAGTCTGTCCATCTCCTTCTTGCAGCGCTCAAGCCATCTTGTGGTCCTGTCTACAGACATCTGAACATATTCATGATCAGCTCTTGCAGATGGGCACTCATCAAAAGCCATGGCAATAGTACTTCCAAGATGAGACTGGATCCTCATACTCTCTTCTGGTCCCATGAAAAGCTTGTGACCATCTATATGAGAATGGAAGTATACGCCTTCCTCTTTGATACGCCTTGTCTTAGCAAGTGAAAATACCTGAAATCCGCCTGAATCAGTAAGGATAGGCTTATTGCATGACATAAACTTGTGAAGACCGCCCATACGATATACATTGTCATCGCCGGGGCGAAGGTGAAGATGATATGTATTACATAAAACAACCTGATTCTTAATACCTTCAAGATCTTCTGTAGAAACAGCGCCCTTGATGGCTGCAACTGTTGCTACGTTCATGAATACAGGTGTCTGGATAGTTCCATGAACAGTCTGAAATTCGCCTCTTTTAGCACGGCCTTCTGTTTTTAATAACTTGTACATAGTACCTCTTTTCATAACATAATCTGAGAAAATATAAGGATCACACATGATCTTGTACAATATAAATCCTATAAATTCTTGAATATGAATTAAAGGAATTTATGCATTATGGATTTTATATAATTCAGTTCAGATCCTTATACTCAAAAATATAGGGACATGTCGCACATGCCCCTATACATAATATACCATTACATTTTATTGGACAAGTAAATATATCAGTACAGATACTCGTCCCAGAACTCTTCAAGGCAGATGCCCTCTTCATACATTACAGTTGCAGCCGAAACTCCAACATATCTTATATGCCAGGGTTCATATTCAATACCTGTAATCTCTTCTTTGCCCTTAAGATAGCGAACTACAAAGCCGTACTTGTACGAGTTTTGCGCAAGCCACTTACCGGCAGGTGTATCACCAAATCCTTCATCCAGTGAGCTGTATCCGTCAGTGATGATATCAA
Source organism: Butyrivibrio sp. TB (assembly GCF_900110805.1). NCBI lineage: Bacteria > Bacillati > Bacillota > Clostridia > Lachnospirales > Lachnospiraceae > Butyrivibrio > Butyrivibrio sp. TB. The sequence continues at coordinate 59,548 of NZ_FOER01000006.1, read as the reverse complement.
GAGCAAGCCCTATCTCATGTTCTGAAGATCCCGGAATAGTTACTGCCTGAGAAGCAAGTGTATATGACTGCATATAGTCATAGCCTTGCTCTAAATAGTAATCAACCTTCCTTGCAAAGAGCATCTCCTGACGATTGTTGGATCTATACGGTGAACATACTACAAGTGACACTCCGTCTGACGCAGCTGCTGCCACCATCTGTCTAAGAGGCGATAATATTCTCTCATCGCATAGCTTGCCACCGCTGGATATCTGCGCAGTGGCAAAAGTATAATTATCAGGAATCGGATGCTGCTTATTAACAAGCATAAGATTCCAGTCATCTGCAGAAAACTGTGTGTTTCCTGCCACAGAATCGTCATTATCTTCCTGCTCTATATCCTTACTACCTGTTTCGTCTTCTGTATTTAGTATCTCCGAGATGCTGATCTGATCGCTTTCGAGGACTTCTCCCAAGAGTTCTCCATTGCCATCATATACAGGATCTTTATCTGCGTCTTCTTTAGTATAACTACTGCCTGTAGGAACCGTCTGATCATCGATAGAAATTGTCTCAAGATCTGCAACGTCTTTAGCATCTACTTCAGCTGAAACATAAGTCGTACCGGCAACATCCTCACTGCGGATACTGTCTGATACAAAACTTACATCCATTGGTAAAACGGGATACGAAAAACTACTCGATGATACGAAGAATAAAAGAACACAAGCAATACTAAGAAGACGTTTTCTATTATCATATAGAGCACTACCAAGTGCCGTCACAAACACGACTACTGCGACAGCAATCACACCGAAGAAATAGAACTTCCTATTCTTTTTTACGAACTTCCCTATTCGCCGAACAGCTTTCTCCCGAAACGTCGGCTCAAATGAAACATTTTTGTTATTCATTGCACCTAAGCTCTGGCTCCCCCTGTATTTTCGGTATATCATAATGGTATTATACTACATTTTGAGAACTTTTGAACACTTTTTATAAAAAAGCTTCAGTTTTCATGCCCGTAATTATAAAATATACCAAAAGAATAGTTTTTATACCTATCGCTTTCACGCTTGGGGGGACGGGCGGCATGGTATCCTCGAAGGCTGGCGGGAGTGGGTAGACGATGGGCGGACAGAATATAGATCATTGTCACGCTGTTAATTGTTTTATAAATTCATGGCATGATATCTGGTCCTTTTTATTCTGGGGTCCAAACTCGCTTCGCTCAGACATGTGGACCCCATGCAGAATAAAAAGTTCCAGCTATCACGCTCATGAATTTTATAAAACAATTAAAAAGCGTGACAATGATTTATATTCTGCCCGCCCATCGTCTACCCACTCCTGCCAACCTTCGAGGATACCATGCCGCCCAAGCCAGACGTATACGCTGTGTATAAAATAGCTTACGGATGCATTTTTGCGTGCCTTATGCAGGACGTGTTACGCACATTCTCAGGAATGCATGGATGCATTTCTATGTGCCAGTGCCTTATTCTCTGACTTTAAAGTGTTGAATTTATGCAGTAATAATGTATAATAAATTAAGTTTTATATTCATAACTCAACCTTTCAACTTAGACGGTGCTGTATCTCAAAGGATTTGCAGGGGCAGACAGTATATAAAGCCTTCCCACGCTTTTAAGCGTTTTATAAAATTCATGAGCGTGATAGATGGAGCTTTTTATTCTGCCTGGGGTCCACATGTCTGAGCGAAGCGAGTTTGGACCCCAGAATAAAAAGGGACAGATATCATGCCATGAATTATAAAATGCTTAACAGCGTGGGAAGGCTTTATATACTGTCTGTCCCTGCAAATCCTTTGAGATACTGTACCGTCTAAGTTGGAAGGTTGAGTTTACCATTTATAGTTTATTACCGCAAAAAGGGGGCAATTCATGTCTGGATCAACATTTGGTAATCATCTTAAAATTACAACCTGGGGGGAGTCGCACGGGGCTGCTCTTGGCGTTGTTATTGATGGATTCCCGGCAGGGATGGAGCTGTCAGAATCTGATATACAGAAGTATCTGGACAGGAGGAAGCCCGGAACATCATCTGTCACAACACCTCGTAAAGAGGATGACAAGGTTGAGATCTTATCAGGAGTATTCGAAGGTAAGACAACAGGCACTCCCATCTCCCTTCTTGTAAGAAATACATCTCAGAAGTCCGGAGACTACAGCCAGATAGCATCCTACTACAGACCGGGACATGCCGATTACGGTTTTGATGCCAAGTACGGATTTAGAGATTACAGGGGCGGTGGTCGTTCATCAGGCAGAGAGACGATAGGCCGCGTAGCTGCAGGTGCACTGTGCGCTAAACTCCTTGGCCAGATGGGCATTACTATCACCGCATACACCAAATCCATAGGTCCTGTAAGCATCGATCCGAATAGGTTCGATGCATCTGTTATCAAAGAAAATCCTGTATGCATGCCTGATGCAGACGCTGCTGCCAAGGCTTTTGATTATATTCAGGAATGTAGAAATGAACTGGACTCTGTAGGCGGAGTTATAGAATGCCGCATAGAAGGCGTGCCTGCAGGAATAGGTGAACCTGTTTTTGATAAGCTTGATGCTTCCATGGCCAAGGCTCTGATGTCAATCGGTGCTGTTAAAGCTGTCGAAGTCGGTGATGGCGTTATGGTATCTACTTACAAGGGTTCTGAAGATAATGACGGATTCACATATAAAGACGGCAAGATAACAACTGCCACTAACCACTCAGGCGGTATCATGGGCGGTATCAGTTCAGGATCTGACATAATCCTTCGCTGTCATGTTAAGCCAACCCCGTCTATCTCCAAAGAGCAGTCAACAGTAAAACAGGACGGAAGCCCTATAGATATAGTAATAGGTGGTCGCCACGATCCTGTAGTTGTTCCAAGAGCAGTTGTCGTAGTAGAATGCATGGCCGCAGTCACACTCCTTGATGCCATGATATCCAATATGTCAGCAAGAGCAAGCTATATCACAGACTTCTATAATAACCGCGTATAATAATACTTTTAAACCAAGACCTCCTGTCCTCATTTTATAAATAGGGCAGGAGGTTTTTCTATTTCCAAAGATAACAATAAGTCTCGGAGTCACTGTTATAAGTGACTCCGAGACCAGTAATAAAGATATCTTTAAAAAAGTTGACGATGCATTATATGAAGCCAAAGAATCCGGAAGAAACAAAATTAAATTCCGTACATAGAAATACATCAATCCTCTAATTTATGGAATACGATGCAGTTAGGCTGATCAACTACGACTTCCGGTCCGTTCATTACAATGGTTCCCTGTGCCATGTTGACATTAAAGAAAGTCATTGTATTGGACTCATGGTTAAGAGATACAAGGTGCTTGTTATCAGGGAAGAGTGCTGCATCCTTAGGATACTCTCCTGAGATAGGAAGACCCAGGATCTTCTTGAGCTTACCTGTTCTCTTGTCTGCTCTGTAGATATCTACAAAGTTCTCTCCAAGGTTAGAAGATACAAGATAGTTATAATCAAGCGAGAACATAAGAGCACTGCTTGCGATACCCTGTGCATCAGGATCGTCTATAGTTGACATAGACTGGATTCTTTCAAAATCAGGTATATCATGATCATCTACTTTGTAATGATATACATCGATTGAATTCTTCTGCTCTGTAAGAACGTAGATGAACTCACCATTTTCTGAGAACTTGATATGTCTTGGAGCTGACTCCTGATCACAGTGGATCACGTCGGCATTCTCAAGACGACCTGTCACGTGATTTAATTTATAAACATTGATCCTGTCCATTCCAAGATCACATGCACACAGGAACTTGTTGTCCTTGGTCATACGTACGCACTGTACATGTGGACGATGGTTACGTCCTGCTGCAGAGCCAAGGCCCTTCTGATAGATCTCTTCTGTTATCTCGCCGATACTTCCATCCTCGTTAAGACGCAGTACTGTGATCTTACCATCATGGTATCCTGCACAGAAAAGGAACTTGTCTTCATAATCTGTAGAAAGGTAACAACCTCTCATTCCATTGATAGAAGCTTCATTGATAAGACTAAGTGATCCATCTTTCCCTATATCATAAGCTTCTACACCAAAGTCTGTGATTGAATAAAGGTGCTTTTTATTCTTGGATTCAGTAACATACGAAGAGTTAGTGATCTTGATCTTACTCTTCTCAGTCATACGGCCGTTCTTGATATCTACATCATAGACACGAATACCGAACTTGTCACCGGTTCCATTTGTATAGCTTGATACATAAGCTACGTATTTGTCTTCTTTAACAGCTTCTTTTTCGGGAGCCTTGCTTGTTGATTCTACTGAAGCAGCATCAGCCACTACTTCATTTGTAATAGTTTCTGTCATATTGAAGTCCTCCATAGACATGGATATAAAATCTAAGAACATTTTAGCACAGTTAGAGGTGCCTCAACAATCACCTTTTTGCCAGCTTGGAATAGGAGTTTCTATAATGTCTGTTCATTTTAAGGCAATCTCTGTAGGAAAGAAAATTGGCGCTTCCATATCTGGATGCCGCTATCTGCGCTATACAAGCCTTGTCCAGTACTAGTGCCGTAGCATATGCATCATCCTTTGTCTGTCCCAGACAAAAAGCTCCATCATCCAGTGAAAAAACAGCGTTGACATTCTTCTTGACGATAATACGATTTCCATCATGTCCATGATGATTGATCGGTATCCTTACACTTGTACCTACAAGCTGGGCGAAATCATCAAGCAGAGGCTTCATATGTGTGGCACGCCTTGATACGATCTTACAAGCCTGTGACTTGTTGTGAACTATATATCTCACATCAGGTCTTTTGGCGTATATCTCTTCATGCATCCGCTTGATCCTGTAAGGAGTATCCGGCTTATCATATATGATGCTGCCGCTATTGATATGTGAGCTGAAGCCTTCAATAAACTCGCTTTCGATATCCATATGACAATACCCGTGCAAAAAGAGCTTTGAAGCTTCTTCCATCTCCATTGCACATTCCAGAGCTTCATCGCTTATCGTGCCCATGCAGATAGTTCCGTGATTGGACATGACTATTCCATTATCTGATTTATATTTCTGGATAGTCTTCTTAACGTTATCTGCAAGCTTTCTGGTTCCGGGGAGTGCATATGGAGCGCATGGTATCCTTACGTCATCGCCGTCAACCATAGCCCGGATCTCCTTAACACCAAGAGATCCTGCCACAGTAGCAAAAACCTGATGGGTATGAATTATAAATCTGATATCGCTTCGTGTGTTATAACAGGCAACGTGTACCAGAAGCTCGCTTGAAGGTTTGCATTTGCCTTCCCATGAGAGATCTCCAAGATTGACTTCAGCGATCATCTCAGGTGTAAGGTCTTCATACTGTATACCGCTTGGAGTTATAAGTATACGGTTTTTATCAAGTCTGCATGATATATTCCCCCAGGTTCTTACAAGAAGTCCCTGATCATGAAGCTGTTTTCCAATATTAATAATTTCCTGTCGTGGATCCATTTATAATTCCTGCTTTCCAAAATCTTAATATTTGTCTAACTACAGCCTTCCACTTGGACGGACCAGCCTTTACAGGGGAGGCTGTATATAAATCATTGACACACTGTTAATCATTTTATGAATTCATGCCCTATTATCCTAGCCTGAGTATATATCGCATCAGGCTTTATATCATGACTTTCCATTGGAAAAATATCTTCTGATATCTGCTCCTCAAAAGCCAAGGCTATAAGATATGCTCCGGGAATCCTTGGAATATAGCGGTCGTAAAAGCCGCCCCTGTAGCCGATCCTGTTGCAGTCTCTATCAAAAGCAACACCCGGAAGAATCATAAGAGTATCTGTATGCAGCATATCTGTATGATTTGAATCCAAATCATGCATAGCCTCCCCAGTCACATATCTATCCGTAGTTACAGGCTCAGGAATTCCGTGATAGCCTTCTGTCAGGTCCTTCATGCCTCTTACTTCATAGAATTCCATAATTCCATTTTTAGGATCCGTCACCTTAGGGCAATATACTCTCTTGCCTTTATATAGTAGTCTTTCTATAAGAGTATGCGTATCTACTTCAGAAAGATACGAACAATATACCAATACGCTATCTGCGTCATTTAGCTCTTTAGATTCAAGGAGCTTGTCTATTATCATCCGGCTGTAACGCTCTCTGTCTATCTTAGGTATAGCATCTCTTCTTGCAAGAGCCGCTTTTCTATAATCCTGCTTGTCCAAAACAATTACTCCAAATCTCTAGTGTGATGATTCGTTCATAAAACATAGAACTATTACTTATATCATGAGGTAGGTGTCAAAAGTTCCTTTTGACACCATATGACTACCGGATTGTTCCGTTTCTTCGAAACTCTCACAATCCTCAAACATTCGCAAATCCGCACTACGTGCTACTTTGCTCATGTTTGGCGGGTCATAAATTCATATTCGATTTCGAGCAAGCTCGAATCGAAATGACTTTTGACCCTTACGTCATATCATCAGATCTATACAAATGGCTATATGCAATACATCCTCATGCACAATGTCCATTGTATATCCTGCCATGTTACATGCCAGGACATCGCTCTGAGCAGATCTTTGCAGCAACTTTCATACCATCCATAGCTGCTGACATGATACCGCCTGCATATCCTGCACCTTCTCCGCAAGGATATAAGCCTTTGGTATTAATAGCCTGAAGATCCTCTCCTCTTGTGATTCTTACAGGAGATGATGTCCTGCTCTCAACGCCTTCCATAAGAGTATCATCAGCATCAAAGCCTTCTATCATCCTGCCAAAAGCGCTCATACCCTCATCTATAGCCTCTTTAAGATCATCAGGAAGAAGGTCATGAACACTTGCAAATACGTAGTCGCCCTTTATGCATGGAGTGTTCCAGTCTTTTCTTTCATCAGTATTACCTTTTACTGTTCCTTTTTTTCTATAGTCAACAAGGTATTCTACCGGAACTTTGCCCTTTCCAAGTTCAAAGGCCTTTTTCTCAAGCTCTCTTTGGAACTTCACTCCGCATAGAGGTCCTTCTCCTCCAAAGTCTTCAGGCTTAACGGTTACTATGATCGCACTGTTGGCATTTTTGGAATCACGGGCATAGTAGCTCATTCCGTTAACGCACAGGTATCCCTCTTCAGATGAAGCATTGACTACATATCCTCCCGGACACATGCAAAAAGAATATACGCCCCTACCCTTGGAAGTATTATGTACAACTTTATAAGGAGAAGCAGGAAGTGTGGGACTTTCATATACTCCGTACTGAGATCTGTTGATATTCTTTTGAGGATGTTCTACGCGAAGTCCTACTGCAAATGCCTTAGGCTCCATATATACACCTTCACTATTTAGAACTTCAAAGGTATCTCTTGCGCTATGGCCTATAGCCATGACAACAGTATCTGTCTCGATCACAGATTCATTTCCTGCTCTATCAGTGACTTTCACGCCTGTCACATGTGCATCTTTCATAATAAGACCGGACATTTTGGTTTCGAACAAAACCTGTCCGCCCATACTTTTAATGTCTTCTCTTATGTTCTTAACTACATCAACCAGCTTATCCGTGCCTATATGGGGCTTTGCTTCATAATATATCTCTTTTGGAGCGCCATGATCTATGAATATCTTAAGTGCACGTCTTCCTATTCCGTCCTTGTCACGGACCATGGTATTGAGCTTGCCGTCTGAGAATGCTCCCGCGCCGCCTTCACCAAACTGGACATTGGATGTCGTATCAAGGACTCCTGTCTTCCAGAAGTTCTCAACGTCCTTCTGCCTGTCTTCTACTGCTCTTCCCCTTTCTATAAGTATTGGTTTAAAGCCAAGACATGCCAGTTCATACGCTGCAAAAAGACCGCAAGGACCTGCGCCAACTACAACAGGAGGCTTAGTCATCTTATTAGTCCCAAGTTCAGGAAGCTTATATACAACTGGTTCAAAAAGCTGTGCGTTTTTATTACGGGCTTTTTGAAGTGCCTTTTTCTCATTTATGTTAAGTGATATATCAATTGTATATATATCAAATATGTCAGGCTTCTTACGAGCATCAATCGAGTGCCTGAATACGCTCAGATCTGCTATAGCTTTAGCATCTATCTTCAGCGCTTTGGCTGCAACCGGAATAAGGCTCCTTGAAAGAGCCTCTGGTTCCATGACACCATTTGTATATTGCGATGCTTCTGAGCCGTTTTTAACTTTAATATTACTGATTCTGATCATATATTTCCTTAAATTACTGTATTCTTGTATATATGCTTATGAGATAGTGATTTACTATCGGCCCGCAGCAGCCATCCCTGCGATATACCCGCTTGTAAATGCCCACTGAAGATTATACCCTCCGCATCTTCCGTCAACATCTGCAAGTTCGCCGACAACATACACTCCGGGTGTATGAACTGATTCAAGATCATCTGTCAGATCATTAAGATCAACTCCGCCTTTAGTAACCTGAGATGATGCATAGTCAGAAGTAGCGACTATATTTATTCTAGCATTTCTATAGTTATCAATAACTCTTTCAAGATCGTCTATGCTATTAGCATCTATAACGGTATCTTCTTTTATGCCTAGTCTTGACAGTATCATAAGGCCTATAAGATGATTACTGATTCCATCAAGTACCTGGATATATGTCTTACCACTTGATACTTCTATGATATCTTTTTTCATATTGGCAAAATCATCGTCAGAATATGTTGGGAAGAAATCCAAAAACGCAGTAACAGTCCCCTTGTTATCAGCCATGTACTGTGCCACGCGCCCGCTTAGCTGAAGAACAGGAATTCCTGATATTCCTTTGGATGTAATCTGCACTTCGCCGTATTCATACAAGTCTTTGATCTCTTTAATTCTGATACCGGCCATCATTCTGACTCCGTACTTGGACGGCAGGTCTTTGTCATCAGACAAAAGCGCCACAAGAGCCGGATATGTCTTCGTAACATTCATTCCAAGACTCTTTGCTATATAATAGCTATCACCTGTAGACATGGTTGATTTTGGGCCTGACAAGCCTCCTGTTGCTATTATAACTTTGTCAGCTTTATATAAGCCGCCTGTTGTCTTAACTTCAAAGCCTCCATCATCAACAGGCGTTATCTTTTTAAGTTGCTGACCGGTTATATATTCGACGCCAAGTCTTACTACCTCATCTATCATTGCATTCTGGACTGTGACTGCCTGGCCGGATATAGGATATATATATCCTTCTTCGCTTTGAGTCACAACTCCAAGAGACTTCATGAATTCCAAAGTCTTCGCTACTCCGAATCTTTGAAGCCATCCCTCCATTTTACTCTGTGCACTAAGATTATAGCATGAAGCACTCATGGCTTCATTGGTTATATTACAGCGCCCATTGCCAGTCATGGAGATCTTCTTGCCTGCTATATCATTTTTTTCCAAAAGGATAACATGGGCGCCTTGTCTTGCTGCTGTGATCGCAGCACACATACCCGACGCCCCTGCTCCTGCTATAAGTATTGTTATCATATAAAGTGAAAACCTCTGGCTATTACTAGAACAAATCCGCCGCCCGGAATCCTCTCAACTTCGTACTCGTATATACCTCTAAGGATCAGCAGGAAGAGTAGATACAGGAATCCTCCCGCAAGACATCCTACCAGTATCGTAAGGATCTCTCCTATTACATTTATAAAAACCATATTGAGAAAGAAAACTATAAGAGCCGCTACAGCACTGCAGATTAGCGGAACTACAAAGTTTGAGATCCAGCTATGCCTGTAATGGAGCATTCGCATGATCTCCCAAAAGCCCATGCCTCCCATCACAAGGAACATTACAAAATCTGCATAGGATACAGCTGTCATCTCTTTGTTCATAACATATGTCATAATAGCAAATGTACCCGCATGCGCTATCACTGCTACTATTATATTAAGGATCAGAGCTCTGACCTTACGAAGTCTTAAGAGTATGGTACTCATAAGGATACCAACAGGCATGGCGAATACCATAAGTGATGCATGTCCCATCATAGCTACGGCAGAGTCAGACGGTGTCACATACACAGCCCTTTGTATAGTATCTGACAAAACTGCCATGAACATAGAAACAGGAAACAGGATGATCACCAAATATCTGGAGAACTCTGAAAGTGTATCAAGGGCTCCATGTTTGTCAGAATGAACCACCATAGAACAAAGCTCATATACCTTTCGAAGCTGGGTAATTGTAACAATGCATACAGCTATCACTATAACAGGCAGTACTCCGCCAAACCAGCTGCCCCACTGGGCTGTCGTATGCTTCAAAGATCCCACATACATAGCTTCATCTATGATATCGATTGCAAATGGAAAAGCAAATACAATCGAATATGCTACTATATTTCTTCCATAGGAAGGCCCGATTCCAAGATATCTTGGCTCACCGGATCTTACGATATCATCCATCTTGCCGCTTTTAATCTTCCAGATGATAAGAAGATATATAAGCGTGATAAGAGAAGCTACGCATCCTCCGGCAAGCGCTCCGCATGCTCCATAACCGGATGCCAGATCATTTCTTTCAAGAAGCGCATTGGCTTTAAGACCGTACCTATAAGAAAAACTTGCAAAGGCAGGTGTTAATACCATAAAAGAAATCGCAAATATAAGATCAGAGATAAGAGATAAGAGATTTTCTCCAAATCCCTCAAGCATGCCCCTTATAGCTCCCTGACAGCTTATAAATATAATAGCTACCGAAGTTGCGATAAAAGCAAGGAATCCGATCCTGGATCCGAAAAGCTTCTCTGATACAGAAAAAGAAAAGATAAGAATTATACCGCTTACTATCACTCCTGCTGCAAAGCCTATCGTTCTTGCTTTTCTGGCTACGTCCATTGCGTTTATGAACTGTTTCTTTTTTTCATACAGTTTGATAACTGCACTTATGGCGCGCTCTATAGCAAAAACAAATACTCCATAGCAGACCATGAACAGGTTCATAGGCGAAGCAAGAATGCCAAGTCCTTCATTTTTGATGACCTTAAGAAGGAAGATTCTGGTGACCATCAAAATGCAGATCATGACAAAAACTGCTACAGAAAAAGTATCCGGTTTAATCCTGTCTTTACTTTTAATTGTCATCTCTTGTTATCCCAAGCCTTTCAAGTACGTCGTTTTGTTTTTGTTCCATAACTTTAGCTTCATCCTCTTCCATGTGGTCGTAACCGCATAGATGAAACATGGAATGAGCCGTCAGAAAAGCAAATTCTCTTTTCTCACTATGTCCGTATTCTAGTGCCTGTGAGCGAACTCTCTTCTCATTGATAACTATATCTCCTAGATAGATGCTGCCATTATCAGGGTCTATCATATCGCATCTGTCCGGCCCGTTTAGAACTGAGAAGTCTCCGGGCGTCTCATATTCTATATTGGGAAAAGAAAGAACGTCTGTCTCTCTGTCTATATCCCTGAACTGTCTGTTCATCTCATGTATGCCCTCATCATCCGTGATAAGCATATTGATCTGAGCTTCCTCCGGGAAATTCTCACTTTTAAGTACTTCTTCACATACGCTGCGTGCGATCTGTTCTATATCGAAATCAAATTTGGCATCGACTTCGTTTTCAACGCAGAAAATCATAATACAATTTCTCCTTTTTTAAGAGCTTACTGACTCTGTTAAGCTCAGCGATAGAAAGATCCGAGTGATTAAAATTGCCTCCCACATGTCTTCTTTCGATCATCTCTTCTATCATTCTATCACTATCAATTTTGGCTGTTTTATCTTTTTCAAAAATAGTCATTAGTTTATTGACGAGGTCCTCGCACAAGTTGATGATCGTCGCTTCCTTAGATACAGGCGCCGTCTTGCCGCTCTTAATATACTCTTCCAAAAGAGCAACTGCAGACTCCGGGAACTGATAACGGTGGAAATAAGGCTTAGCTGCCTCAAGATCATCCGGTCTTCCATCGAGTATTCCAACTCTGTGATAATACGCACATGCCTTGGTCGCTCTTCTGTCAGCTCCTATATCAGCAGCAATTCTGTCTGCAAGATATGCTGTATGAACTGCTTTGTAATATTCCCTTTTGTCCTTGTTCTTGATCTTGACAAGTAGTTCAAATTCAGGGTCATTGATCTCCATATACATGTCATTGCTGCCCCTTATGACAAGAAGACTAAAGGCATTAAGAAGTACCCAAAGAAGCAATGTCGTGATCACCACATTAACAAGCGGAACTGTAAGCATGGCTATTGAAAAAGTCTGATTGAGAAAAAGCACATGATAAGCCACAAGCAGTACGAATAAAAGCATGATGGATATAAGTATCGGGAGACCGAACTGAAGCTTCTCACCAACATGCTGAAACAATACTATAGCAACTGTTCCGGCGATCAGATATATAAAAAACGGCTGAACATACGATCCATTGCACAAAAGAAGTGTCACATTAAGTAGAGCACATCCGCTGCAAAGGCCTATCATAGCATTGGAAAAAAGCGATAACAGAACAAATATGCTAAGGTATGGCCATATCAGGTTGTTGACCAAAGGAAACAAGAGTGATGCAACAAATGATACCATGTATATGATGAAAAACCTGTTAATATGCTTCTCATTGCCATATGAAAGCGTATTCCTTATAAGACCGTCTTCCCATAAGAATACTATAAGACCGCTTTCTATGATCACAGTGATAACATTCCTTATGATCTCTACATCACTAAGGCCTCTTGCCTTGCTTGCAACAAACATAAGTACAGCAGACACAAGACACATAGCACATATACTTGCTGCTTTTTTTAATCCGGTCAATAGTTTACTCTCACTACGAATATCCACATCGGGAATATTTCCAAAAGCTGCTGTCTTGATATCCATAATAAAACTCTCCCCTGTTTTTAGTCGGTACCTGCCTATCGTCTGTAATAGACCTCTCCCTATAACTTCGGATCTTACTATAGCTTTTCTATTAAAATGTTTCTTTGACTATTTTTGCTGTATCTTTAACTATTTTTTCTTTTACTGGTTCTTTTCCTTAACTGCTTCTCTTCTTTAACTGCTTCTTTTTCTCAGCTGCTTCTTTTCCTGGCCTCGCGCTTTATAGCTGACTTTCTCTGAGAACGCGCTGTTTCTTTTTTCTCATAATCTTCATATGCCTTGACGATCTTCTGTACAAGCGGATGGCGGACTACGTCTTTGCTCGTAAGATTGCATACGGCGATATCATCTATATCCTTAAGAACCTTCTGAGCTACATCAAGTCCTGATACAGTGCCGGGTGCAAGGTCCTTCTGAGTAGCATCACCAGTTACGATAACCTTAGAACCAAAACCTATTCTTGTAAGGAACATCTTCATCTGAGCCGGAGTTGTATTCTGGGCTTCATCAAGGATGATATATGCATTATCAAGGGTTCTTCCTCTCATATAAGCAAGAGGAGCCACCTCTATAAGTCCCTTCTCCATATTAGCAAGGAATCTCTCTGTTCCCATTATCTGATAGAGCGCATCATATAAAGGTCTAAGATATGGATCGACCTTGCTCTGAAGATCCCCCGGAAGGAAACCAAGCTTCTCTCCTGCCTCTATAGCAGGTCTTGTAAGGATGATTCTGGATACTTCCTCTTTCTGAAAAGCTGTTATAGCCATAGCCATGGCAAGGTATGTCTTTCCGGTTCCTGCAGGTCCAAGACCGAATGTGATCATATGAGATCTGATAGAATCAACATATTTCTTCTGTCCAAGTGTCTTGGGCTTAATAGGCTTGCCTGTCGTAGTATGGCATATAAGATCCGAATCAATATCCAGAAGGATACTGTCATTGTCTATTTCTGTATCTTTGTCACTTCCCATGTCGTCACTGTCCTCTTTTAATGTTATAGCGTAGTCAACGCTCTGTTCTTCGATATTGCTGCCCGCTGACGAGAGCTTGGCAAGCTGTCTTATGATATCAGCCGCCTTCTGGGCATCTTCCTGTCTTCCGACTATACGAAGCTGACCTTGTCTGTCTGTGATCTCTACACCGAAGTTATTCTCAATCTTCTTCATATAGCTGTCATTACGGCCGAATATATTCCGCATCTCATCGACCGTAAGATCTATTCTGATCTCTGTTATGTATTTCATTTATGGTACGGCTCCCCGCTTAGAATTTTATAAGATCTATATATCTGTTCCAGTAGTACAACTCTCATCATCTGATGAGGAAAAGTCATATCCGAAAAACTGATCTGTCCGTCTGCTCTTTCTAAAACTGCATCAGACAGCCCCAGCGATCCACCTATCACGAACTGGATATGACTGCATCCGGATATCGCATATGAATCTATCCATTTTGCAAATCCGGGAGAATCAACCTTTTTTCCTTTGATAGCCAGAGCTATGACCTTGGCCTTAGGATCGACATGCTTTAAAAGCTTCTCCCCTTCCTTGTCCTTGATCATCTGCTCTATAGCTTCAGGAGCATTGTCAGGTGTCTTCTCATCTGCAACCTCGATGATCTCAGGTTTGCAGTATCTGGTAAGACGCTTAGTGTATTCTGCTATAGCGTCATTCCAATATTTTTCTTTTATCTTGCCTACACATAGTATACTTATTTTAATAATTTCACACTTTCCGTATCCTTTTAAGAAAAGATCTCACTATAATATTTTTCTATAAATCTATCCAGCATATCTTCATCCAGATTCAGGAATTTAGAAGTTATGCGTTCTTTCATATATGCTGTTCTTTTATAAAATATGACACCGTCTCCGGACATATCATCGTCTGGGTCTTCTGCTTCAATAGCGTCGCAGATAGTATCTGCTGTAAGATTATCTACGCACCATTCATGAATCTTGTCAGCCAGAGTGCTCTCCTTGACAGCTGCCTCGTTGAACCTTTTGTAATTCCTCATGGCCAGAGCACCCATGACTATAAAAAGCACAAATAATGAGCCCATTATACCTGTTGTCATATATTTATTGAACATAGGCATTGCAAGGGGATTTTTGATAAGCATGTATATATCAGCAATAAGTCCTAAAGTACCGACACTTATAAGTACGACAGCTGAGGAATGATTATCCTCTGCCATATCTTCATTAGATCTGTATCCCATTATAATAATCCTCCAATAATACGCATACATCCTAGTGTACTGACTCGTTCATATTTAATCATATATGAACGAGTCAGCGCACTAGATATAATATTTTGAAAATGCGTATGATTCCCTTATCTATCGTCCCCTTTATATAATACCCCAAGACTATCTTGCAAACTGTGTCGCGATTAGTCACAGAACGTGTAAAATCATAGACCAAAGGTATTTATAACTCCCTATATAATACCACAAAAGGGCATACAGGTTGAACCCGTACGCCCTTATTATGTAAATTTTTCTTTAATAAAAGTTAAAAATTAATCAAGAGATCTGAGGTACTCATCGATACCTGCAGCAGCAGCTTTGCCAGCTCCCATTGCAAGGATAACTGTAGCTGCACCTGTTACAGCATCTCCACCTGCAAATACACCCTTCTTGGATGTCTGACCGTTATCTTCCTGTGCAATGATACATTTACGCTTGTTGATCTCAAGTCCTTCTGTTGTAGAACTGATAAGCGGATTAGGACTTGTTCCAAGTGACATGATCACAGCATCACATTCGATCTCGAACTCAGAACCCGGGATTTCAATAGGGCTTCTTCTACCTGATTCATCAGGTTCGCCAAGTTTCATCTTAATGCATCTGCAACCTCTTACCCATCCTTCTTCATCTGTAAGGATCTCTACAGGATTGTTAAGAAGGTCAAATACTACACCTTCCTGCTTAGCATGCTCAACTTCCTCTTTACGTGCAGGAAGCTCTTCTTCAGAACGACGATATACAACATGTACCTCTGAGCCAAGACGAAGTGCCGTTCTGGCAGCATCCATAGCAACGTTACCACCACCAACTACTACAGTCTTCTTAGGATGCATGATAGGTGTTGTAGAATCCTTGCTGAATGCCTTCATGAGGTTTGAACGTGTAAGGAACTCATTGGCTGAGAATACGCCAAGTGCCTGCTCACCCGGGATATGCATGAACTTAGGAAGTCCTGCACCTGATCCTACGAATACAGCATCAAATCCTTCATTTTTCATAAGAGAATCAATTGTTACACTCTTACCGATGACAACGTCCTTCTCGATCTTAACACCGAGCTTTTCTACGTTCTCGATCTCTTTCTTAACAACCTTCTCTTTAGGAAGACGGAATTCAGGAATACCGTATACAAGAACACCACCTGCTTCATGAAGTGCCTCAAATATAGTTACATCGTATCCAAGCTTAGCAAGATCTCCTGCACATGTAAGGCCGGAAGGACCTGATCCAATAACAGCGACCTTGTGATTCTTCTTCTCTTTAGCACCCTCTGGTACGATGCCCATCTCTCTGGCTGTATCAGCAACATATCTTTCGAGCTTACCGATAGATACAGGCTCACCCTTGAAGCCTCTGATACACTTACCTTCACACTGTGACTCCTGAGGACATACACGTCCGCATACAGCAGGAAGTGCAGAAGACTCGCTGATGATCTGATATGCAGCTTCTACATTGCCCTCTTTAACTTCCTGAATGAAAGCAGGGATATTGATGGCAACAGGGCATCCCTTCTGACACTGAGGGTTCTTACAGTTAAGACAGCGTGTTGCTTCAGCCTCAGCCTCTTCCTTGTTATAACCAAGACATACTTCTTCAAAATTCGTAGCACGAACCTTAGGGTCCTGCTCACGAACAGGAACTCTCTTTAAAACATCAACTTCTATAGCCATTTGTTAATCTCCTATTTTATTCACAAACTCCGCAGTGACCCTTATGTGTCTCGCCTTCTTCTTCAGCAAGCTTAAGTCTTGTTTCCTCGTTCTTATAAAGCTTCATTCTGTTCATAGCCTGATCGAAGTCAACAAGGTGACCATCAAATTCAGGACCATCAACACAAGCGAACTTGACCTGATCTCCAACTGTAAGACGGCATGCACCACACATACCTGTTCCATCTACCATGATAGTATTCATGGATACGATAGTAGGTATTCCGAGCTCCTTAGTGAGCTTACATACGAATTTCATCATGATCATAGGTCCGATGGCGATACACAGATCATACTTGTGACCTTCATTAACAAGATCCTCAAGGCACTTTGTAACCATACCGCTTCTGCCATATGAACCATCATCTGTTGTTACATAGAGATTACATACAGTCTTGAAACGATCTTCAAGGATTACAAGATCCTTGTTCTTGGCACCTATGATAACATCAGCTGTAACTCCATGTTCCTTGAGCCACTTAGCCTGAGGGTAAACAGGAGCTGTTCCAACACCACCTGCTATGAATACGATCTTCTTGTTCTTAAGTTCTTCAGGATCTTCCTTTGTAAGATCTGAAGGATTACCAAGAGGTCCTACTACGTCAGCAAAACTGTCTCCTGCTTTCATCTTAGCAATCTGATTGGTCTCAGCACCGATTGACTGAACTACAATCTCAACAGTTCCCTTTTCTCTGTCATAATCGCAGATTGTAAGAGGAATACGCTCACCCTCTTCATCTACGCGCACGATCAGGAACTGTCCTGGAAGACATCCTGCTGCTACACGTGGAGCCTCGACAACCATCTGATATATATGGGCTGCCAGCTCATTTCTTTCCAAAATCTTGAACATAGTCCTGTTTCTCCTTACTTAAATAATTTCAACTTTTCAGTATCATAAAACAAATTGCAAAACATTGCAACACTTAAACGTGGTAAAGTGGCAACGTTAGAAACTAAATTCCTTTATTTAAAATAGGTCTTAGGCCAAATCTGTCCATAAATAGCGGACTTCCGAGCCTTAGCTAAGCTGTTTAAGGAAATAATTTCCTGCTCCGTCCGTGCCAAGACGATATACAGCTCCGTCGTGCACATTTACCGCGTATAAAAGTCCTGTAGCTGTGGCGCTGCCATCTGTAGACATATGATACTCTGTAAAAACATAATAGTCGCCACTGGATATAACTTCTGTGGAAGTAACAGAATATGTATTATATCCATCCATTCCAGCAACCGCTCCGCTTCCGTCAAGAAGGTAGCCTTTTTGAACAAGCGAAGTGATCAGTAATGATGCTGCATATTCTTCTGAGACATTGACCGTATAATGAAGTGAATATGTACGCTCTACTATCTCACTTGCAGCTCCTGTCTCATTGTCGATGGCAACAAATTTATATACTGATTCTCCGTAAGGCATGCTTACAGGTCCTGTATATAAAGTTGATGATGCAGTCGGATCGCTTCCATCTGTTGTGTAATATACATTAGTTCCTTCTGAAGTAACTACCGCTATCTGGGTATCAACGTTATAATTGCCACTATCCTCTATTATAGTCGGTGCATCAGGTATTGGCATAGCGATCTCATATGTAACTGTTGCAACTTCAGACTTGACTCCGTCACTATCTACAAGGACAGCCTTGAGGGTGTATATACCATTTTTATCAAATACTATAGGATCTACACCATTGAAGATAGAATCCGCAAGTGTAGGTGTTACCCCGTTGATAGTATAGTATATAGAGCCTTCTCCGGCTTCGATATAAACTTCAATTTCCTCATCATAAGTTCCGGAAGCCACTGAAAATGTCGGAGCTTCGGGGCCTTCTCCCGTAAGCGCAGCTTCCTGTGATGCACCTTCCAGGGAAGAATCGCTTGCTGACACAGTACTCTTAACTGACGGATTATCTGTTTTAACATCAGATGATCTGTCGTTGATAAGATAATAAACTATACTTCCAAGAAGTGCTATCAGAACGATACATAATATACATATCGTCACTTTATAGCTGCCGAATATATGACCTTCTTCATTGGAATCAAAATCATCTTCCTCGTCATAATCATCATATTCGTCATCAGACGTATCATCGCCGTCATCAAGACTGCTGGCCAGAACAGACAATGATTCATCTATTCTGTTCTCTACAAGCGGATCAAACTCCGGTACAATTTTAATTTCTTCACCACATGATGGACAATATACCGCATCATCCGGTATAAAAGCTCCGCATTTAGGACACTTCATAACTAACCTCATTGCAAAAAATCAGAAAAGACCTGTGATCTTGCCATTATCATCGACATCTATATCGAAGGCTGCCGGTCGCTTAGGAAGACCAGGCATTGTCATAATGGAACCGGTCATAGCTACTACAAAGCCTGCTCCGGCTGATACATAAGCTTCTCTTACAGTGATCTTGAAATCCTTAGGTCTTCCAAGAGCTTTCTGATCATCAGAAAGTGAATACTGAGTCTTGGCCATACAAACAGGAAGATTGCCAAAACCAAGCTCTGTGATCTTCTGTAGCTGTCTTGCAGCTGCAGGTGTATATGTTACGCCATCTGCTCCGTAGATCTTGGTAGCAATGGTATCTATCTTATCTGTAAGCGACATATCAAGCGGATAGATAGGCTCATAACTGCTCTTTTTATTATTAAGAGTATTCATGACCATACGGGCCAGCTCTTCGCCGCCTTCACCACCTTTTGCCCAAACTTCAGAAAGAGCAAAGTCGCAGTCACGTTCATGGCAAAAATCTCTTACATAAGCTATCTCAGCTTCTGTATCAGATGTGAAAGAGTTAAGAGTTACAACAACAGGAACGCCGAACTGCTGCAGGTTCTCTATGTGCTTCTCAAGGTTCACGATACCTTTTTTAAGCGCTTCAAGATTCTCCGTAGCAAGCTGATCCTTAGCTACTCCGCCATTATATTTCAAAGCTCTGATAGTTGCAACGAGTACAACTGCATCAGGCTTAAGGCCTGCCTGACGGCACTTGATATCAAGGAACTTCTCAGCTCCAAGATCTGCACCAAAGCCTGCTTCTGTAATTGCAACATCTGCAAGGCGAAGAGCCGCATTGGTAGCACGTACTGAGTTACATCCGTGAGCGATATTGGCAAAAGGACCACCATGGATGATAACAGGTGTATGCTCAAGTGTCTGTACAAGGTTAGGCTTTATGGCATCCTTTAAAAGTGCAGCCATAGAACCAACTGCGTTAAGATCTTTGGCTGTAACCGGCTTTCCATCATATGTATAAGCCACAATGATACGGCCAAGTCTATCTTTAAGATCACTTATATCATTAGCAAGACAGAATGCTGCCATGACTTCAGTAGCAACTGTGATAGCAAAATGGTCTTCTCTTACAAAACCGTCAGCCTTAGCACCAAGACCTACAACAACATTACGAAGGGTTCTGTCGTTAAGATCAAGACATCTCTTCCATACGATCTGTCTTGTGTCTATTCCAAGTTCATTGCCCTGCTGAATATGATTATCAAGAAGGGCAGCAAGGAGATTGTTAGCAGTTGTAATTGCATGAAAATCTCCTGTGAAGTGAAGATTGATATCTTCCATGGGAACGCACTGTGCATATCCGCCGCCTGCTGCTCCGCCTTTGATTCCGAAACACGGTCCAAGTGATGGCTCACGAAGAGCTGCAACTGTCTTTACTCCGATCCTGTTAAGAGCGTCAGCAAGTCCTATGCTGGTTGTGGTCTTACCCTCTCCGGCAGGTGTAGGATTGATAGCAGTAACAAGTACCAGCTTGCCGGCAGGCTTGTTCTTAAGACTCTGAAGGAATTCTTCAGTGATCTTGGCCTTATATTTGCCATAAGGTTCAATATCATCTTCTGTCATTCCTACTTTTGCTGCAATTTCCTTGATCGGCAGTTTAACCGCCTCCTGTGCGATCTCGATGTCTGTTTTCATAAATCTCCTCCTTCATATAGCTTTTGACTTAAATTTTAAGTCCCGGCTGTCTATAAATATATGTCATATCCTTCAGGTAATCAATCACATATTTCATTTCCTGATCATTTATTTTTTGCGATCAGTTTTCTCTAACCATTAAGTCTAGTATTATTATGGAAAAAAACTCTGACCATCAGGCCCTGTTTATGACTATATATTCCCGCTTATTTTGATCCGTTTAGAAGAGACTCGAATTCATCCTTGGACATAAGTACCTTCCTTGGCTTAGTACCCTCTTCCTCACCGACTACGCCAGCTTCGCAGAGCTGATCCATAATACGTGCAGCACGGTTAAAGCCTATTTTAAATACTCTTTGGAGATTACCAATAGAAGCTTTTTCCTTATCAATGATAAACCTTCCGGCATCTGCAAAATACTCATCTCTGTCAGGACCACCTGATGCAGATCCGTCCGCAGATGATGAACCGGACTGTCCTTCCATCTTCTGAACAGCTTCCTGTATCTCTATATCATAAGTATCATCCTGCGAATCAGCTTTGATATAATCTGTAACCTGGCTGATCTCAGAATCAGAAACAAATGCGCCCTGAAGTCTTACCGGTTTGCTGACACTCTGCGGATAAAAGAGCATATCACCCTTACCAAGCAGCTTCTCTGCACCGACCATATCAAGGATAGTACGGCTGTCTGTACCACTGGAAACAGCAAATGCGATCCTGCTGGGCATGTTGGCCTTGATAAGTCCGGTGATGACATCAACAGAAGGACGCTGAGTTGCGATAACAAGGTGTATTCCGCAGGCTCTTGCAAGCTGAGCCAGACGGCAGATTGCTTCTTCTACTTCATTGGCAGATACCATCATAAGGTCTGCAAGCTCATCTACTATGATGACGATCTTAGGAAGCTTCTTAAGGCTTTCATTCTCTGCCATATGAGCTTCTACATATTCGTTGTAACCTTTAAGATCTCTAACCTCTGCCTCTGCAAAATACTTATATCTTCTGGTCATCTCTGCAACAGCCCAGTTAAGAGCCGCAGCAGCTTTCTTGGGATCTGTGACAACAGGTATGAGAAGATGAGGAATACCATTGTACACAGACAGCTCTACGACCTTAGGATCGATCATGATAAGTCTTACATCTTCAGGCTTAGCCTTATAGATTATAGACAGTATCATCGTATTGATACATACAGACTTACCTGATCCCGTCGCGCCGGCTATAAGCACATGAGGCATCTTGGCTATATCAGTAACTATCGTCTTGCCACCTATATCCTTGCCGACTGCAAATGAAAGATCTGCCTTGGATTCCTTGAACTCTCTTGATTCAAGAAGCTCTCTTAGAGACACTGTGACATTTTCCTTATTAGGAACTTCGATACCTACAGCTGCCTTGCCGGGGATAGGGGCTTCTATCCTTATATCAGTTGCTGCAAGGTTGAGCTTGATATCATCCTGCAGATTGACGATCTTGGATACCTTGACTCCAACTTCAGGCTGAAGCTCATATCTTGTAACAGTAGGTCCCTGGCTTATATCTGTGATAGTAACGTTAACTCCGAAGGTCTTAAGTGTCTTTTCAAGCTTGGCTGCTGTCTGTTTTAATACCTTGGCAGAATCTGCATTCTTATTGCCCATTCCGGGTTTAAGAAGGCTGGTAGGCGGGAACTTGTACTTCTTTGGCGGTTTAGCTACACTTGCTGTGGCAGTCTGTGCTGTCTTACTGCCA
Organism: Butyrivibrio sp. TB; assembly: GCF_900110805.1. Taxonomy (NCBI): domain Bacteria; kingdom Bacillati; phylum Bacillota; class Clostridia; order Lachnospirales; family Lachnospiraceae; genus Butyrivibrio; species Butyrivibrio sp. TB. The sequence goes on along the minus strand of NZ_FOER01000006.1, from coordinate 37,079 downwards.
AGACTTGTGTCTGATCCTGTTCCTTCAAAAGCAGGTCTTGCCATCTCATTTCGGCTTCCGGATGCTGCTGAAGGAGCTGCTCCATTAGAATAGCTTATCTCTCCCGGCATATATGAAGGTTCTTTTGCCATAGAATCAATCTTCTGAGTAGATCTGGATGCAGATACATGATCCTGGGCATGGATTCCATAACCTTCTTCTGATATTCCGTTACCATAATCCCTACCGCCTGCATGGATCAATATATCATCCTGAGAAGATTCAGAACTATCATCTTCCGGAAGGTGCGCCTTGAGCTTGCCGGTAAATCTGTGCTGTCCATCAGGTTCAACCACAGTCTGCATCTGCTCAAACTTAAGGTCAGTGCCTGCATAGATCTCATTTCTGGTCTGGGACGAAGGTGCATCACTTCCGCTACTCTCTATACCGGCATCACCTGCATCCAGCGTACTGTCAGCCTTATCATCCTCATTAAAGCCTGCTTTATAAGTCTGAGTATCCTCTGATCTATTATCACTGGCGCTGACTCTATACCCGGCATCTGCCTGTTCTTCATAAGAGGTATTGAATGTAATCTCATGTATATCATCATGCACTTCCGAATTGTCCGGAACATAGAAGGAAGTATGGATCCTTGGTTCAGGTTTTGGCTCTTCCATGATCTCTTCTTCCTGATCGTATTCAGGCTCATCAAGATAGCCATCATCATCAGACATAGTGCCTGAATCCTCAAAATCACCGCTCGCCCTCAGGTCAGTATTGGTATCTACTCCTGATACATAGTGATCCATCCTGAGAATCTTCTCATCCTCTTTTTGCTGAAGGAGGAGCTCTTTTTCCCTTCTCTGAGCCTCTCTTCTTTCTTCTAAACGCATCCTTCTTACGCGGACCTGCTCAGAATAGGCAGCCGCATCCTCATAAGCCCTTTCTTTGAGCATATGAGTTCCCTTCCTTACGCCCCTTATAAGGGACTTCTCTGTAAGGACCACAAGGCAGATAGATGCTGCAACTATAAGGATCAGCACAGTTCCTATAAGTGAAAAAGTGTGATCGAGAAGATAAGCGATAGAGCCGAACAACACTCCGCCGCCGTTGTGTCCTATAGCAGCACTTTGATATATATCCGAGATAACGAATTCCAAGGCAGATGTCCTGCCCGAAACCAGTTCAAAAACTATGCCCATGATAAAAGTAAGACCTATACAGGACAGAATCTTGCGAACTGCCGGAATGCTCCCGTGGTTGGATATATAGAACACTACCATTCCACCTACTATAAGTGGCATAACAAAAGCAAGAAGTCCAAAAAGTCCGAACATTATCTCACTCAAAAAGTTGCCAAAAGCACCCAGAAGCCCAAAGTTGCACAGGAAAAGAGCAATTGCCGCAGCTATAAGGACAATTGCCGTTATCTCACTTTTTAATGCATATCCAAGATCATCCTGCTCGTCATACATCCTGGCATCTATGTAGTTATCTCGGGAAACACTTTTGGAAGTAGATCTGTTACTGCCACCTTTTAAACTCTTGGTTCCTTGGGACTTACTTCTTGATGAAGTCCTCTGCTTACTACTGCCTTCCCTTGATTTAGTCTTTCTAACACTGGAATTTGAAGCTGACATATTCTCCCTGACCCCTTAAAAAATTTTTGGGATAAACGCAGGATAAGTAATGACCACTCCTGCTTAGTTTTCTTTTAAGTATACCATTTTAGAATCGTTTATGCTATACTTTATGCGGCGACGTATTTGACGCACTATTATGGTTGAAGCATTTAGAAAGCAGGAGTAATACTAATGGAATTTAAACAGGTTATGGACTCAGGGTCCTTCAAACAGGTAGGTAATGATACTTCTTCATTCAAGATCAAGGAAGTAGCTGAAAAGTGCAGACTGGTTCAGACAGACAATGGTCTCAAGGTAGATTTCAACTATACAGGGCCTAATGCCAGCAGCTATCTTCAGTATGTTGAGAAGCACAGAGAGGAGCTCACAGAATATCTTCTGAATCCCGATGTTGCTGATTATTATGAATGGCTTGAGATGAGCCATCAGACACCTATCACTCTTAAAAAGCACGAAAAAGAAGCTCTTATCATCTATGTTAACTTCAGTCCTGAGACTAAGGTTATGGAGACCGGTATCTCTGATGATAATATCACTATGAAGCTTGGTGCTCCTCTTATAAGTCTTGAGATCGACAAGATGACTAGAGATGAATTCAAGCTTAGCATTTATAATATGCTTCTTCTTGCAGATGAGATCGCTGTAGGAATGGGCAATGAGAATCTTCGCAAGATGGCCAATATCGAGATGGTCAAGACATACCTTGCAGAGATCTATGACAAGTACACAGAGCGTCCTACAATGTGATCGTTCATGGTACTGCCAGTCAGAAACGAAATAAACAGCCGGGAAGCTGGATTTTCATCCAACTCCCGGCTGTATTTTTGTGCATGTATCCCGGACGGCGGAGCGGTATCTTCAAAGGCTTTGCGGGGGGATATGGCTTCGGGCAGGCAGAATAATGATCATTGCCGCGCTTTAATTGTTTTATAAATTCAGGGCATGATATCTGGAGATTTATATTCAAGGGTCCGAAACTCGCTTCGCTCAGACATGCGGACCCTGAGATGAATATAAATCTCCATCTATCACGCTCCTGAATTTTATAAAACAATTAAAAAGCGCGGCAATGATCATTATTCTGCCTGTCCGAAGCAATATCCCACCTCGCAAAGCCTTTGAAGATACCACTCCGCCTGTGGGTGAACACTTGACTATGACGAATGCCAATCTACTCAGTTCTTTTTACCGACAAAAAGAGTTCCTACGACTTTCTTGTCCAGGATGTCATAGATCTGCTCTGGTCTTTGGCCATTGATTACAAGGACATCGATGCCTCGGCTGGTAGCCAGCTGGGCTGCATCCATTTTGGTGATCATGCCGCCTGTGCCTCTGTTAGAACCTGAGTCGCCAGCTTTGTTGCGAAGTTCATCGTCGATATTTTCTACTCTGCTGATGAGCTTGGCGTTGGGGTTGGTCTTTGGGTTGGAGTCGTAGAGGCCGTCTATGTCTGAAAGGATTATGAGCTTTGCAGCTTCGCAGAATACTGCAACTACCGCAGAGAGCATATCATTATCAGAGAAGAGTTTCTTATCAGACTCGATCTCGGCATGGCTTATGGAGTCATTTTCATTAATGATGGGGATTATGTGATTTTCCAAAAGTGCGTTTAGTGTATTGGTAAGATTCTCTCTTCTTTCGGGATTTTGTACGTCTTCATTACTAAGAAGTATCTGGCCTACAAGTCTTCCGTACTCTCCAAAGAGTTTGTCATACAGATGCATGAGTTCCAGCTGTCCGACTGCTGCCGCTGCCTGTTTTAGACCAAGATCCTTGGGCTTTTGTGCAAGGCGCATTTTGCCGGCACCTACTGCTATAGCTCCTGAGCTTACAAGGACAAGATCATATCCCATGTTCTCTACTGCAGAGAGTGCTCTGCACAGGTGATCCAGTTGTCTTATGTTAATATCGCCTTTATCGTTGGTGATGGTGGATGTTCCAACTTTTACTACTATTCTCTTCTTTGAAAGTGCCATGATGACTCTTCATCTCCTTTATTCTGTACTTCAAGCTTATTACCAATTATAGTTACAATACCCATCTACTGCAATGTGGTAAATTAATCAAGTCGTTTTACCCTACCGCAAAAAACATCAGTAATATATTTATTTTCTTCTAATTCTAAATTCTCACTTGTACAGTGTAGTATCACCAAAGGTATTGCATCGTACAAGTAGGAATTTTGAGTTTCTAAAAAGTAATAGCACTTTTATATTCCTTAAGTGCTGCGTATTCGCGCTTGTATAGGCCGTACACTGCTATATCTTTATAGTGATAATCTTCATATTTTCCAAATATATCAAACGCCTCCCCAATTGGCACCCAGGCATTGGTGTATCCTGCAAGCTTCTCAGCTTCTGTAAGATGCTGAACTTTTGTATCTTCCACAAGTTCGCATATATAATAGTGGTTTATGTGCCTCCAGACATCAAAGAGCTCTTCAATATCAAGATATTCTTTTACAGCCCTTGTCTTGCAGCCTGTCTCTTCCAGCATCTCGCGTTCGCAGCAATCAGCGTAGTTCTCATGCCCTTCTACTCCACCGCCGGGGATTATATACAATCCACTCCCTGGCTCGTGACACAGAAGGATTTTTCCGTCTTGCACAAGTATTCCTCTGCAGGCGTGGCGGAGCCTGTCTATGTGTCCCACGAAATCATCATTTATAAGACGCATCTGTTTTACAGGGGTATTACCAAATTCTTTTATCTGCTGATACACCTTATCCGGGACTTCGCTTACAAACTGTCGCATCAAATCTTCTGTGTAAAATTTATGGTTGGATACGTCAATAGGATCAGGGAGGTTGTACTGCACATCTATGAGATGTCTTTTCATCCTGGCAATGCAAGTAGCTTTCACATAGTCTTCGCAATCTGTTTCATGTGAGTTTTCAAGAAGCTTCATGATCTCATCTGCATCATCAATGTTCTGATACAGCCATCTGTCTATCTTTATATATTCGGGTGAATAGCCTTCCTTGAACTGGTCTAAATTAAGGGGCGGCATCATCTTTTTTTGCAGAGCGCGCCATATTGACAGGTCGTTCCAATAATCCGTGAGGCAGTGTACGACTATCCCGATGTAGAAAGCCTTTAGATCTTGATTCTCTTGCATTACTACATATCTGTACCAAAAGGCCTTGATATTTAAGATCCAGTTGTCGTAGTTCTGCGTATCTCCCCAGGGCCCGCAGTTTTCGAATAGGTGCGAATGTACCTTCTTACTAAGATAGTCATCGTCAAAATGGACCGAATCCGGGGCTACTGAACCAAGAATGAACTCTTCCTTACCCTCATCGATCCCCAATCTGTCTATAAGTTTGTACGCAATCTCCATGTGCGTGATCTGTCCAGCCATTTAACATTCCTCCCAATATATTATTATCAAAATGATTTCTCCTCCGTCCCCAGGAACCATTATACCCAATAAAAAAGCACATCAGCAAGATTAAAATCTGTCTGGTGTGCTTTACAAATATCATAATAAAGATGATCATATATCATTGTTTCTAAGTTGACTTAAGGTTTCTAAGCTCACTTAGCATGGTATCTGATGTTGTGATGACACGGCTGTTGGCCTGGAAGGCACGCTGAGCTGTTATCATCCTTGTGAACTCGTCTGACAGGTCTACGTTACTTGCTTCAAGAACTCCTGTGGATATAGAGCCGCCGCTTTCTGTAACGGGAGCTATATCAGGATCTCCGGAAGCATTGGATGCTGAGTAGAGATTGTCTCCTTCATTGACAAGACCTGTTGCATTCATGAAGGTAGCTGTAGCCATCTGTGCCAGAAGTCTTGTATCGCCATTGGTATACTTGGCGTATATCCTGCCGTCTCTTTGAATAGCAATTCCGGACATCTTGCCATCTTCCTGACCTTCGCCATTGCCTTCTGCATCGCCTCTGGATGTCCTAAGCGTTGTGGTTCCGCTTGTATTGTAATTGGTAGTTCTGCTTATATCTACCGTAATACCTACGCCGCCAACATTAATATTGGCAGTTTCTGCACTTGTCAGCTTGCCGTCTGCAGGGCTGTAAGTAAGCTCGATCTCCTGCTCTTCGAAGTCAACGCTTTTGCCTGTAGAATCTGTAACTCCGGTAAGAGTCATAAGGTATGTTGTATCATCGTCATCACCTGCATCAGTGATAGAGAAGTTAATATTATAGGACTCAAAGCCCTCTTCGCCGGGGATAAGCGCTCCTGCCGATACACCGTGACCTTCATTGGTATAGATAGAAGGATCCATCTTATCAACATTGCCTGTAACAGTTATATATGTGGTGGGCTCGCCGGGTGAATCCTCGACATCAGGACCCATGAGCATGATCCTGTCAAGAGCGCCGTCTGTATTGACTGTAGCTCCGTCAGCAGATTCCCAGCCAAGGACATAATAGCCCAGAGATGATGTTACAAGATAACCTTCATCATCCTCAGGATTGCCTATCTCATTGATCTCACCATCAACGAAGAAGTCACCATCTCTTGTATAGTACTGATTGGTACCATCAGTTACTACAAAGAATGCATCTCCATTGATCATCATGTTAAAAGGGGCTGAAGTTGTAAGAGCAGAACCCTGCTTGGTAATATTGGTGTCTACAGCGGCCACTCTACCGCCAAGACCTATCTGAATAGGATTGATAGAGCCGGTTGCTTCTGAAGGGCCGGATGCTCTTTGTTTACTCTGATAGAGAATATCAGAAAAATTGGTAGCCTTCGACTTGTAGCCGTTGGTATTGACATTGGCAATATTATTGCCGATAACGTCCATCTGTGTCTGATGGATATTAAGTCCTGAGACCGCCGAGTATAAAGATCTAAGCATAAAAACCTCTTTTCCTGGTATCACATACGCCGCTTCCTGCGGCGGGTTCTTCCCTGAACGTGTTGCGAATAGCCATTTGGATATCAGTGCGGTCATCCATGAATGCACCTATATATTTCAGTCTTTATATCGGCTCCCCTGCACAAAAAATTTACTTGTCGCTTCACTTTAGTAATAATGTCGCAACCTCCTTGCAGATGTGCGTATGCGACTTAAAAACGGGAGGCTGCAACACCTCCCGTAAAACTCAGATTATATCCATCCTTCGGATGTAGCCGGGTTCATCTTCGGGGCAGACTATGTTCTGCTTAGCAGTGATCCTCGCCCACTTGTCGACTACCATGTTCTCGATACGAACACCTTCCTCGATGATCACATGGCCCATTATGATGCAGTTTCTGACGATAGCACCCTTCTTTATCTCAACGCCTCTTCCGATTACGGAGTTCTCTACATTGCCCTCGATGACGCAGCCGTTAGCAACCATCGTCTTTTTGACGGAAGCAGATGAAGTGTACTGAACAGGGCACGAGTCCGTAGTATGAGTGTATATAGGCCAGTCATTAGAGAAAAGACTCTCAGCATAGTCCAGATTCAGAAGTTCCATATTAGCTTCATAGTATGCTCTGAAATCCGTGATTGCTGCAAAATATCCCTTATGCTGTACGCCTCTTATATCAAGATTCTCACTCTCAGCATGGATGATATTGGTAAGTCTTGATATAGCGGACAGCTTTTTGGCCTTCTTAAGAAGCTCTATGAACAGATCCTTGTGCATTACATAGGTATCCATGAAGATATTGCGATCAGCCACTGTACCTGTGTTGATACGCATGGACTTAAATCCCTTCTGCCTGTTGAGCTCAAGTGTATAGCAGTTACGATACGAAGTATCTGCATTATTAACCTTGTGATATAAAAGAGTTATATCAGCCTTGGAATTTATATGCTCATCAAGAAGCTTATCATAGTCCTGCTTGAAAACCATATAGCTGGGAGTTATGATGACATACTTCTGATGACAGCGCTCTATTGAAGGAAGATTCTCAAGATAAGCCTTAACATCTGTATTGTAGATATCGCTCAGCGCACTTTCATGGCTGAACATCATCTGCAGAAGTCCCCTCTTGGAGTTGATATTGTAGATACGTCCCGTTCCAACATGCTCTGCAAGTGATCTGGGATTTTCATTATTAACAAAAAGCTGTATACGCTCTATCCCACTGTTGGACAGATTGGATACCGGGAAGTCTACTATACGATATCTTCCGAGAAAAGAGAATGCGCTTATAGGCCTAAAATCCTGCAATCCCTCTACTCTCATATATGTTCCGGCAGGTGCGATTATTCCGAATGCATTAGCCATAATATTTGCCTCCTTCCTCGATATCGTGAGCTACAAGCAAGATATTATCACTCTTAGCGCTGCCTACAACTGCGCCGTCGCCTATAGTTACACCATCAGCCACAAGAGCTCTTGTAACCTTAGCTCCCTCTCCGACTACTGCACCTGTCATAAGGACACTATCCTTGACTTTGGCATCCTTACCTACAATACTACTTGTAAAAAGAACTGAATGCTCAACCTTACCATGAACCTGAACACCCTGAGTGATATAAGCGCACTTAACCTCTGCATCCTCGCCTATAAACTGAGGAAGTTCAGTTGCATCTTCTGTATAGATCTTCCAGGAATTATCACCAAGATTAAGCTCACTACCCTCTTCAAGAAGATCCATATTAGCTTCCCATAAGGAATCGATAGTTCCTACATCCTTCCAGTAACCCTTGAATTTATAAGCATACAGAGCCTTACCATCATTAAGCATAGTAGGGATTATATCCTTACCAAAGTCATGATTGGAAGTCTTGCTGTTCATATCAGCAACAAGCATCTTACGAAGCTGCTTCCAGGAAAAGATATATATACCCATAGAAGCAAGATTGCTCTTAGGATGAGCAGGCTTTTCTTCGAATTCTACGATACGGCCGTCATTGGCAGTATTCATGATACCGAATCTGCTGGCTTCCTTCTTGGGAACCTCGATAACTGCGATCGTAGCATCTGCCTTGTTAGCAATATGAGCGTCCAGCATCTTGTCATAATTCATCTTGTAAATGTGATCACCTGAAAGTATAAGAAGATATTCAGGTTCATAAGAATCTATGAAATCGATATTCTGAGAGATAGCATCTGCAGTCCCTCTGTAAACATTAAGGCCACTATCAGCCTTCTCACGAGGAGGCAGGATAAAGACACCACTGTCCTTGCTATCCAGACCCCAGATCCTTCCGGCGCCTGCATAACTATTAAGAAGAATTGATTCATACTGAGTCAGAACTCCAACGATGTCTATTCCGCTGTTAGCACAGTTACTAAGCGGAAAATCAATGATCTTGTATTTTCCACCAAAAGCAACTGCCGGTTTTGCAACTTTGTTGGTAAGGTCTTTAAGACGACTACCTCTGCCTCCAGCTAGTACCATTGCCAGCATATTATTCTTTGCCATAAGTACCTCCCCATTGTTATTAATTTACAATTGAATGGTGAATTACATCCGGATCAGACAAAATCCAAAGTCACTATAGAAAAGGTATTATAAACTTTTGTCTCCCCCGGACAGAAAAGCTTTCATCGGATTGACGGATTGCGCCATCTTCATAATGGTGTCTTTCTGACCAGCCATATACTGCTGCAAAGCTTCAATCTCCTGTTTGGTAAAACCGCTGTTTCTAGTGATCCTGCACTCGGGAAGCTCTCCTTCAGCTCTTCGGCCTTCATCCTCAAAGGTTACATAGACAACCTTCATACCGCTTTTATTCTTAAGCGCACCTGATACAGACATTTTGAGTTTGTCAGACATAGGCAATCTCCACAGGTATCGGATCACAGATCACAAAACAATAAAACAACGACTATACAACTATATTTTAAGCTAATCCTATAGGCGCTTCAAGTACTAAATAGACGCAGAACAGCTAAAACAAAACTTCACCACCTCTTCAAAGGACAGGTCGCATCTTTTTTTAGAGCTCTTATCTCTACATAGCAGCCGCATTTAAGACATGTAGCCTCAAGAAGGCTATCGCACTCACGGCAGCTAGCAAGTCTTTTATCATATACAGCATCAGATGCCTTGTCCTTAGCAGCAAGAAGCTCACGTGTTCTTAACACGTGAGCATAGACATCCTCCTTGCCGGCAATCTCGTACAGGAAGCATCTCTTACATTTATTCATTTAAGAACTACCTCAAACGCACATACACTGTTCTTTGGAAGAGATGCTTTAAAGCTGCATCCATCTTCTGCTACAGCTGCATCAATAGATCTTATGCCTACAACATCAGGTTTTTCGAATGAATTATAATCTCCCATATCGCCTGTTACACATCTTCCGGATACAGAGCTTGCTTTAAGTCCTGACAGGATAACATCAACATCTGCCATCTCACTTTCTGACAGATTGACAACTGTAACAAGTGCCTTACCATCTTTGCAGCTTGCAGAAACATTGAGACGTGGAACCTTGAGTTCTTCCTGATCATTTAATATATCTGCATCCACATAACTTTCGAGATGATTAGCATTCATATGTTTTTTATACAGATCATATACATGATATGTTGGTGTCAGAACCATCTTGTCACCATCTGTAAGGATCATAGCCTGAAGTACATTGATCATCTGTGCGATATTGGTCATCACAACAGTATCGCAGTGATTATTGAATATATTAAGATTGATACCTGCAAGAACAGCATCCCTGATAGAGTTCTGCTGATATAAAAATCCCGGATTGGTTCCGTCTTCTACATCAAACCATGTTCCCCATTCATCAATGATAAGACCTATCTTATGATCCTTGGTCTCATACTGTTTGATGATATTACTATGATTATTGATCATATTTTCTATATTAAGAGTATTGTGAAGAAGACGATAATACTCATCCTTGGTGAATCCTGTAGCCTTGCCCTTATTGTTCCAATCATAGGTCACTGTATAGTAATGGAATGTGATCGCATCGATCATATGACCTGCACGTTCACATACAGTCTTGGTCCAGTTGTAGTCAGCGCCGTTACTGCCGGAAGCAATCTTATAGATAGGATGCTCATTGTCATAATTTCTCATATAGGTAGCAAACTTCCTGGCTTCATCAGAGTAGTACTCAGCTGACATATTGCCGCCGCATCCCCAGGCTTCATTGCCTATCCCCCAGTATCTGACATTCCAGGGCTCTTCACGTCCGTTCTCACGCCTTAGGTTGGCCATAGGAGATATTCCGCCCATGTTGCAGTATTCTATCCAGTCAGAAAGCTCCTGAACAGTGCCGCTTCCTACATTGCCTGACAGATATACATCGCAGCCAAGCTGACTTGCAAACTCCATGAATTCATGTGTTCCAAAAGAGTTGTCCTCTGTTACACCGCCCCAGTTGGTATTAACGATAGTCTTCCTATCCTTCTTGGAACCGATTCCGTCCTTCCAGTGATAAGTATCAGCAAAACATCCACCGGGCCAACGCACCAGCGGCACCTCGATATTCTTAAGCGCTCCAAGTACATCGCTTCTAATACCATTGACATTAGGTATATTATCTTCATCCTTAACATATATACCTTCATATACGCAGCGTCCAAGGTGCTCTGTGAACTGCCCGTATATATTCTTGTTGATTGTTCCCTTGCTTACCTTGCCATTAACAATGATGTGATTCATATCTTCTCCCTCTTATATAGAACGCAAGCTCCTAGATTTGGGCAGGTTGGAAGGTTCGGAGGTTTTGGGGAGTACATAGACCACGGCGGACAGAATATAGATCATTGCCATGCTGTTAATCGTTTTAAACTTCATGGCACGCTAGCCGGATCTTTTCATTCTGGGGTTCAAACTCGCTTCGCTCAAACATGTGAACCCCTGGCAGAATGAAAAGATCCATCTATCATGCTCATGAAGTTATTAAAACGATTAAAAAGCATGGCAATGATCTATATTCTGTCCGCCGTGTTCTATGTACTCCCCAAAACCTCCAAAGCTATCGAACCGCAAAAATAGTAGCTTGTGTATAGAATTGATACCTCAATTAATCTTACTAGCTGATATTGCAAAAAACAATCATTATTTTACTTATTGTTAAAATATTTTGCTTTTTTAAGACACAATGTAAATTTCGCACTTTTATCAGGCTTCGACTGCGAGCTTGGCTATGGCTCTGGCGTCATCTATGGTCTTGCAGGCACACAGGAATCCGGAGTTGTGACAGAATGTTATGCCGCTAACACCCGTAACTTTCTGAAGGAAGTCAGCCGGCTTACCTCTCCAACTCTCAGGGAATGGCTTCTTCTCTCTCTCTTCTCCATCAACCCTAACAGTCTGAACATTGTAACCACCACGTTCAGATTCATAGATCACATACAGAATATCTGTTCCCTTGACAGCATCCTGCCACGGGATAGTCTTGGAAAGCTCAAGAACAGGCCCTGTGCAGGCGTCCACTTCTTCCTTAACCATATAATAAGCCTTACGATTAGCATTGATCTGCCTGAACTTATTAACAAGGATCTCCTTGGCAACAGCAACAGCTCTCCAGAAAGCCTCGTCCCTGTCCTGATTCCCGATCCAGTCAGGATTGAAGTCACTTATGATATCGCATATCATCCAAAATGAACCTGTGTTGTCAGACTTATCGATCGGCTGGATGAAAGTCTCATCGAACTCCTTGGCATCTTCCTCAGACATTACCAGTGTTCCAAACTCCTCGAACAGAAGTCCGAAAGCCGCATAAGGGATTCCATTCTTCCTTACCTTCCTGTCTTTTTGATGATGATCGAACCTTCCAAGTCCTATATCATAAACAAGTCCGTCGAAATCTTCCGGAACCTGCATAAGTCTCTTAACCTTAAGCTCGGGATTTAGAATCTGCAGAAAAGCTGTAGAAAATACATCATCCGAATGAAACACACCGCCATGTGTAATTGCTTCTTTAATTTCATAAATATAACTGTTATCCATAGAACCTTCCTTCTTCAATCAATCATGATTTCTTGAACGTATAAATCAGAAACACATATTTACTGCATGTTTCGTAATTCAACGATTCTGTAAATAATAGAGCCTTCACCAAAGTCGATCTCAACCTACTCTACTACTGTATTTTTGAATCTGTGATTCAAAATATATGATCATTTAAACGGATTATAAAAGCGTCCGCCGTTATGAATGTTGAGCATGATAGAGATCACCAGAAGACCTGCGCACACTATCATACTTACATAATCGGCTGCTTTGAATTTTTTGCCCATATACCAGGTGCGCTTTTTGTTTTTGCCAAAGCCGCGAAGTTCCATAGCATTGGTGATACCCTCGATCCTGTCGATACTGGTAAGGACCAGCGGTATGAGGATTGCAGATGCTGACTGAAGTCTCTTAATTATAGAAGCCTTCTTGCTCATCTCAACGCCCCTTGCCTGGCTTGCCTTGCTGATCTCATCGTACTGGCGCTGAATATCAGGAATATAGCGAAGCGCCAGCGACACCGAATACGATATAGAATAGCTAACCCCTATCCTGTTAAGAGAAGCAGCGAATTCGCTAGGGTTAGTGGTGCATACAAACAGAAGTATGATCGGTATCGTAGCCGTATACTTAAGCCAGTAGTTAAGATGATAGAACAGCTGCTCTGCCGTAAGTCCGAAATGTCCGCTCATCCCAAACAGATATGTAGTCGTACCATAGATCTCCGTGCCATGATGCGGGGAGAAGAGGTACACAAGTATGGTATTAAGTACCAGAAATACCATAGTGAATCCCAGCATAAATGACACATCCTTAAGATGGATATGACCTATATAAAAGAGCACTACCCCACCTATAGAAAGAAGGGCCAGAAATCTCGTATCATATGTTCCCATTGCCGCAAAGCTCCACAAAAGAAGGCATATAAGCTTGGTCGCGCCCGTGAGATTGTGTATCCTTGATGGTCTGTCAATATAATTAAATAAATTAGTCATGAGACCTTACTTCATTCCTCTCATAATCGATAAATCTCTGGACAAAAGACGTACCATCTTCTATCCCGCATTTTAAGGCAAGATTGTAAAGAGATGTCTCCTTAAGGCTCGCCTTGTCTACTATCTCTCTATCCGTAAGGATCTTTGCCGGTCTGTCATCAGCAATTATCCTTCCTTGTGAAAAGACAACCGCCCTGTCTGCATACTCAAGCATCAGATGCATATCATGAGTTATCATCACGATAGTGATACCGGAGTCTCTAAGTTTTTTAAGAAACTCCATGATATCCGTATAATGCCTATAATCCTGACCTGCTGTGGGCTCATCAAGGATTATCATCTCAGGCCCCATAGACAAGATAGCTGCTATAGTAACACGCTTCTTCTGGCCGAAGCTAAGAGCCGAAACAGGCCAGTTACGCATCTTCCAAAGACCGCAGACTTTAAGCGCCTCTTCCACTTTCTTTTGTATCTCATCCTCCGGCACCTTGCGATTTCTAAGACCGAAAGCAACTTCATCATAGATCATGACCTGTGAGATCATCTGGTTAGGATTCTGAAGTACATATCCGACATGATCAGCTCTTTCCTTGATACTCTTTGGAAGGAAGTCCTGCCCACCAAAAGTGATACTGCCTGATGCAGGCTTTTCAAATCCGCATACAACCTTGGAAAAAGTGGTCTTGCCTGCGCCGTTGGTTCCGACTATTGCAAGCATCTCGCCCTTATATATATCAAGACTGATATTATCAAGTACAGTCTTTTTATTCTTCTCATAAGAAAAAGTAATATCCTTGACTGACATAAGGACATCTCTATCCCTGTTATCCACAGCAAGAGGCGTGTCCTTGTACCACCTTCTTACAAGCTCTGTATCCTTAGCATCTATCACCATAGATTCAAGATTCCAGGGGTGCTTGTCTTCAGATGCTGATACTCCGGCGTATTCCAAAGCAGTCACATACAGAGGTTCTCTGACACCGCAGTCTCTTAAAAAGTGACCTGCCAGGAGCTTATCAGGCGTTGTATCTGTTACTATGCGTCCTTCGTTCATGAGTACTACACGGTCAACATAGCGGTGGAGCACATCTTCTACTCTATGCTCTACTATTATCACAGCCGCACCTGTCTTTTTCTGAATCTCATCTATAAGTTCTATGGCCTGCTTGCCTGTAGCCGGATCCAGATTGGCAAGAGGCTCGTCAAAAAGAAGGACATCAACATCATCTACCATGACTCCTGCAAGGGATACACGCTGCTTCTGTCCTCCGGATACTTCCGACGGTGCATGCGACATAAAGTCGCCGATATTGACCATATCAGCGACTTTCTGCACACGATCCTTCATCTCTTTTTGCGGGATACAGTCATTTTCAAGTGCAAATGCTATATCCTCTGCCACAGTCATACCAACAAACTGGGAATCGCTGTCCTGAAGGACAGTTCCTACAGTGCGCGCTATCTTGAAAAGGCTGAGCTTTCGGATCTCCTTACCATTTATGGTAGCGCTTCCTGTCATATCCCCTTTGTATGAAAATGGTATAAGTCCGTTGATGCAGTGTACAAGCGTACTCTTGCCACATCCTGACGGACCTGCTATCAGTACTTTCTCACCCTTGGATACGGCAAAGTCTATATCATAAAGAGTAGGCTTTGCCTGAGCTTTGTACTGAAATCCAAAATTTTTAAACTCTATAATTGTTTCTGACATATAAAAGATTAATCTTCTTCCTTAAGACTACCCTTCTTAGGAATTGCAGTTGAATATGCAATGCAAAGAAGTGTTCCTACAATAGCAGTTGTAATGATATTGATGATCGCACCTGTTACGCCCTGAAGGAATACCTTGTTGGCAGGCTCAGCATATATGAGTATATCAAGAGTAGGAGCTATAACTACCCATGCTATGATATGTGATACAGCCTGACTTACATTAAAGAGTACGACACCCTTAATATTGAACTCACCTTCATCGAGTTTGAGGAAAAATGAGATAACACCCATAATAAGGCCAAAGAAACCTGAAGCTATAACCCAGCTCCACCAAACGCCCCAGCCGTAGCTAAAGTCGATGAAAAAGTGACCTATAAGTCCTGCAAGAACACCTGCTATAGGTCCGAACACTCCTGCAATGAAAGCAAGAACGCCGTACTGAACTGAAATATTAGTATTCGGAACAGGACTTGGAATTGCTACAAATCTGCCCAATACAAAGAATAATGCTGCGCCGATCGCTGTTGCAACGATGGTCTTTACTGATAATAATCTGTTCATGGTAGATCCTCCCTATCTTCATATGATAATTTTGATATATATTCGAAACTATAATATCATATTTTTTGAACATTTGCTCTATATAAGCATATGATGACCAGATATAGTTTTTACCACCTTTGGCGATTTTTGGCAACTATTTCGTGGAACAATATTGAAATTCTCCTTGCAATCCGATATAATACTAGAGCACATCTGTGTTTTATAAATTGAATATGGGCTAGTAAAGGTTTCGACAGGGGTTTTGAAACTGGAGAAGCTATCCGCGGGATGGTGCGTTAAACCTCAAACTTAAAAGTAAACGCTAACAACGATTACGAATTAGCAGCAGCCTAAGTGCTGCAGCCGTCAGCCCAGATGCACCTGCTCATCTGGAATCTGGCGCCATTCTGGCAGGAAACGACACATTCAAAGCTTTGAGATTGTGGGCGTAACATGAAGCTACCGATTCAGGTTGTTCGTAAACTGATGGTCTGATGAGGAAAATGGGGCAACCCGAAACAGTTTACTATGATAGTAGAAGGACAGCGGACGAGCTTTTGGACACGGGTTCGACTCCCGTCTAGTCCACTTATATTGTAACAGCAGCAGTACCTGGCGCGTCTCTTATCAAAGAGAACCACGTCGGGTCATTTTTTATTTAGTCAGCTCTCCTATATGACGACAGCATCACTAAAAAAGACGCCAAAGCCTTAAAAATCAGGTTTTTGGCGTCTTTATTTTTTTATTTCTCTTCGTATATCTCTACACGTTTGAACTTATCTGAACTTTTATCACTTCCTTTTACAGTGATCTTATCTCCAGGCTCTTTGTCTTCTATGTCGATCGTGAAATCCATTCCGTTATCTGCTTCAAAGCTGATCTCTTCATCATCGATCTCCCATTCGATCTCCAGATTACTGCCATAGCCGTCATTGAGATAACCTGAGCCGTCCTCACTTAAAACAAGGATCATTCCGTCATCATTAATATATGCTCCGCTCCAGGCTTTCTCAGGTGATGTCTTGCTACATGCGACAAGACTTGTAACTGTCATGATAGTGCAGATCAAAGCTGCTGCTTTCTTTTTCATTTAATAATCCCCCTAAATCAGTCTTCTTCATATATCTCTGTTCTATCGAAGTCCTCGTCTCTCCATGACTGGCCTTCTTTGCCGGATACACAGATTGTATCATCAGGCTCTGCATCGTCAATGTCGATGATAAGCTTTTCGAATCTGTCACATTTGATCACGATCTCGTCATCATCAATTTTCCATTTAATCTTGTAATTATCAGGGGTACCGCCATTGATGTATCCTCCTCCATCCTCACATAGGATAAGGAGGCTTCCGTCCTTACCAATATACACTCCTGCCCATTCACTCTCAGGAGATGTCTCCTTGCCCTTGCCACAAGCGGCAAGACTCAGCACAGCCATAAGGCTGCAAAGTGCTACTACTGCCTTCTTTTTCATATGATTCCTCCCAAACATAACTTTAAATTAAGCCCTGATCATATAGAGAATGCCTACACGATCAAGGCTTACAGAACTTTATTATACCCCGTAGATTGTCCTCTGACAATTCGTTTATTTCTAAATCAGATAATAATCTCTCATGTTCTCACATCGTAAGCTAACCAAAAAAGCTGTGCAATTTACATGCTCTTATAATGCAAGACTCATCTCATGCCACTCTTCGCCGGCCCAGACAGATCCTGATATTCCCTTGTCTACGAAGCCAAACTTTAGGTACATGCCAACTTTGCTGTCGAGGCAGGTAAGGGCGAGGCTCTTACGGCCTCTTGCTTTCTCGCGGATTCCATACTGCCTTACAAGTTCTCGTCCGAGGCCCTTCATCTGATAATCCGGAAGGACATCAAGGCCGCAGATCATGACATTGGCTCCACCTGGATCATGGTTTGATGCATCTGTGAAGAACTCATCCTTAAACTCAGTCTCATTAGTAGCGATTCCGTTCAAGAATCCTGCGATTCTGCCAGTAGTCTTATCTACTGCTACAAGGAAGAAATCAGATGCTACTCCTATCCTTGAAGTCATATTCTCAGGTGAACATGCTTCGTGTGGCGGGAAGCATGTGTGTTCTATAGTTATAGCCTGATCTATCTCGTCATTATGAATAGTTCTGAATTCAAATCTTTCAAGAAAGGTTGTATTGTTTACAGCTTCATTCTGATCATTTTCAAACTTCATATTAAAAATCCTTTCGTCAACTATCATACCTACTAACATATAAGCTGATTTTGCCAGCAAATCCATTATATGACGTAAGGGTCAAAAGGAAGTTTTGACACCTACCTCATTATATAAGCAAACGACTAGAATGAGCTATACTTTTTATTTATTATCATTATAAAAAACATATATGTTCTATTCTGTTATCTTAATGATCACACTTCCTCAACGCCGTCGCACATAGGAACAGTGCTGATAGAACCGTCTTCATTATAACTAAACTCGGCTACGCACACGCTTCTGTGGAAGAGGCTTCCTCCCGGAAGATCTCCTGTGTGGTAAAAGAGATATGAATGTCCTTTAAAATCGCAGATGCCGGGATGGTTAGTGAAGATGCCTCCCTCTTCTTCTGCCATGAGGACGCCGCCATATACCCATGGTCCTGTGGGAGATGTTGATGTAGAGTATGCAAGGTGCTCGTTTCTATTCTTGCCTTCTGCAAATGCAGCATAGACCATGTAGTAGAGGCCATCTTTTTTATAAAACCAAGGTCCCTCGCCGTAGGATGTTCCTGTCATGTGGCTTCCTTTGGAAAAAGACTCCTGAGTCATAGGTACCTTCACAATTCCCACGGATTCATCGTATGATACCATGTCTTCATTAAGGAGGACGTAGCGAAGTTCAGGATTACCAAAATACAGATATGCCTGGCCATCATCATCGATGAATACTGTAGGATCGATGTCATTCCAGTCGCCTTCGTCTACAAGAGGATGTCCAAGATCCTTGAAAGGGCCAACAGGGCTATCTGATACGCCGACAGCTATTGCCATGCCGCTGTCTTTTTTCTTAACCGGGCAATAGAGGTAGAACTTGCCATTTCTCTCGATGCACTGCGGAGCCCAGGCTCTTGCATCTGCCCACTCGATATCATCAAGTGAGAAGATCTTGCCGTGGTCTTCCCAGTCAACCATGTTGGTTGTGGAGAAGCATCTCCAGTCATTCATTGTATAGAAATCGTTAACGAGTTCGTCTTCGTCATGAGTTGTATATAGATAAAGCTTATCTCCATACACCATAGGTGCGGGATCTGCTGTATAAATAGATGAAACAATAGGATTAGTGCTTTTTCTTTTAAGTGTCGTCTCCATAGATGAATATTTTCTCCTTATTGATTGTGTACTCGTACTTCATGCCTTCTTATAGTTTGGAAAAAGGTCGCCCAGCTCTACGCTACTTCCATGATTAGCCTCGTCAAACAGTGTCATAGGAAGTGTATTGGCGGTATCAGCTGTCATGATCTTACGCTCGTTAGGGATAAGGGGCATGAAGCCTGTTCCTGACTTTATCGCATCTACATAGTCATAGATGCTCTCGATAGGTTTTTCAAAGAGCATGCCGGCGCAGCTGCCTTCTAAGACGTTGACGTCATGGAGGTCTGTGCCGGATGTCATGGTGATGCCTCTGTCCTTGCAGAAGTTATAGGCAAGAATGTCCTGATACTCGGGATTGCCATAGTTGCAAGCTTCCATGGCATCGCACTGATATGGGTGCAGGTATATGTCAGAGAGGTAACCTCTTTCTCTGAAGGGGTGAGCCTGAACTATAAGGCCGCCGGCTTCATGGATGAGCTTCATATACTCAAGGTGATCAGCATCTATTATCTCGGGATGAGCTTTGAGCCAGTCCTTATCAGGGCCATAGATGAGGTATTCATCTCCGTGCTGATTCTCCTCCCAGCCAAAGAATACCTTGAAGCCCTGCTTGTCGCCTTCTTCTTTGGCAGCTTCGTAGCCTTTGCAGAACTCATCTATATATTCTGACCAGGGAAGGTGTCTTGAAGGTCTTGTATTACCACGGAAGAAATGATCTGTGATGATCATACCGTCATAGCCAAGTTCCTTGAACTTCTTTATATAATCCCTTCCATCAGTCTTGCCGCATGCACTGGACTGGGCCGTATGCATGTGAACTTCGTATTTATACTTGTACTTTTCAGTTTCAAAACTCATCGCTGCTACCTCGAATATATCTTTTTCTAAATAACCAAGCTACTTCCAAACTTTATAATCATATGACTACCAGATTGTTACGTTTCTTCGAAACTCTCACATCTACGTTCCACTCCGGTCGGGCCATAAAGTCATATTCTATTTGTATAAAAAGTGTGTAAATACAAATACATTATTTTTCCAAAATAATAACGTTCCAGGAAAGTGGCTTAACATAGGTCTTGACCTTGCCATCTTCAAAGGTCACACCGCTGACAGTTGCAGGCTTTATGATATCAGGATCTTCAAAAGAGTTCCTTGCATCTATATCTTCTGTATACATAGCTTTGTGACACACTTTATGATAACCTTCAAAACCAGATGCGTCTATAGTCAGAGGGTACTCGTCGCTATCGCTTTTATTGATAACGAATATAGCTACGCGCTCCTTGTCCTCGTCCCAAGCTGATGCAGCATCGATGTAAGGCACTCCTTCCTTGGTAGGATACTGGGAGTTGTCATCGATCGCATATCCGGGGATATCGAAAGTCTCACTCTCAACAGCAGTATTAAGAGCTGTTCCCTTAGCATACTCGATAAGGTCTGTGAATGGATAGAAGGATGCAGACTTCCATACATGATCATGGTTTGAAGCGCACAGAGCACCAAGGCCTCCTGTCATACAACCGATCTTGACTCTGTCAGCATGACGCAGAAGCGCCAGCTGGATAGATGCCATAGAGAGGGCATGTACCATCTCGCTGCCAGGGAAGATCCTGTCTTCCATATTGTCAGGGTCGTGCATTATGTATTTTCTCTCAGGATTGAATACATAGTGACTTCTGTACATGTTGTGAGGTCCGTAGCCAGGATTAAGAGGCGACAGAGGGCGAACCATAGATCCGTATTCGTCAAAAGAGATCATGACCTTCTTAGGAGATCTCATCTTGGCTGCAACAAGGTCGCACAGAGCTACCTCTGTATTGATAAAGTCTTCATAATAGAGCGATCCGCCAAGAAGAGCCTTAAGGTCTCCGGGAGGTGCTATGTGATAGTGATGAATTGACAGATAATCGACAGATTCATAGCACTGCTCCAAAACCTCCTCATCCCATCTTGGGAAGTGGTCCATGAACGGTGCGGACGAACCGCATACAGCAGTCTCTATAGAAGGGTCGATCCACTTGACAACCTTGGACACTTCATTGGTGCGATTGCCATATCCTCTTGGATCTTTCTCCCATGACCCAAGCTGCCAAGGACCATCCATCTCATTACCAAGATACCAGGTCTTGACGCCGTAAGGCTTATCATGCCCGTTCTTTCTTCTAAGTTCTGCCCAGTAGCTTGTGTCCTTGTGATTGGTGTACTCTACTATCGCCATGGCATCGCGGATATCGCCTGTGCCAAGATTGACAGTATACATAGGCTCAGTTCCAACCTTTTCAGCCCAGCTAAGGTACTCATCGTGACCTACCTGATTGGTATAATACTGATACCATGCAGGATCCAGAACTGTCCTTCTCTCTTCCTTGGGTCCTATGGAATTCTTCCAGTCCCAGCCTGATACGAAGTTGCCACCGGGAAGTCTTATAGCAGGCATTCCGGTCTTTTTAAGAGCTTCGATGATATCTGTTCTAAAGCCCTCTTCATCTGCTGTAGGATGCTTGGGATTATACATAGTACCATTGACCATAGTGCCGATCGGCTCTAGGAACGTACTAAAAAGTCTCCTGCTGATATCACCTGTTTTAAACTGCGGATGGATCGTTATCTTAGCGTCTTTACTCATAATGTCAGTCCCCCATTTACAATTTGTGCCATCCCATAAGATATATGCCTATACGGGAATTGCCACTTACAATTGTACAATGGGGGACTTGTTCAGACTAAAAAACTATTGCTATATTTTTATCATTAGTTGTCATTATTGCCACTTGGACGGGCCGGCATCCCCAAAGTCTTTACTGGGGCAGGCAGTATATATATCATTGCCATGCTGTTAATAGTTTTATAATTCAAGGCATGATAGCTGGAGCTTTCCATTCTGGGGTCCAAACTCGCTTCGCTCAGACATGTGGACCCCGGGCAGAATGAAAATCTCCATCTATCACGCTCATGAATTTAATAAAACTATTAAAAGCATGGCAATGATATATATACTGCCTGCCCCAGTAAAGACTTTGGGGATGCCGGCCTGTCTAAGTAGGAAGTTTGAGTTAATATACTATAATCCCCATCACCGCTGCGATGCATATAAGTCCTATAGGCGATATACCTGATCTTAATACCTTCCTGGAGCCAAAATATACAACTGCCAAAGCAGCGCAAAATAAAGCCGCCTTAATATCGGGAGTTACAGACATCCCCTTGATGATGGTATTTTGTAATATCATGCTGACACCCATAGCCAGGATGATACCCATAATGCAGGGTTTTAAACCTCTAAGCACTGCCTGAACATAAGGACTATCCAAAATGCTCTTAAGTAAGATCATAATAAGTATGATGATCACAAAGGCAGGAAGAGCTACAGTGAAGGTTGCAAGAAGCGCTCCCGGGATTCCTGCTGTCACTGCGCCTACGTATGTAGCCATATTGATCATAAGAGGTCCCGGCGTACTCTCGCTCACAGCTATCATGTATGATAGCTTCTCTTCATCAAGCCATCCGTAGTGTAGCACCACATCTCTTATAAGAGGGATCGCTGCATATGCTCCGCCAAAAGAAAACAAGCCCACTTTTAGAAATCCAAAGAAAAGATTTATATATATCATCATCTGCTGCCCTTCCTGGTAGTCATATTCCTGATACTGTATATAAGCAGGCTGCAAAGACCTGCCACCAGCATCAGCGTAATGGATGATATCTTGATAGCGCAAATATTCACAGCCATCATGATGACAAAAACTGTTATCAATACAGCAATCTGAAAAGGCCTTTTGGGCATCTTTTTGATCATCTTAAGAGCCGCATCCAGTATAAGCAGCCCAACAGCTATCTTGATCCCCTTAAATGCGCTCGCTATCCATGCTATCTCAAGGAAGCTGTCCAGGAACATGGAGATCACATATATGATGATAAAAGATGGAAGGATCACTCCTACAGTAGCTGCAATAGCCCCCATCAGCCCGCGCCTCTTATATCCTACATATGTCGCGCAGTTTATAGCTATAGGCCCTGGCGTTGATTCTGCGATGACTGTTATATCCATCATCTCATCATGGGTGATCCACTTCTTCTTATCAACGCAGATATCCTGTATCAGCGAGATCATAGCATACCCTCCGCCAAAGGTAAAAAGACCTATCCTAGCAAATGTCAAAAAAAGCTCAATAACCAAAACATCCTCCGAAAAACAAAAAGATCAATAGCCAGATCCCCTCCCTGGTGTTCCCTCTTTATTTACAGTAACGAATGCATTCATAGCCTGCTATTTACATATAAACTCCCATCACACGCATAGCACTTGCTGCACATCCACTGTGTGATTTAATTCTAGCACATACTTATGAAACTTGTTAGTATACTGATGGCCATAAGTATCGATTTATATACCAATCTCTGTTAAAATAAATAATGTTACATATTTAATGATATCGGTGTCAAAAGTTCTTTTGACACCTGCATCATCATTTATATAAAACCATCTTTAAGTTGCTTCATTTAAATTTTTTTGGGGGTACATTGTATGATTTTTGATGCGATCATGTTTGATTTAATATTCTTAGGAATTCCCGTAGGTGTTTTGATCTGGTTCATTGCTTCTCTTATCCTATTCATAAAAAGAGACAAGAGTGACAAACACAATTGCACAATTCGCATTATTTCATTGTGTCTTTCAGCTCTGTTTCTTTTTGTAATAATAGCTTTTTACCTTTTTGTCATGTGGCTCATCACCAATATGGTCAGATATATGTAAGGAGGTTTCCATGGACAACAAAACCTTTTTAAAAATAATCGTAGTAATTTCGATTCTTGGGATCATCAGCATTGTAGTTCTTGGCGTATGGTCCTACTTGTTATATAAAGACTGTTCCATTATTTCTTACATAGCTAACAGGGGGTAATTAAGATGAAAACAAGCAAACAGCTATGTATCATCATCAGCATGATTCTTGCCATATTCCTTTTTGATATATCAATATTTAATATTGTCACCAAAAGGTATATCGATAACAGATCATCGGAAATGAAGAACCGTTCCATAGAAGTTTCAGAATATCTCCCATTCACAGAAAAGTCCGGCATCTGCCACATTGATACAGATGTTAAGCTTTCAGGCGATCTCCCGGTAATAGACGGAGCTGCTGCTCTGTATCCCATGTTCTCAGCTTTTGTAGATGCAACTTATCCAAAAGACAGCGTATCATTTGACGGCACTGACTTTACAACAGACAGCTCCCTACAGTTCCGTAATACAAGAGGCGCATATCAGGCAGTAGTTGATGGAAGTGCCGACATAATCTTCTGCGCTCAGCCCTCAGAAGAACAGCTCGCATATGCAAGCGAAAACGGCGTCGAGCTCACCCTGGTACCTATCGGCTACGAAGCATTTGTTTTTATTGTGGGCAAAGATAACCCTGTAGAAAACCTGACTATCGAACAGGTTCAGGGTCTTTATACCGGAAAGTACACAAACTGGTCTGAGGTCGGAGGCGACAACCGTCTTGTAGATGCCGTTCAAAGAAACGTTGGAAGTGGCAGCCAGACCGCAATGCTCTCTTTTATGAACGGTCAGAAAATGAAACACTCATTCTTTGGTGCACTAACAGGCAGAGCGATCGGCTTTTCATTCAGATACTATGTAACAGGACTAAACGGCAATTCTGATGTCAAAATGCTCGCATTAGACGGCGTATACCCAAGCGAAGAAAATATCGCCAATGGAACCTACCCCCTTGCAGATAGCTTCTACGCCGTTTACAACTCATCTAACACCAACCCGAATATACCAATCCTGATAGATTTCATACTTTCAGAAGAGGGGCAGGCAATCGTAAAGCAAAGCGGCTACACACCTCTTGTAAGCAACTAATATTAACATAACAACACTCTCCCCTTCATGGTCAAACAGGTCAGTCTGTAATTCAGAATCGAAAATAGTTTTAATATCAATGGGAGGAGCCAAGGCCCCTCCCATTGTAGCTATACATATTTTAGCTTGATCATGCTCTATCATTGCGTTTTGATTTTAGTTAATCATGTCTACAAGCTCAAAGATCTTATTCTACTGTGATATCCACGGATGAACCGACTGATCCGGCTCCCTGAATACCGAATTCAACTGATGAACCAGCCTGAATAGTAGCATTCCAGGACATAGGTGTGATCACATAATAATCACCTGACTCTTCGATGTTTACACACCAGCTTGAATCGATCTTAACCTGACTCTTATTGACTTTTACAGTCCAGCCAGATACAGCTTGTGAAGAATCATTCTTGACCTTGATGATGATCTGGTATCCTGTGCCCCAGTTATTGATAGTGTACTCAGCACTAAGATCACCGCCTGTAACAGGCTCAGGATCAGGTTCTGAAGGCTGAGGATCAGGTTCTGAAGGCTGTGGGTCTGGCTGCGGCTGAGGATCAGTCTGAGGAATCTGCTGACCATTGATAGTAGCAGGAGTTCCATCTACATGCTTCATGATAGCACTTATGATCTCAGGATTCTTCCACTGGAGAGTATTTCTATCGATATACATGTGGCACTCGCCATCTGAACCAGCGGAATTGTTTTCGTACACATTGTTATCCCAAAGACACATTGCCAAGTTACTATATCTTGCAGCTGCTCCCCAGTAATAATCTGCCCACTTAACACGCTCTGCAGTATTATTTCTGTTAGTAGCACTTGTCTCGCCTACAACAACCGGAATGTTCTTTGAAAGGAACTTGGAATTAAGATCATTGAAGAATGAATCAATATCTCCCTTAAGGTTATCTGTAAACTGAGTGGTATATGTATCACTTGCAAGTGCGAATGTATAAGGAATATAAGCATGAACTGAAAGGATCAGTCTGTCCTGTGCAGAATCCTTGGGCATCTTGAAGCCATCTGTCATGCAGCCTTCTATTGAAGCATCATAACCGGGAACCATTACACATCTTGCCACGTTGTTACCACCTGTTGCTCTGATAGCATCAAGAGCTACCTGGTTGTAATCGTTAATGCAGGCAACAGCTTCCTGAATGTCAGAACTTGGATTGTTCCTAGGGAACCACCACTCCTGGCTGTGTCCTACAAGTCTGGGCTCATTCATTGTCTCGAATACAAGATGATAATCATAGTTCTTGAATTCATTAGCTATCTGTGTCCATACAGACTTAAAATATTTTTCTGAACGATCCTTATTAGCATTATTGGGAACATAGAAGCAATAATCAGAATTGATATCGTGATGTGTATTAAGAATTACATACATATCATTAGCGATAGCATAATCAACAACTTCCTTAACTCTGCTCATGAAGAAATCAGGAATCTGATAATCAGAACCTGTTGTGTACTGCCCCCACGATACAGGTATACGGATTGTATTAAAACCGGCTTCTGCGACAGAGTCGATCAAAGCCTTTGTTGTTTTGGGATTCCCCCAATAGGTTTCGTTAGAACTTGTGTAGGGGAAATTGGAGCTTTGTCCAAATGAATCCAGACTGTTTCCAATGTTCCAGCCAACTGTCATGTCTGAAACAACTTCCGATGCGGTCTTATCTGTCCCCGCAGCATAAACCGTCTTTGCAGGAAGCAAAGGTTTCAGAGAAGTCAGCGCAAGCGACACCCCTAATAATACCATCGCTTTTTTAATACCTTTTAATTTTGTACGCAAAGCTAAACACCTCCTATCTGTCAAAACGCAACAACTATATGATAGGAGAAAAATATATATTAAGTCAATTGAAATATATCGTAATAGTATACTTTTTGCATTATCAGTTTCCTGTTCTCAAACTCCGTCCAAAGCCGCATTATATGCACATTATCTAATTTTTGCTCTTAAACATTAGATAATTTTTATACATATCTTGTAATATAGATACTAAAAAGACAAAAAGAGCCTATACATAACTTACAATTTCAGGGCTTCATTTTCTACGTAAAAAAATGAGTTTCCAAATAATAATGCGACAGCCCCTTTTTTGTTCCGATAACAACGAAAAAGTGCCGATGACATCGGCACTTTTTTATGTTCAATTTAATCACTTATCATCAGGCACTTTGAGATGTGTGACATCTACCGGTGCAACAATATTACTTTTTGTATCAGGTTTCATGAAACCGATGGCGTAAAGCGGATATGTAGTGAATCCTTCGCCTTGACCTATATTGGTATCAGAGAACTTTATAGCCGGATGTGCACCATATTTCTTTGGATGACTGATCACATACTTCATACTTGTTGCTCTATTGTTGGTAGCCTTACATTCAACTATTACGGCTTTGCCCTCATCTTCATATAAAAAGTCAAGTTCTGGAGATCCACTCGGAGCATGAAAATAGTATAATTTCATACCATTTGTAGCAAAGGCAGAAGCAACCATATTTTCAGCTATAGCACTCTTATAGGAACTAATATCTCCTGAAAGGATTTTGGCTGGGACATCATCGCCAAGCTGCGATACAAGTAGTCCTGTATCGCAATAGAAGGCTTTAAATTCTGTGGGAATTTTTACCCCTTCTAATGGGAATGATATCTCCTTTGTGTTAAAAGACTTATAAATCAGGCCAACATCAATAAGATATTGAAGTCCATCAGCTTTTTCAGGTGAATTTCCTTTTACATTTACAAGGCTATACTGGAACTTCTTATATTCTTTTGAAAGCTGTGAAGTCATGGAATCAAGACAGGCCTCTGCTCGGAGCTTAAGCACTTCATTTACTTTGTCATTCCCCTTGCTATCCTTATATCTTCCAAAATCGTCCCTTATTGATTTCAAGATAGATTTTTGTACACTTCTGACAGCATTAAGATCATGAGTCGCAAAGAATTTATTCACAGCCTCTGGCATACCACCAACTATCAGATACTGAAGATATAAAGTTCTCATACTTTCATGAATTGTCTTTTCTATTGTTTCTTGGTTACATATACATTCCTTAACATAATCCAATACTTTCTCATCAATTCCAGTGTTTTTCAAAAATTCACGAAACGAAAGAGGATACATAGATATTTGTTCTTCATAACCAACAGGAATTCCTCTTATATATGGCTCACGAAAGCCTTTAACACCCAAAAAGCTTCCGGTAGCTATGACATCGTATCGCCCATCAATATCCCAATACTTTAAAGAACTTCTTGCATTAGGACAGTCTTGAATCTCATCAAGAATGATAAGTGTTTTATGCGGAATAAATCTGGCTTTTGTTTCCACTGCAGAAATTGACATGACCATCTTATCTACATCGAAATCCCCCTCAAAAGCACTATGTACAGTTTTATTAGCTCTAAGATCAATATATATGCAACTTTCGAAGAATTCCTTTCCGAATTCTCTAACAATATATGTTTTTCCAATCTGTCTTAACCCTCTTATTACAAGTGGGTGATGATCTCGATTTTTCCAATCAATAAGTTTATCCCAGATATCTCTTTTTAACATAGAAAGCCTCCTGTTTGTACCATTATATGACAATTATCGGCTATTTTCAACGGATCCAGCAGCATGAATTGTTGTTTTTCAAAGGATTTTTCGGTTGAATATTTATATTTTTCAAAGGATTCAGTAGTTATGTTTTGACATTTTTAAAAGGATCAAATGCATGTGTTTTGACATTTTCAAAAGGATTTAGTGGTTTTTTTATGCATCAGTCTGTATCAATAACGCAAATCCCCATTCGAGTAAATCAAAAAATCACGCAAATCCCCGTTCGTTTTTAATGGAATACAGCCGAAATCCCCGTTCATTTTAAATGAAATACAACTGAAATCCCCGTTCGTCAAAATCAAAGTTGTACCCGCCCTACAAGAATGTACCGGCAGTGGATAACAAGAATCCTGACGTAACAGGCGTTGTCAGCATCGCACAAGGCGACCTTACCGGAGTATATAACGAAGATCACTCGGTAAAAGTATACGCAAGCATCCCCTACGCCTACGGAAATCTCTGGAGGCACCCGGGACTTTATAGCGAGGAAGATTACGAACTCTCTGAAATAATGCAGCAGTACTGGGTTAACTTCGCTAAAACCGGCAATCCAAATGGGGAAGGCCTTCCTGAATGGAAAATGAGAACAGCTGATCAGGACAAACTCCTGCAGCTGGATACAGAAATTAAGATGATCGATGATCCTAACGCAGAATTGTACAAGATCATCGATATGTACCAGGAATCAACGATTTCATGAAAAACACTTCACGAAAAAGCTCCCGATGTAGTGATACCTCACTATTCCGGGAGCTTCATTTTTAACTAATTCTTATGGTTCATTACTGCTCTTCCCCAATCACCGCATTCGGATTGCGCTTGTGAATCTCCGAAAGAATCGTATCAACAGCTTCGTTAACACCTTTGAAGAGCGCATTCATCATGGCAATCTTATGCTTCCTGCCATCTCTTGTTACGACTGTGACAAATACACTATGTACGCCCTTATAAGAAGCATCAGACCTATATGCCCTCGCAACCTCCTCATAAGGAATAAATGCCAGATCTATATCCGCATAGACGATACGCCTCGGCGTGAGGTAAGTATTTGCAACCTTAATAACCATCGTAGCGGGATCCAAAAGCTCATTGTCTATCATCTGTAACTGAGTATCAGAAATACCATGCAGTGTCTTATTGAAGCTTACAAATCCCTTAATTCCCATTAAGAGGAACAGAAATGCAAATAAGGCAAGTACTAAGCCAACATATACACATATCATAGCCATTCTCACAGGATACATGTACTGTATGCAAACGCCCTTATAGTAGTCGTCAAAAGACTCTTTCGTCCAAGGTTCTACATTATCAGGAAGCTTATCATTAAAGTGCTCTTTGATAGTCTCCTTATCACTGTCACTTATCTTAAGAACAGATCCAACTACGTGAAACTCACCATCTTCAGCAATTCCATCCATCATATCGTCATACCAGTCGTTGCCGGCTCGCATAATGTAGAATCTGTCGCCATCATTTATTTCATAGTACGTCACATCATCCGAATATCGGCATATCTTTACAGGGCGCTCTACGATATCAACATATGACGCCTCTCCAACCTTAATTGTCTCATCCTCATAATTTTCAGCCAGCGAGGTAGCCTTCTCAAAGCCCTGTGTCTTTAAATGATGCATCAAGACAAAAGAAAATATCGTAAGTACCAGGAATATACATCCAATAATATTGAATCTAATGATCAGTTTATACTTCTTTTTTATCATGACCGACCTTCATTTCTTCATATGATCTTCAATCCACTTATCACACTCTACTTCCACTGCAAAACATTTATACCTTATATTTACTAGCATTAACAACTTCCTCAATGCTGTTATAAACAGGCTCTGAAAAAAGATCGTTTACTTCTTGAACCAGCCCAAGTTCCATAGTAAGCTTTATAAACGATTCCAGCGAGATCTGGCCTGTCTTTTCGAATTTCCGCAAAGTGGCATAGCTAACATTACTTCTTCCTGCCAACTGCTTTTGTGTTATTCTCCTTCTTTTCCTTGTAGCCTTAATTCTCTTTGCCAGCCTAAGGGCAACATCTGACGGTGTATCCCACAAATAATCAGTATCGACCATAGCCATACCTCCTCCTCGCAATTGCTATTATAATAGCAATTTCCATGTAAATCGCCTTGTTTTTGCTACTATAGTAGCACTTTTCAAAACACCTGCTACGTGCTGTAACGTAAAAATAGAGGTGCCGCCAGACACCTCCATGATCTAAACTGCTTAAACTAAAAATGTCACTTATAAACTTAAAATCCAATTATCCGCATAGCGCTTGCCGCCGGAATCTCTGAAATTTTCGCTTATCTGTTTTTTATTGGGTCATTTATTGGGTCATCATGACCCAATAAAACTTCCCACTGATATAAATCTTATAATATCTGCTCAGGCATAACATTCTTTATCTTATCAATAATCTTAGGAGCTGTGTAATTCTCATTGAGCTTTGTCTTGCCATATCTAAAAACTGTCTTCTGAGTGTTCTGAACAATATAATCAGTATAGTATTCTTCCCAGCTCAGATATTTACTGCTATCAGCATAATTATATGTTTCTTCTAAAACAGCTTTAGGGACTTCAATTATCCCTGCTTTAAGCAATAAATACTCAAATGATTCCGGAGCGTAAAGCACACACTTCTTCCCTGTCAGAGTAAGATATCTCATCACCTTACCAACATCAGCCCCAAAAGCAGCTCCATCAACTATAGAAAGAATGCTGTCTTTATCGCTTTGTCTTATGCACTCGTATACTTTACTCTTGCCTCCGGCTGTTTCGCATTTGTCACCATAGATATGCTTATAACACTCATATCCAGAATTTGAATCCTCAGTAATGACAACCTCCGGTTCAACTTTGCCGGCTACATCTGCCAAGTTATAAAGCTTGTACATTTCATTGTATACTTTTTTATAAGATTTATATTTTGATGAATCGGATACATTCTTTAATCCATATATTTCTTCAACACTATAAGGGAGTAGTGCAAGGTCATCTCTACTAACAATGACAAAATAGTTGTCTGACCCCCTAACCATCTCAGCAAATTTCTTTCCCTTCAGAAAAGATGCTGTTTCATCAATAAATACAATGCTCTGATTTAACGAAGCCAATCGTAATTCCCAATCAACATTTGTAAGTACAGTACATTTCTTCTCACATTTAATAGTGATTCCGGATGAATTTCCGTTTGCTTCATATTCGCCAATAAGCCTTATAAGTTCAGTCTTTCCGCTGGCACTATCGCCTTGAAGAATAGTGATATTCCTCTTAACAGTAAGGAAATAATGGGCTTTGTTGTTATATACTTCTATATCGTATTTTCCTACCATATCAACCTGCCTTAAATCAAATGATTATCCAATACTGCTTCGACGAGTTCAATGCCATTATGAACAGTCTTTCCAAGATTCACGATTTCAATATTCAAATTGTCTTTTCCAAAATCCATCAGATAGCCAAGCCTTATGGTAAGATCCTTTTTCTCAGCAATTTTCAAAATCCACTTTGCACAGTTGTCGCCACATGCAGATGCATTAAAAATATGCTCCGAATCATTATTCATAAGGATCAAAGTCTTAACGCCACCAGACAACCTTTCAACAGGTATAGACCCAAGGAACGGACTGTCTATAACTCGAGGTCCAATAACATCCGATTTATCTATATCCTTTATCATCTCAACAGAAAAGCTGTCAGTTATCCATTCATCTTCATAACTATTATTAAAAAACACATCCGGATTAAAAATATAATTATCGGATTCCAAATCTCCGTAGTATATTTTAAGCATGGCTGTATATTCTCCTTTTTTGATTATGCATCACTACCATTATAACGCATTTCCCGTCATGAATCTTCACAATCCTAAAACAAACAAAAGCCCAGACATTCCATCCAGGCTTTCCTACATCCGATCAATATCAGATCATCTTATACTCTTCAAGAATCTTCTTTACAGCCTCCACTGTAATGCCTGATTTCTCAGCAATCTCCTCTATTGGCATACCATCTTCAAAGCGTGTGAGAATTCGACCAATTTCAATTCCACGGTTTAACTCTTGATCCATATGTTCTTTGTAAGTCATATACTCTTTCCTCCAAAGAATACTTTTTATTACTTGGAAAGCTGCTTGGTGATACATCCTCCCCCCTCTCACCCCAATATCTTATCACATACGCAATAATAAGTAATTCAACTCGCAGTTGAATCTCCCCGGAATCACCTACGCGCCGTTCTTTAACCGTTTATTATTTCGCAATAAGATAACTTCAAACATTCTGCTAAATGTCCTATAATCTTAATTTATAGAGGACACTTTAGAAAGTTTGGGGGAATGGGGAAATGCAGTTATTAAAAATATTGTTATGTATAGCGTTGGCGTTTTCGCCGGTAGTTGGTTATGTAATTATTAGCGATAATAAGAAGTGGGGTAAGTCGTTTCTTCTGGCACTGGCGCCGTTTGGAGTAGCTATTCTGCTCTTGTTTGCTGCAATGTTTGTCGATTTTCATATTGCAGCACTTATTCTTCAAATTTTAATCCCTTTGATACTAATAGCGGGAGTAATAGGTATAGTCGTATGGGGATTTACTCTGCTTTACGAAAAAGGTTTTTTCAAAGGAAAACGCCTGATAGGGACTCTTCTGGTTTTTGCAATTATGATAATGGCGATAGGTTGTACTGCTTTTTATAAATTGCAAAGTAAAGGTTTTTTTAAAAAGGTTGATTATTCAAAATATCCGGATATTGAATTTTCAGGGAACTATTATGCTAAAGAGGGAAATAAAAGAGTTACGGTCCATTGGGAGAGCAGTGACAATACATTCACTAACACAAGTGAGAAGGATATTAAGTATGAACCGGATGAACCCCGTAAAATGCTTGACACAGTCAGCGGTAAGGAAATAGATGTTTCGAAAATTTTCTATAATGCGGACGAGACAGCTATATATTATTCAAACTATAACAGGATATTCCGGTACACACCGGCGGATAATTCTTATGAGCTGATAGGGACTGCATCTGCTGAGGATGACAGTAAATATTATATTAATAAGATTTGTGTTTCAGATGATGAAACGAAAGCTTATTATATAGCCACTGATTATATAAAGCAGTATGTTCATAACTATCTGTACTGCATTGATATATCAACAGGTAAAAGCTCAGTAATCATACATGAAGATGGATGGGTGCGTGATTTCGAGATATCACCTGATGGAAAATCCATTATCTATAACGGAAATAATAGAATTGGTCAATACGACATAGCTTCAAGAACGACTACTGTACTTTTGGAAGGCACAACAGCGGATACCAGAGACAACGGTGGAGACAAAATAATTCGTATTTCAGAGGATGGAAGATACATAATGTATTATGTGGATACGGTTCCCGTTATGTGGTCTCAGATTTTTGTGTATGATACCCAAACCGGAACAACCGAAAAGGTAATCAAAACCAATAAGTATTCGATACATGATGTGGATTGGGAAAAATAAAAAATAGTTAAGGTAATAAAGGCCGATGACCTGTTTAGAGAAATCATAGGCTATATCGATGCATGCGTAGACTTCTTTAAAACCATAGACTCTTATGAGGGGTTCAAGAAGCTTGTTGATGAGCAGGATTTCGTTTTTAAAGATGAGGTTTCAGAAAGTAATAGACAGATCTTTTTCAAAAATAATCACTTCAAAACCTGATCTCACTAAGATTTGCACCTGAAGAGAACTTCTCATACATATCTATTTTCCTACGATACATCTCAGTAACAAATTTGATTCTCTCCTCACTTACCTGAGAATCTTTACGATACATATCCTCTATATAATAGGCATCAGGCAATAAGCTAACATCTATAAGTTTCCTGTTTTGAACATATTTAAGAAGTTCAAGTTCACTTTCCTTAAAACCTTGAGCCTGCTGAGACAGAACAAATTTATCTGTTATTGGAACTATATCTCTTTCGACCATCATGCTCTTACCACTGTCATAAATTGGAGCCATCGATATAAATTTTAAAGATTCCGCATCCCTTAATACAGAGATGTTAGTAAGATGCCTATCTCTATTACTAAAAATAAAGTCTATCAGTATCTCAAATTCAAGATATTCTCTTACTATATTTCTATCAAGTCCATTCTTATCACACACATTAATAAAGTGCTCATATCTTGAAATATTATTTGGCTTTTGTTCGCTTGTTATAACTGCATATGCTGAAACAAGCTCTTTTTGCTGAGAAGTAAACAAGTCGGAAATGCAGCCATAATCATAATTCTTGCCATCAATATGCAGGAGCGAATAGCAGACACTATCTCTGCCCTGAGCTTTTATAGCATCGCCTATTATCACTTCATTGATGCTCTCACTGGAATAGATATCGTGGTTCCCCTTAACAAGTTTTCTGATTCCATTATCTATAATCCATGTCTTTTCCAGATTACCCTGAAGAGACGAATTGGGCTGATATTCTCTAACTTCATCATCGTTATAACTGATGTTACCAAGCAGTAGATTTTCCTTAAAATCATTATCAAAAAGATTAACATCTTCCCATGTAAGACCAGATCCCAAAGGCCTGATCCAATAATAATCAGTCAGGCTAAGGCCCAGATTGTGCGTAAGAAAAAGACCACTTGTCTCGATCCCATTTTCTCTAAGCATTTTTTCAATTTTGCCCTGCTTTATAGGAATTGCTCTATCTCTCCACCATTCGATGATACCCCTGGGACTGGTCCTGTTTTGCAAAGGCAAAATATCGAGATTCTCCTTTTTACCAAGCTTTACAATATTACCGTCTTCACCAATCTGAAGCATCATTATTTCTTCATTTTTGCGCATAAGCGTAAACATAGCCATATTATTCACCACCTAACAGATCACTCTCATACTCATTCTCTAATGACATCCAGGCATAATCAGAAATGAAATTCTCCGGTACATCCTCTCTCTTATCAAGCAGCTTAATCTTACGGACACCATCAATGATATAATCCATCTCATACTGATTATCCTTAGACAAAAGAAGCTTTCCAGAAATCCCATATTCATCGCTATGGGTATTCTCTACAAAAACATCTCCTCTATCCCTATATATAGCTTCTGTAATGGCCCTATTAACAAATTCTCCAAAAGATTCACCCATATTCATAGCATGATTCTTAATAAAATCAAGATTGCCTTTACTCGTTCTAACCCTGATCTGATCGGTTGAGTTTATATATTTCTGTGTCGCAGCCTTCTGCGCCTTGGTATAAATAGCACCCATAATACACCTCTTATAATATAGATACACTATATTTATATGTATAGTGTATCTATATACAAAACGCTTGTCAAGGCACTTAAAGCTGCTGTCTGCGCTAGGGTATCATATAGAGTCAGGCAGCCCTTTCTAATATCACTACTTAACAGGGGCCGTTTAACAGAACACAGATATCAATTCGAAAGTTACAGGTCACAGACAAGCGTTCACATTCTGTTAACTTAACACGGTACATCATTTAGATCATAAAAGTTCCATGACTGCAACATCCTCTAAAGATCAAGAAAGTCAGAGATCAAGTTCCAGTGAATCCGATATATAATACTTAAAGCCATGCGCCTTGCAATAACGGCGTATCTTCATGGACAAAAGCGGATCATCAGTGTATTCCAAAAGGTATATATCAATGCCATCATCTGCATATGTCTCTATATAGTCCTTAAAATATTCCTCGTCATCTGCAGCAGCTTCATGGAACTCTTCCTCGTCCCAGTCAATACTTGTAAGTACGGATTCCTGATTGATACCTGTTATGATATCATCTGCATCCCCGCCTTCATCTGTATATGCAGTAACAAAAGCATCTCCGCCGTTGACAACAACCTCTGCTCCTGTAGCTATGAGACCTTTCATGATAACAGTAAGTCCTTCAAAGATCTCCTTTTCAGGATACTGATAATAGACATCACAATTATCTACAAAAAATCCATCTATTCCTTTATCCAAAAGGTCAGGCGCCAGTATATCAAGGATGAACTCCTGCCATCTGCCTGAAGAGACATCTACCCACTTCTCTTCTTCCCAGTGTTCATAGACATCAAGTGTCAGATCTTCATATTCATCATAATAATCACGGAACGATTCTATAGAGCCAATGTTTATATAGCTATAAACCTCATGCCCCTGCTGTTGATTGTCAAGTAAAATTGACCCACTTTTATACTTAAATCTGACCCACCTTAAAATCAAAACTAGCGATTTTAGAGGTGGGTCAGATTTATTTCTAAATCCCGATTTTTACACTGTGAATTGACCCGCCCATTAATGAGTTATTAGCGTATATCCAGCATCTATAAGTGCTGTTTTGTCTATTGTCATGGATCTGTTTAGCGTATCCAGCATCACATATCTACTAAGTTCCAGAAGTCTGTCGCCAAGTAGCTCTTTTATTAGCCTGTCCATAGCATCTGATTTAGGCATAGCCTGCGCTGTCTTTACTAAAACTTCTTTTTGCTGTTTT
>NZ_FOER01000007.1:0-175798 GCF_900110805.1 Butyrivibrio sp. TB | reverse complement strand
TCCATTGTTGAGACAGCTAAAGCTAATGGTGTTGATGTTTACTACTATCTGAAATATCTTCTCATGAAATGTCCAACATCTCTAACTAGCGATGAAGATCTTGAGAAGCTTTGCCCATGGAATCCTGAATGCAAAGAAGCTCTGGACGAACTCCATCGTCAACATCAGAATGCAATCTTCGATGCACTGTAATCTTTATCATATGTGAATTGTCAAGGTGCTCCAGTCTCCTACGAGGCTGGGGTATATTTTATGGGCAAAAGCCCTTGTACCTAATAATATTTTTGCGGTGGATGTGTTACCCACCGGAAAATTTAGCGCTTACGGATCATGTGCATAGGAGATACACCTGGCGAAAACATTGAGCAGTATGCCCTCGCGCAGATCCAGATGATCACCGATAATGAAGCTGCAAAAGGCAGCACCATCCGCGTCATGCCCGACGTACACCCCGGTAAAGTAGGCCCCATAGGACTTACAATGACCATAACAGACGCCGTGAACCCATCCCTTGTCGGCATAGACATCGGCTGCGGAATGACCATGATAAGGCTCGGCAGGATCAAGAAAGAGTACCAGAAACTCGACACCGTCATCAAAGGCAAAATCCCCGCAGGCTTCAAGATAAGGGGCGCCGCCCATAATATGGCCACCCAGTTCGATTTTGAAAGCCTCATCTGCTATAAGCATGTGAGAAAAGAAAAAGCGCTCCTTAGCCTTGGAACGCTTGGCGGAGGCAATCACTTCATCGAAATCGACGAAGATGAAAACGGCGACAGCTACCTCATCGTCCACTCCGGAAGCAGGCACCTGGGCAAAGAAGTAGCCGAGTACTATTCAAGGATCGCCCATCAGCATCTAAAAGATATCGGCAAAGACGCACCCATAGAACTTGCCTACCTTACAGGCGATAGCCTTAAGGCATACCTTCACGACGTGCAGATCGCCCAGGAATACGCAGATTTAAATCGCCGTATCATGATAAAAGAGATATGCAAAGCCATGAAATGGAAGCCCATTGAAGAAAAGAGCTGCAT
This sequence comes from Butyrivibrio sp. TB, assembly GCF_900110805.1. Classification (NCBI taxonomy): domain Bacteria; kingdom Bacillati; phylum Bacillota; class Clostridia; order Lachnospirales; family Lachnospiraceae; genus Butyrivibrio; species Butyrivibrio sp. TB. Next base: position 174,761 of record NZ_FOER01000007.1, on the reverse strand, counting down.
CCATAATTATATTGATCTAAGCACTGGCGCAGCAATTCTTAGAAAAGGCGCTATCTCAGCCAAAGAAAACGAAGACGTCATCATCCCCATTAACATGAAAGACGGTGTTATCATTGGCAAGGGCAAAGGCAATAAAGACTGGAACTACTCAGCCCCTCACGGAGCCGGCCGGATCTCTTCAAGAAAAGAAGTTCTTGATTCTCACACAGTTTCAGAGTTTAAAGCTACTATGAAAGGCATATACTCAACCTGCATCAGTAAAGAAACTCTTGACGAAGCCCCTTTTGCTTATAGAAATATTGACTATATCAAAGAAGCAGTGAAAGACTCTGTGGATATCACGAATATCCTGACTCCAGTTTATAACTACAAGGGAGGTGAAGAGCGTTGATAATGCAGATAAGTTCAGGTATGGGGCCAATTGAATGCAGAGCCGCCGTAGGTGGCATATTCAGAGCCCTCCAAAAAGAATATCCAGATATCGAGAAGATTACCTGTAATAAAGGCGAAGTAGAAGGAACTTACTCATCAATTATTTTTACAACAAGTCAGGATCTGTCAGACCTTCAGGGAACAATGGAGTGGATCTGTAAGAGCAAATACCGCCCCGATCATAAGAGAAAAAACTGGTTCGTCGACGTAAGCATCATCCCCGAAACAGACGAAGTTGATGAAATGGTCAGCCCTGATAACATCAACATCGAAAGCTACCGAAGCGGCGGCCCCGGCGGTCAACATGTAAACAAGACTGAATCCGGAGTCAGAATAACACACCTGCCAACCGGCATAACCGTAACATCCACTAAAGAACGAAGCCAGTACATGAACAAGCAGGATGCACTTAGAAAGCTATCTGCAATCCTTAAGAATGCAAATATTGCAAGTAGAGATAGTCAGAAGGCTGTGGCTTGGGCCAAGCACGCACAGATACAGAGAGGGAATCCGGTGAGGATTTATGAAGGAGAGAAGTTTGTGCGCAGGTGAAATCAGACAACAGATGGCAAAAATAAAAGCAGGAGAGCGTCTGCCCTACTGGATTTCAGAATGCTTGGTGAAAAAGTTGCTTAAGATTATATATTTATAATTCAACTTTTTTAATTTGGACAGTGCAGATTTTCAAAGACTTCACAGGGGATGGCAGTATATAAACCATCGCCATGCTTTTAATTGTTTTATATAATTCATGAGCGTGATAGATGGAGCTTTTCATTCTGCTCGGGGTCCGTATGTTTGAGCGAAGCGAGTTTCGGACCCCAGAATGAAAAGATCCAGATATCATGCCATGAATTATAAAACGATTAACAGCATGGCAATGGTTTATATACTGCCATCCCCGTAAGCGCGAAGCCTAAATTAATAACAAAAGCGACGATCTAGAATCGTCGCTTTTGTTATAATACTTAATTCTCTGAAACGGGGATCATATTTTCTTGGTCTTCAGCATTCGATCGAACAGTCACACTGCTTCCTCTTTACGTCCGAACCGATTCCCTGTCCAAGTGAAGCATAAGCCACTCTTTCATGAATCAAAAATACGATCTGACACTTTTATTGCTCGTCCAAGTGAAGCGTAAGCCACTCTTTCTTCGCTTATGTCGTACCCGTTTGTATTAAGTAACTTTAATATAACAGATACACGTACTATTGTCAATCAATTTTCGTGAAAAAGATAAAATGTCTGTAAAAACAGTTTTAATAATACAATATACTGCAAATTAAAAGGATTTAATAAAAAATTCTAACACATTGTGTTGACCAAATATTCAAAACACAATATATTGTAGTTGTAATTGTCTGACAATTCACTTTTATACCAAAAAACGATCATAGAAATAACATATTATATGCATCATAGAACTTTAGTGGTATTTCACCATATGAGCATCCCGCTGATGTTTCATTTTCGGATTATATATGCTAAAATTTATTGGGTTTATCAAACCGACAGGAGGAGACATTTATGGTTTTTTCATCCATGACATTTTTATGGATTTTTTTGCCCATAGTATTTGTGCTAAGTCTGATCGTTCGCAATATTAAAGCTATTAATATAATATTGCTGGTATTCAGTCTTTTGTTCTATGCTTGGGGCGAACCCGCATATTTACTTATACTACTTGCTTCAGTTTTCATGAACTGGGGACTGGGACTTATGATGGAGCGTTATGAAGAACACAAGAAAGAAGTCCTTGTATTATCACTTGTTGGAAATATTGGGATCATAGGATACTTTAAATACTGTAATTTCCTTCTTGGAACCATCGACAGTATTCTTCCTATAACACTTCCTAGATATGATATTTCGCTACCGATCGGAATATCTTTTTTTACGTTTCAGGCTATGAGCTACATAATCGATCTTTACAGGGGACAGTACAAGGCGCAGAAGAGCCTTATAAACCTTGCCCTGTATATATCTTTTTTCCCTCAGCTTATTGCAGGACCTATTGTTAAGTACAAGGATATAGAAGAGCAGATCCTTGACAGGAATGTATGCCTTGAAAAAAGAGCTACAGGCTTTAGACGCTTTATCTATGGTCTTGGCAAGAAAGTCATAATCTCTAATGTACTGGCCCAGGTTGTTGATACAATCTACGCTATGGATCTTGCGCAGATAAGCGGCGCAATGGCATGGCTTGCTGCAATATGTTATATGCTTGAGATCTATTATGATTTCTCCGGATATTCTGACATGGCTATAGGGCTTGGCAGGATGTTTGGCTTTGAATTTCTTGAGAACTTCAATTATCCATATATATCTGCATCAATCAAGGAATTTTGGCGCAGGTGGCATATATCACTTTCATCATGGTTCAGAGATTATCTGTATATTCCTCTTGGAGGTAACAGGAAAGGTATACACAGAACCTATCTTAATCTGATCATCGTGTTTGCTGTCACAGGATTATGGCACGGCGCAAGCTGGACCTTTGTTATATGGGGACTTTATCATGGGTTCTTTTTGATTATCGAAAGAATGGGATTTGGCAAGATATTGTCAAGGTCCAGGATAATTGGAACCATCTATAGCCTTATTGTAGTAGTTATAGGCTGGGTGTTCTTTAGAGCAGATTCTATTCACTTTGCACTTGCCTTTATAAAAAGGATGGTCCTTTTCTTTAACTACGGAGTATCAGGAGCTATCCTTGGTACGATCCTTTCTGTTAAGACTGTGATCATTCTGGTAATTGGCATCATAGCTGCAGGACCATTTCAGAAGCTATTTGAGATCAAGGGTCTTAAGACTATTTCTGCCAAGTGGAAGAATAGCAGTATAGAAGCCATATATTTATTTATAATACTTCTGTATTGTATACTGCTTCTTGCTAACGATACCTACAATCCATTTATTTATTTTAGATTCTAATAAATATACAGAGGTCACTTGATATATGAAAACTATAACTCAGAGAATATATATGGTCATATTGACCATCCTTATACTGATTCCTGTCGTATTATATGCTGTGATCGGTAAATATCTCGATAGCAGTACTGCAGATAAGGAAAATCGTGTCATGACAGAGATGCCGACTCTTGCAAACACACAGATTTCAGAGTTTCCAACACTTTTTGATGCTTATATGAATGATAATCTGCCTTACAAGAATTATCTTGTAACTATTAATAGCATGGCCGATTATTATCTATTCAATACATCTTCATCCGATGATGTAATAGTTGGAGACAAGGGCTGGCTTTTCTATGTAGGACATGAGAACAATGATGAAGATCCACTTGCAGACTATGAAGGAACCAATCTTTACAGCATAGATGAACTTGAGATCATTGCTGAGAATATGACAAATGCAAGAGATTTCCTTGCTTCTCAGGGCAAAGAGTTTGTTGTTACAATTATCCCTAATAAGTCCAGAGTATACAGTGAGTATATGCCTGATATGTGCGGCGATGTAAGTCAGGAATGTAGGCTCAATCAGGTATATCAGTATCTGTCTGAGAATACAGACCTTACGATCGTATCACCTTATAATGATATAGTCTCTTACAAAGAAGCGCATCCTGAAACCCAGTTATATTTTAAATATGATACCCACTGGAATAACTTTGGAGCTTATGTTGCGGCTCAGTCCATATCAAGAGTATGGGGCTTTGAAATGCCGGATCTTGATACTGTAGAGCAGGTCTATGTTGATTCGGATACTTATGATCTTGCAAGAATGATCAACCTTGGAGACTATCTCAAGGAAGATGCTCCTATAGCAACAGCTTACAGCGGACATATGGCCAGAGTTGAGATTCAGTCTGATGGTATGAGCTTTACAGGAACTGTTGATCAGGGAACTGCAGATGCCAGAAAACTCTACATTATAGGAGATTCTTTTTCAGCACTTCTTTTCCCTTATCTTGCATGTCATTTTAACAGTTCTAAATCCGATATGTATTATAACTACAATTATTCTTCACTAGAAAGCTATGACCCTGATGTAGTTGTATTTGAATGTGTTGAGAGATATCTTAACAACATGCTGCATTTTTCCATAGAGAATGGAGTGGTATATTGAGCAGAAATAGCATGGATGCTTTGTTTGGAATGATGAGTCAGGCACTTCTTGACAAAGAACAGGAAGAAAATAAGAAAGTACTCGATGCTCTTGACCATATCGATCTTTATGGGCAATTAGCACAGGCAAGGTCATTAAGATCCAGAACACATACAGATTTTGGAGTTGAGTATGATATCCCTTTTAACTGGACCAGACTCCATGATAAAGAGCCTGACAGTGTAATGTATTATGCCAAGGGAAGTGACGAAAGGCATAGTTTCATGCCGGCTGCAATACGTATCACAAGGAGAAGGGGCGATTACAGGGGGTATGAGAACCTTGACAGGCTAGAAAGACTTGCCACTTATGCAGCTAAGACTTCGGGAGTATATGATTTCAAATATTTAGAAAATGTGACGGTTGGCGGAAGAAAGGGCGTCAAAGCTGTTTGTGAAGATAATAGCTCGCCTGGTGAATCTTACGATACCGACATATATTTTTTCTATAAGAGCAAAACAGAAGTTATGGTTTTCTTCTGCATTACTGCAAGGCAGTCAAGACCATATTACAGAAGAGTTTTCAATAAAATTTTATCAAGTATAAGATATATTAGATAATTGCCGATATATTTAGATGACGACGAGTATTAATTTATAAATAATAAACAGAGTTAAATAAAATATGGCTTTTAATAAGGCACAGTATAAATGATAATATGCCTATTCCTTTGTGAAAAATGACGGTTACATTATCACACAATATTTGGTAGGCAGAAAATTCGTTTTAAAAGTTAACCAAATATAAAAGCTAAAATCTTTGTAAAACCTGAATATGGGAAAAAATCTAAAACCCTCTTACAATAATGAATCAAGGGCTTTATAATAAACGGAGTTTGTTGATGCTATCTTTTTATTTGTGTCGTGGAGACGAAACAGTTGCCAGCATGCTGGAACGTATCAATAAGGAGGATACTGACGGTATCACTTATGTATGTGATGAAGTCAATGATCACTGTTTTATCAATGATGATAAATTCGTACATGCGGATAAGATCATCAATTATCACAATGAATACTGGGCTGTACATGCAGTCGGTAAAGATCAGAAGTAATTATCAGTTTTTATAATTAAATTACAAAATATACCAATTGTATTATGATAGGTCATATGTTGTAATACAAATCTCTAAATTGGTTAAATACACGGAGGCAGATATGACAGAAACACAAGCAGCAGAAAGCTCCGGAATCGGTGCGATCATCAGAGGGCTTATTGAAGAGCTTATTGGTGAAGATAAGACCGTTATAGAGGTTCCCTTTGGTAACGGATTCTTTAATATCAGTAGCAGTACTGTTACCATGTGGATCATAATGGCAGTTCTAATACTTATATGCATCATTCTGAGTGCCAATCTCAAAGTTTATAACATTTCAAAAAGACAGGCCATTACAGAAACTATTGTTGTAGGACTTAGAAATCTTGTTGGAGGATTCCTTGGACATACAGCAATTGAATATACTGATTTTCTTGTGGTGACACTTGTTCTTATAGGAGCAAGTAACTTGTCCGGCGTATTTGGGGCAACGCCTCCAACAATGGATCTTAACGTTACCATTGCACTTGCACTTGTAAGTATAACAATGGTTGAATATGCCGGTATCAAGAAAAGGAAATTTGGAGGCTGGCTCAAATCATTTGCCCAGCCGGTTGCCATCATTACCCCGATGAACATTCTCGAAGTCGGAATCAGACCATTATCACTTTGCATGCGTCTATTTGGTAATGTACTTGGTGCGACCATCATCATGGAGCTTTTAAAGAAAGTCGTTCCTGTTATCGCACCTGCAGTTTTATCAGTTTATTTTGACTTCTTTGACGGACTCCTACAGGCGTATGTATTTATCTTCCTGACAAGTCTTTATATCAAAGAGGCTACAGAATAAAAGAGTCAGTATCTGATATAGTCAGAAAACTACTCGGCAGGCTTTATAGCCTGGCCCGAATTATAAAGGGCAATGCCCCCAAAAGTGGGGTTCACTATAGTCGTAACATATAAGCGGCTTATGACGAAAGGAGAAATTAGTATGGATTTAACAGCACTTGGAGCAGCAATCGCAGCATTCACAGGAATAGGAGCAGGTATTGGTATCGGTATAGCAACAGCAAAAGCAGTTGATGCAGTAGCTCGTCAGCCAGAGGCAAGCAGTAAGATCATGACACTTCTTATCCTGGGTGGCGCTCTTGCTGAGGCAACAGCTATCTACGGTATGATCGTAGCTCTTTTGATCATTTTTGCTTAATAAGGGGACGGGAAAGGAAACGCGAAAATGGAACTATTAAACATTAACGCGAATGTAATCTATAACATAATTAATCTGCTTATACTGGTTGTTGCCTTCCGTATACTTCTTTTCAACAAAGTTGATAAGATCTTTGAGGCGAGGAAAAAAGATGTAGACAATCAGATCAAGGATGCTTCCGATGACAGGATCAAAGCAGCTGATCTTAAGAGAGAATATGAAGATAAGCTTGCTAAGCAGGAAGCAGAGAAAGACAAGGTTATGAGTGAAGCTCGTGAGAAGGGCTACGCTCAGTACAATGAGATCATAACCAATGCTCAGAAAGAGGCAGATACAATTGTCGAGGAAGCCAGAATACATGCCAAAGCTGACGCTGAACGTGAGCGTGCTAAGTATTTGGCTGAGCTTAGTGACGTCGTAATCGATGCCGCTGCTAAAATTGCTGCTAATTCTCATACAGCAGAGAGCGACAGCAATCTTTACGATGCATTTATTGATAATGCATTTGATAAAGGCAATGACAAGTAATACGACCCAAAGAGCTTTGAGAATTATACCATCATGGAAGATGATGTATTTTCTTAGTCCTGTAAAGTGGACCTTAAGGAGACTAAATGAGTAATTTAAGTGGATTTGGCGGATCCGGCTCACAGTACAAAACTGCAGTCGTAAGATATGCCGGAACACCACCAACACAAGAACAAGTTGAAAATATTAAAAGAATACTTTCTAAGAAGATTGGTATTGATGATATATCAATTACTACTCAGCTCGATCCTTCCATAGGCGGCGGATTTATCATTCGCTGCGGCAACTATGAATATGACTGGAGTGATAAGGGTAGAGCAGAGCAGCTTCGTAATAAGCTTAAGAAGATCAAACACAACGATACCAATCCTTCAAGCAGCGTTGTTTCTATGCTTAGAGGCAATGTCGATCTCTTTGATCTGTCTATTGAGAGCAGAGAGGTCGGTAAAGTTTCATGGGTAGGCGATGGTATTGCCCAGGTAGTTGGCATTGACAGAGCTTTCTATGGTGAAATTGTACAGTTTGAAGACGGAACGAAAGGAATGGTACAGGATATAAGACGTGATCACGTTGGTTGTATCCTGTTTGGATCTGACGAAAATATAACCCAGTCAAGTCAGGTTATTCGTACATACAAGGAAGCCGGAATTCCTGTAGGTGATGAACTTATAGGAAGAGTTGTTAATGCTCTTGGCGAACCGCTTGATGGTAAGCCGCCTATCTCTACTAATGAGTATTATCCGGTAGAGCGTCCGGCTCCCGGAATCATAGACAGACAGTCTGTTAATGAGCCTATGGAGACAGGTATCCTTTCTATAGATACTATGTTCCCGATAGGTAGAGGTCAGCGTGAGCTTATCATTGGTGACAGACAGACCGGTAAGACTTCTATTGCAACAGATACTATCATGAACCAGAAGGGCAAAAATGTAATCTGTATCTATGTAGCTATAGGTCAGAAAGCATCTACTGTTGCCCACATAATAAATACACTTACTCAGGCGGGAGCTATGGAGTATACAGTAGTAGTATCATCTACAGCTGCTGATACATCACCTCTTCAGTACATTGCGCCTTATGCAGGTACTGCTATCGGTGAATACTTCATGCAGTCCGGAAGAGATGTTCTTATTGTGTATGATGATCTGTCCAAGCATGCTGTTGCTTACAGAGCACTGTCACTTCTTCTTGAAAGATCCCCCGGACGTGAGGCTTATCCAGGAGATGTATTCTATCTTCATTCAAGACTTCTGGAAAGATCCAGCAAGCTCTCACCTGAAAACGGCGGCGGTTCTATGACAGCGCTTCCTATCATTGAAACTCAGGCAGGTGACGTTTCTGCTTATATCCCGACCAACGTTATCTCTATCACTGACGGTCAGATATTCCTTGAAAGTGACCTGTTCTTCGAAGGCCAGAGACCCGCTGTTAACGTAGGTCTTTCTGTATCACGTGTAGGTTCTGCAGCCCAGACCAAAGCTATGAAGAAGGCAGCCGGATCTATCCGTATCGACCTTGCTCAGTACAGAGAGATGGCCGTATTCACACAGTTCTCATCGGATCTTGATGAGACTACCAAGAAACAGCTTAATCACGGTAAAGTGCTTATGGAGCTTTTGAAACAGCCCCTTGGTCACCCACTTGCTATGTACGAACAGGTTATCACACTTGTAGCAGCTAACAGTGGCAAGTTCGACCGCGTTGAGCCTTCTGATGTCAAGATGGTTCAGGGCAAGCTTCTTGAGTGGTTTGAGCAGAATGAAACTGATGTTATTTCAGAGCTTTCCAACGGCAAAGAGCTTCCTGATGAGCTCCGCAAAGAAATAGAAAAAGCTGTTGATAAGTTCTTTGAAAATAACAAAAATTATTTAGCACAGTAAAAGTTTTTTCCCATTAAAGAGGCAATGATTTGGCTGATATAAAAGAAATTCAGGACAGAATCAAAAGTGTCAATGACACCATGAAAATAACGAACGCAATGTATATGATTGCGTCCAATAAGCTCCGTAAAGCCAGAAAAATGCTTGAAGAGACAGAGCCTTACTTTTATGCTGCAAGAGGAATGCTGGACAGAGTTATGCGACATCTTCCGGTTGATTCCAAAGATCCTTTCCTCAATCAGCATGAAGATAAGGATCCTAAAGATGTGATCAGAGGCTATATCGTTATCACTGACGATAAAGGTCTTGCGGGTGCTTATAACCATAACGTCCTAAAGCTTGCGGAAGAGCATATTAGACAAGACGGAGATAACTGGAAACTGTACGTGATAGGAGAGATCGGAAGGCAGTATTTTCTTAGAAAAAATATTCCTGTCGATGAAGAGTTTCATTATACAGCTCAGAATCCTACATTATCACGTGCAAGATGGATATCTTCAATGGTGCTTGAGCCTTATCTTGCAGGAGAGCTTGATGAAGTCAATATCATATATACTGCTATGAAGAACAGCCTTGTGTGTGAGACTCACTTTGAAAAGCTTCTTCCCCTTGAAAGACCCAAGAACAACGATGAAATGCTGAAAATGGCCGGTATCACAACTACTTTGGAAGAGTTTTTGATGCTGCCAAGTCCTGAAGCCGTTCTTGATAACATAGTTCCTTCACTGGTAACAGGTTATATATATGGAGCTATGGTTGAGGCGTTCTGTTCAGTACAGAACAGCCGTATGATGGCCATGGATACAGCAAATGACAATGCTAAGCAGATGATACATGAACTATCGATCCAGTATAACAGGCAGAGGCAGGCAAGGATCACTCAGGAGATAACTGAGATCGCAGCCGGTGCCAGAGCCTTAAAGAGAGCTCATGAGCTTCAGGCAAAAATGCGTGAAGCCAATTTACAAGCATTGAAACAACAACAATAGTAGTAGTAAAAGAGGTGCAAAGTGAAAGATGGCAGAATAGTACAGGTCATGGGTCCTGTTGTCGATGTAGAGTTTCAGGATTCTGATCTGCCGCATATCGACGATGCTCTTGAAGTTATTAACAACAATAAAAAATGCGTAATGGAAGTTGCCCAGCACATTGGTGATAATACAGTAAGATGTATTATGCTCGCTGCATCTGAGGGACTTTCCAAGGATATGGTAGTTCATCCTACAGGGGCTCCTATTCAGGTACCTGTTGGTGATGATACTCTTGGAAGACTCTTTAATGTTACAGGCGATACCATTGATAACGGCCCTTCTCTTGAGCATGGAGAGCACTGGTCTATACACAGAGAAGCTCCTCCACTTTCAGAGCAAAGTCCTGTAGTAGAAATCCTTGAGACAGGTATCAAGGTTATCGACCTTCTGGCTCCATATTCAAAAGGTGGTAAAGTCGGACTCTTCGGAGGTGCCGGTGTTGGTAAGACTGTCCTTATTCAGGAACTTATTCAGAACGTTGCATCAGAGCACGGCGGATATTCTATCTTTACAGGTGTAGGAGAACGTAGCCGTGAAGGTAACGACCTCTGGTCTGAAATGAAGGAATCAGGGGTTCTCTCAAAGACAGCCCTGGTATTCGGGCAGATGAATGAGCCGCCGGGAGCACGTATGCGTGTTGCTGAGACTGGTCTTACAATGGCAGAGTATTTCCGTGATGTTAAGAATCAGGATGTGCTTTTGTTTATAGATAATATCTTCAGATTCATACAGGCAGGTTCTGAGGTTTCGTCACTCCTTGGTCGTATGCCTTCAGCCGTAGGTTATCAGCCGACACTGGCTACAGACCTTGGCTCACTTCAGGAGAGAATCGCATCTACCAAGAACGGTTCAGTTACATCCGTTCAGGCTGTATACGTTCCTGCAGATGACCTTACAGACCCGGCTCCTGCAACAACCTTCGCTCACCTTGATGCGCAGACGGTTCTGTCTCGTAAGATTGTAGAGCAGGGTATCTATCCGGCTGTTGATCCTCTTGAATCATCAAGCCGTATCCTTGAAGCTGATATAGTCGGAGAAAGACACTATAATATAGCTCGTAAAGTAACTGAGATGCTTCAGAAGTATAAAGAGCTTCAGGACATCATCGCGATCCTTGGTATGGAAGAACTTGGCGAAGATGATAAGCAGACAGTTTACAGAGCACGTAAGATTCAGAGATTCTTATCTCAGCCTTTCCACGTAGCAGAGCAGTTCACAGGCGTTCAGGGTAAGTATGTAACACTTGACGAGACCATCAAGGGCTTCGAAGCTATAGTAGGCGGAGAGATGGACAATTATCCGGAAGCAGCATTCTTCAATGTTGGTAAGATTGATGATGTTGTAGAAAAGGCTAAGTCACTTAGCTGATGTGATTGTTTCTTATCATAGTTTTAGTATAGAAACTATAAGAGACAGTATATATGCATTATCCGGTGGTAACAGGAGTTAGATATGGCAGATGTACATACATTTGGCCTGCAGGTCATGTCAATAAACGGCGTATTCTTTGACGGAAGAGCTTGTAGTATCACGCTTCCTTGTGTAGATGGTGAGATGGGTATCCAGCCATATCATGAGGAGATGTGGGTCGCTATATATACCGGAGAGATCAGGATCACAAAACCTAACGGTGAAGTGGTCGTGGGTGTATGCGGTAACGGCTCTGTTCAGTTTGCTAATAACAGATGCCTCGTACTTGCAGATACCATGGAAAGACCGGAAGACATCGACGTCAACAGAGCCAAAGAAGCACTGGAGATTGCCAAAGAGCGCATGCGCCAGAGGAATTCCATTGCGGAATACAAGATGTCTCAGGCTGCAATGGCCAGAGCACTTTCAAGACTCAAAGCTTCCCAAAAGAAGATCGGTGGCCTTGACTAAAGCGATACTTATAACATAAATGTAAACTGCAAGAATAGTCTTCTGTTCTTGCAGTTTTTTATTGTCGACCAAGTGGATAGTTTAAGTCAAACAATTGATTAACAGGGATTACTGTTCTGATGTTTCTTCCTCGATAGGATCGATCTGACCGGCTTCTTGCGTTGTAACTGTAACGCCGTCACCTTCCGGAATTTCTCCATGAAGAATGGTTACTATATACTGGATTCTTACAAAAGCCCTCTCGTAGTACTGGCTTGCAGTCGATTCTGCATCGGCATTAAACTCCCCATCGTATGCTTCGTGATAGGATAGTGCTGCTTTGGTCATATTGTCCGCAGCTTCATCTGCAAGCGCCTCTGCTGCCTTGAATTCTTTAGGTACATCATATGATGCCATAAGACTGAAATCTTCATTGAGCTTGTCTATATAAGTTAGAAGCTGAGAAGGTGCATCATCCGCATTAGGATCGATACTGTTCATAGCATCATTGCAACTTGAAACTTCTGTAAAAAAAGACTCCATATTAGTCTTATATACAGCAAGCTCATCATTTTTGCTGCAAGCGCAAATATTAACACTAACAATAGATAATACTAAAAACATTAAAACTTTATTTCTGATATTCTTCAATTCTAATTCCCCTCGATTTCTAAACTCAGATTAGTGACATAGTATTATATGACCCGCAAAACATGAGCAAAGTAGCACGTAGTGCGGATTTGCGAATGTTTTAGGGCGCAAGACATCCGGGGGATGTCTGCTTTGCGCCGACCGGAGTGGAACGTAGATGTGAGGTTTTCGAAGAAACGGAACAATCCGTTAGTCATAAGGTGTCAAAAGGAACTTTTGACACCTACCTCATTATATAAGTTTACACCATATATAATTAGACATACGTAATAAGTATATGAACTGAGTTTGTTAATTAGTAAATAAACCACAGAACCTATTCTAATACGTAAGCACTGAAAGAGCAATGTAAAAAGCCTTATTATACATATGTTCTATATAAAACGAAAACATCTTGTATATACTCCCATTGGAGAGTATATACAAGTTATCTTACTATATAAGATTTCTGGTAATAAATATAATATATACTAAAAGAATATATTTTATAGCGCTAAGCTTTAGCCAGAACAGTTTTTAATTGTACATAGTACATGAGTCTTCCTCAGAATTTCGGATTTTAAAATATAATCATAAGCCGATTTTGAAAAATATCCTGATTATTCTTAGGGACTTAGGAGCTGCAGTATAGCATGTCCACGGAAGCGGATAAGTCCCTTAGAATAATCTGGATATTTTTCACATGAGGCTTATGATTATATTTTAAAATCCGCAATTCGCCGCATGAACCTCTGTAACAAACTTTGCAGTTGTAGTTTATAAGCGCTTGTGATAGGATAATACCAATATCGTAAATTAACGCAGTAAAGCGTTTTGGATAGGAGGCATTTTTGACTAGGCAAGAGTTTTTAGATTTATTTAAAGATAATCATCCTATTTTTCTTGACGGTGCAACAGGCACCAATCTCATGAAAGCCGGCATGCCCGCAGGTGTATGTCCTGAGGACTGGATTCTTAAGCACCGCGATGTCATGATAGATCTTCAGAGAAGATATGCTCTTTCAGGAAGTGATATAGTCTATGCTCCCACATTCACAGCATCAAGGATCAAATTAAAAGAATATGGACTTGAAGACAAGCTTGTAGAGATGAATACTGCGCTCGTACAGCTGTCCAGAGAAGCAGTAGAAGGTAAAGCTCTTGTAGCAGGCGATATCACAATGACAGGCCGCCAGCTTCAGCCTGTAGGCGATCTGTCTTTTGAAGAACTGATAGATGTATATAAAGAACAGATCAAAGTTTTAGATGAAGCAGGAGTGGATCTTCTGGTTGTAGAGACTATGATGAGCCTTCAGGAGTGCAGGGCAGCAATGATCGCTGCCAAGGAAGTGTCTGATCTTCCTGTTATGGTCACTCTTACATTTGAAGGCGATGGCAAGACTCTTTATGGTACAACACCGGAATGCGCTGCAGTGGTGCTGGAGTCCCTTGGAGCAGTCGCTGTTGGTGCTAACTGTTCTACCGGTCCTGACAAGATGACTGCTGTTATTAAGAAGATGGCAGAAGTTACAACTATACCTATTATAGCTAAGCCCAATGCCGGCATGCCATCTGTTGTAGACGGACAGACCATATATGATATGGAGCCTTCTGAATTTGCCACAGATATGGAACTTCTTTTAAATAGCGGAGCCAGTATTATAGGCGGATGCTGCGGATCAAGTCCTGATTTTATCAAAGCGTTAAAAGATAAGTTTGCTGACTTTGATCTTAGTAGTGCAAGGGACTTAGAAGGCAATCTTTTAAAAAGAGGCGATAAGAATATAAGGCGTCTTACTTCCGAAAGAGAGCTTCTTTCTTTTTCCTTAAATGATCCCTTTATGATAGTAGGTGAGAGAATCAATCCTACCGGTAAGAAGAAGCTTCAGGCCCAGCTTCGTGAAGGCTCACTTGATATGGTCTGCGACTTTACAGCTCAGCAGGAAGAGGACGGTGCTGCTATCCTGGATGTTAATGTAGGTATGAGCGGTATCGATGAGCATGAGATGATGATGAAGGTGCTTATGGAAGTAACACAGCTTACGTCTCTTCCTATATGTATCGATTCAAGTAATGTAGATGTTATGGAAGAAGCTCTTAGATGGTATCCGGGAAGAGCACTCATTAATTCTATATCTCTAGAAGAGGGCAAGGCAGAAAGATGTCTTCCTCTTGCCAAGAAATACGGTGCGATGTTCATCCTCCTTCCTGTTGGCAGAGACGGAATTCCTACAACTATTGAAGAGAAGATAGCTAACATCAAAGAGCTCACAGATATGGCATTGTCATACGGGCTTACCAAATCAGATATAGTAGTTGACGGACTTGTAGCAACTGTTGGTGCAGATCCCGAAGCTGCTATTAAGACGCTTGAAACTATACAGTGGTGCTATGAGAACGGCTATGCAACCATTTGCGGACTTTCCAATATATCATTTGGACTTCCTCAGAGGAGTTTTATAAATACAGCATTTCTGACTATGGCAATTGACAGAGGCCTTACAATGGCGATCTCTAATCCGTCTCAGGAACTTCTTGTCAATGCAGCATTTGCATCAGACCTTCTTAAGCATAAAGAAGAATCTGACCTTAGATATATAAATAGAATGCAGCGATATGACGGCGATGCCGGTAAATTATCATCAAGCATATCTACAGGAGCAGGTAAGCAATCTCAGGATGCTCTCGGCTCAACTGAAGCCCAGAGCGATGATCCTGTTAAGCGTAGTATGGACATACTTTATAAAGATGTCTTGTCTGGCAATAAAAGGAAGATTGAAAAAAATACCCAGTCAGCGATTGAAGCAGGATGCGATCCGTCCAAGATTCTAAATGATGTACTTATGCCGGCTATCAATGATGTTGGCGCTAAGTTTGACAAGGGTACTTATTTCCTCCCGCAGCTTATAGCAAGTGCTGAAGCTATGAAGATGTCTATAGCAGTACTGGAACCTCTTCTTAAACAAAGTGGAGCAGGGCAGGAACCCAAAGGCACGATTATAATAGCAACCGTGCATGGCGATGTTCATGATATAGGCAAGAACCTTGTATCTCTTATGCTTGGTAACTGCGGATATAGGGTCATAGACCTGGGCAAAGATGTTGAGTCAGAACTCATCATAGATACTGCCATTAAAGAAAATGCCGGAGTGATAGCTCTTAGTGCACTTATGACGACTACTATGGTCGAGATGAAGACTGTCATAGAACTTGCCAAAGAAAAAGGATGTAAAGCCAAGATCATAATAGGAGGCGCCTGCGTTACAGAAGATTATGCCAAAGAGATTGGGGCTGACGGATATTCGTCTGATGCTGCAGACTGTGTGAGAGTTGTAAATGAACTTATTGGACAATCCTGAATTTTTTTGAATGACGTTTAATATAGACTAAAATTTGGCGATAAATAGTTTTAACTAGATAAAAATAATCAATTGTTTTGATATATAATTGGTACATAGAAATACATCCCTCATCAAACAATAAGGAGGCTCCTACATGATAGGTGCAGATGCAATAGTTGAATGTTTGAAAAAAGAAAATGTTGAGATTTTGTTCGGCTATCCGGGAGTTGCTATAGCTCCGTTTTTTAACAGTCTGGCAAGTTCAGATATAAAATCCGTTCTGATACGTACTGAGCAAAACGCTGCTCACTGCGCAAGTGGCTATGCTCGTATCAGCGGTAAGCCGGGAGTCTGTGTTGTTACATCCGGCCCAGGTGCTACCAATCTTATAACAGGTATAGCTACGGCTTTTGCTGACAGCATACCGCTTATAGCGATAACCGGCCAGGTCAATAGTTCCATGATAGGCTCTGACGTATTTCAGGAAGCTGATATAACAGGCGCTGTAGAGTCTTTTGTCAAATACAGCTATCTTGTAAGGAATGTTAATGACATCCCCAAGATATTCAAGGAAGCCTTTTATATAGCCAATTCCGGAAGAAAAGGACCTGTCCTTATAGATATTCCTATTGATATACAGCAGGCTCAGATCAGTAAGTTCGCTTATCCTGATACTGTTAATATGAGAACTTATAAGCCAACAGTTGATGGCAATATGGCTCAGATCAAGAAGCTAGTCAAGGAAGTTGAAAAGTCCAAAAAACCTGTAATGTGCGTAGGAGGCGGAGTTCATCTTTCTGATGCGGCAAAGCAGATACGCGAATTTGCAGACAAGTGCCAGATTCCTGTTGTATCTACCATGATGGGCCTTGGAACGATTACCAATGACAGTCCTTTATATTTTGGTATGGTTGGCAATAACGGAAGAGTTTATGCTAACAAGGCACTTAAGGATTCTGATCTTGTCCTTATGGTAGGTGCCCGTGTTGCAGACAGAGCAGTTAACAGACCTGAACTTATCACTGACAATACTGTTCTTATACATATAGATGTTGATCCTGCTGAGATAGGTAAGAATGTCGGTCCTACCATTCCTCTTGTTGGTGATCTTAAGCATATTTTTACAAAGCTCAATACAATTGATATAAATGCAGGAGACCACAAGGAATGGATTGAATTCCTGACCCAGTACAAAGAAGAGCATCCTGATCACAGACCTGAAATAGCCAAAGAGTTCGTAGATCCTAAAAAATTCCTTGGAAAACTGTCAAAAGCCATGGAAGACGATGGAGTATTTGTGGCAGATGTAGGTCAGAACCAGATCTGGGCTACAGCTTTCTTCAGGATCAAAGAGCATCAGAGATTTATGACAAGCGGCGGTATGGGAACCATGGGATATGCTATTCCTGCAGCTCTTGGAGCAAAACTTGCAGATAGTAAACGCCAGGTTGTAGCTTCCTGCGGAGACGGAGGATTCCAGATGTCCATGATGGAGCTTGCTACAATGGCTCAGCAGGATGTTCCTCTCAAGATCATAGTATTTAGGAACAATTATCTTGGAATGGTACGTGAATACCAGCATTATTCATACAAAGACAGATATGCCATGGTTGATATTGCAGGCAAGCCTGATCTTGATATGATCGCCAAGGCTTATGGTATGGACTATCAGGTAATTGACGGAAGCAGTGATATTGATAAAGAGATAGGACTATTTTTAAAGAATAAACACGCAGTGCTTCTGGAAGTTCTGACAGATCCTATGGATCTTGCCAAGGGCTGATCCTATGTACTGGTGCAGATTTGTGAATGTGATTTTAAGGATCATAGATCATCAGGAAGGATAATTCATATGAAGAAGATATATTCAGTTCTTGTTGAAAACAGGACAGGAGTACTATCCAAAGTAGCGGGTCTTTTTTCAAGAAGATCTTTTAACATTGATTCACTTACTGTTGGCGAAACCGAAGATCCGACTGTTTCAAGGATGACCATTGTATCAAGTGGTGACAAGGCAATCCTGGAGCAGGTTGAGAAGCAGCTCAATAAAAAGCTCGACATAATCAAGGTCAAAACTTTTGATGAACCATCGTCCATCAGTAGAGAGCTTATGCTCATAAAGGTTAAGTACAATAAATCAAATAGACGTGATATAATAGAAAACTGTGAAATTATGAAGGCGCAGATCGTGGATATGTCCAGGTCTTATATGATGATCCAGATCTGTGATGTTCCGGAGCGTTCACAGCTTCTATTGTCCATGCTTAGAGGTATTTCTATCGTGGAAGTAGCACGTACCGGAACTCTTGCCTTGACAAAATGCATTGAAAATGAGAATGGAGGGAAGTAACAACAATGTTTTGTCCAAATTGTGGTAAAGAACTTCCGGATGGAAGCAAGTTTTGCGGCTTTTGCGGAGCAGATATTGCCAAGGAACTTAAAGGGGTATCTTCTGTAGTAGGGGAGAATGTTGAAGCGGGCGCTAGTAACGCATCTTCCGGCAACGAAGCCGGTAATGGCACAGCTTTTTATGCGGGGAATACTGATAATCAGAGCTTTGGCGGATATGATCCTCTTGGTAACGGTCAGGGGACGAATCAGACAGCTGGAAATCAGTATGGCGGTCAAAATGGAACCGGCCAGTATAACGGTGCTCAGATGGGAAACAGCCAGTATAGCGGCGGTCAGTTTGATAATAACCAGTTTTATAATCCTAATCAGCAGTATACGACCAATCAGCAGTATGGAGGCTATGCTAATGTCAATATGCAGCAGGGCGCTCAGCCTCCCAAGAAGAGCAAAAAGGGCATTATAGCAGCTATAGTATCTGTTGTATTAGTCCTTGTGATTGGCGCATCAGCAGTAGCTTATCATTATTTCACAACCAATAAATCTGATGATAAAGACGATGATGACAAGAAAGACAATGAAGTAGCTGCATCTGCATCAACAGAAGATGATGATGTTGCTACTGCTTCTACAACAGCTGCCAGTGATGATGAAGAAGAGATCACCGGAGAAAATGCTTTAGAGCTCGCCTGTGAGAATCTGTCCAAGGCCAAGGATTATAATAGCTATTTCACTTATGAGCTTATCTGTAATATAGAAGCTCCTGATGAAGGTATATCCGGAACCATTACAGAAAATGGTGAATTTGATATCATTACAGACTTTGACGTAGATTCAAAAGACCCCGATGCAAATATTTTAGAAATGTCAGTCGGTACTGTAACAAGAGATATTTTTGGAGATGAATCCTCAGAAACTATTTATGTAAACAGGGGCGATTTCTCCGGAGAGTTTATTACAAGTGTTGAATATGAGTCCGGAGACAAGTTTCAGGCTACTGAAAGTGATACGGTTGATACTGTTTTAGGATTTACAGATTATGATCTGTATAAGGCTAAGCTTCAGGATGAGACCAAGGACATCGGTGGCACAGAGTGCTATGTATATGTAAGCGAAGATACATACGATCAAGGCGGAATAAGTGGTGTATTTACACCTGTTACAGGAATATACAATGGTGAATCTGATCTATGTACAGTAACTATCTATGTATCAACTAAAGATGCGCAGATAGTACAGGTAGATACTGAATTTACAGATTCAGATGGAACATCCCTGGCACAGTCTCTTAATAACTATACCGGAGCTGAAGATTTTGAATTTGAAATTGATACTCTCACCTATAGTCTTGAATTTACAAGTTTTGATACCGGAGCAACACCTGATCCTGACTTCGAAGATCTTGCAGACAAATCTGAGAATGAAAATTTCAGCATCACAATGTATGCAAACGCTATGTTAGAAGAAGGCAATTTTGGAGATTCAGGTTCTGACGATGACTTTACTGATACAGATGATGATGTTACCAAAAATGATGATACAAAATATGTAGAGGATAGTTTTGGTGCACTTACTTACGAAGTCCCTGAAGATTGGGAAGGAACTGAGATGGATTTTGGCGGTTATTCAGGCTATGTCTATGTTCCGGATGCTAATGAGACGACAGTTCTTCTTGTCATGTATCAGGATATAGATATGTCAAGTTTGTCAGACTCTCAGAAGAAGGCTGCTATACATGAATCTGTGCTTACACTTTGCGATTCATATGATCTTTCATCAGATGATATCAAAAAAGGAACTGTAAACGGAGGATATGCCGAGAATGTCAGAGGTACTATAACAGAAAGCGGTACATCTCTTGATATGGATGTTATGGTATTTGAGACCGGTGGTTCAGGACTTGGAGTAGTAATATATGCATCAGAAGATATTGAAAACTCTCAATATCTTGCACAGTATTACCATCTTCTTGAATCGCTGGAATTCTAAGATTTTATAATGTAAGAACCAAGGGATGAGGATCGTATAAGTGTTCAAAGATACTTTAGCCTCATATAACCTTGCATAATGTTAATAATAAAAAGCGCTTTTGTCATTTAAAATGTGGCAAGAGCGTTTTTTATATCAGCATATTCGAAATATCTGTTAATGCAAGGGTATATGCAAATTCTGACTTTAACTATTGGTATTATAAAATGGAAAAAGATCCGGCCTGCAGCATAAGAAATCATGTAAGATCGTAGTATAACACTGTTGACTTTTATGGTTTAAAGTGGTAATGTTATGCAAGGCAATAACTTGGCCGGTAAATGTTGAAAATATAACGGTAATACGTTAACATTAATTTTGTAATGTAAAATTCATTAAATTCTTCATGTTGACGCGTTAAAATTGCACAGATATAATTGACCTAAATTGATGTTTGGGGATTCAAAATTTTCCGGATTTGAACTAAAAATTTTACACTTTAAAGAGGTAAAGGAATATGGCAGATACTGAGGTTAAGACATATAAAAAGGTGTTCCAACTTCTTGTTGATAACACATCAGGAACCCTTAGCAGGATATCCGGTCTCTTCTCAAGAAGAGGATATAACATTGAAAGTATCACAGCCGGTACTACAGCAGATCCTCGTTTTACAAGGATTACAATCGTAGCATCAGGTGATGACGATATTCTGGAGCAGATTGAGAAGCAGGTAGCTAAGCTGGTAGATGTAAGAGATATACATGAACTTAAACCGGGAGACTCTGTATACAGAGAACTTGCTCTTGTCAAAGTTAAGGCTGACGCTCTTCAAAGACAGCAGATCATTACGATGGCCAATGTATTTCGTGGCAATATAGTGGATGTATCCAATGACAGCCTTATCATCGAGATAACAGGTGGCCAGGACAAGATCGAAGCATTCTTGAGACTTCTGGACGGATATACGATCCTTGAGCTTGCACGTACCGGTATAGCAGGTCTTGGCAGAGGTATCGATAGCGTTGTATATCTGGACGAGTGATCTTTATGTTCTATAAATAAGTAAATCGTTGATAGGTGTATTTCATATTGATGGTATAATCCTAAGTTCAGTTAGTATCAAAAGTTTTCAGATACATATATGAAGATATTAAAGTCAAATGATCAGCATTTGAAGCGGATTATCTGATTTTAAATATAACAATGAAATTGTTAACTATATCGATTGTTTAAAAATGATCGATTCAATAAAAAAGATGGAGGATTTAATTATGTCAGAAGCAAGAATTTTTTATCAGGAAGATTGTAACCTTTCTTTACTTGAGGGTAAGAAGATTGCTGTTATCGGTTATGGTTCACAGGGTCATGCTCATGCACTTAACCTTAAGGAATCAGGATGCGATGTAAGAATCGGTCTCTACGAAGGTTCTAAGTCCAAGGCTAAGGCTGAGTCCCAGGGTCTTACAGTTATGAATACAGCTGATGCTGCAAAGTGGGCTGATATAATCATGATCCTCATCAATGATGAGAAGCAGGCTGATATGTACAAGAAGGATATCGAGCCAAACCTTGAAGCAGGCAACATGCTCATGTTCGCACACGGTTTCAACATCAACTACAAGCTCATCCAGCCACCAAAGGATGTAGACGTTACAATGATCGCTCCTAAGGCTCCAGGACATACAGTTCGTTCTGAGTATCAGGCAGGTAAGGGAACACCTTGTCTTGTAGCTGTAGAGCAGGATGCTACAGGTAAGGCTCTTGATCTTGCACTTGCATATGGCGCTGGTATCGGCGGAGCAAGAGCTGGTATCCTTGAGACAACATTCAAGACAGAGACAGAGACTGACCTCTTTGGTGAGCAGGCTGTTCTGTGCGGCGGCGTATGCGCACTTATGCAGACAGGCTTTGAGACACTTGTAGAGGCTGGATATGATCCAAGAAATGCATACTTTGAGTGTATCCATGAGATGAAGCTCATCGTAGATCTTATCTATCAGTCAGGTTTTGCAGGAATGAGATATTCTATCTCTAATACAGCTGAGTACGGTGATTATGTAACAGGTCCTAAGATCATCACACCTGAGACCAAGAAAGCTATGAAGAAGGTTCTTTCTGATATTCAGGATGGAACATTTGCTTCAGAATTCATTCAGGATATGAAGAACGGACAGATCCACTTCCAGGCTATGAAGAAGAAAGCTGCAGCTCATCCTTCAGAAGTTGTTGGAGCAGAGATCAGAAAGCTTTACAGCTGGAACAACGAAAGCGACAAGCTTGTTAACAACTAATAAAAGGCTTACATTGTAAAAGTCTAAGGATTACGATAAACTAAAGAGGTGGCACCTTGATGGTGACACCTCTTTAATAAAAAGCAGAGATATATTTTTTGTATGAAATAGCTTTTTGAATATCTGATATGTAATCTAAGGGGAGACTGAATACAATTGGACAAGCAGGATATTTTTTCCAAAAATAATAATGTTGTAAGAAACGAAGTAGAGGACAACAAAGCAGAAGTAAAAGCGCATAGTAAGGAATTTGGCAAAGTGAAGATGTGGTTTTGCATGTTTTTCCTTGGCGTTTTCATGTATGTGCTTGCTGCATTATATGTCATTATTAAACATAATGGACTCTTTTTCTATTACGGCGATTATAATGTTCAACAGGTGCCTTTCTATATTCTGGCTCACAGAGCTATAAGGAATGGACAGCTGTTCTGGAACTGGAATTTGGATCTTGGTGGAGATCTTACTGCGGATCTTGCTTTCTATCTTATGGGGAGTCCATTCTTCTGGATCACAATTCCTTTTCCTGAAAGTTTTCTTCCATACATGATGCCTTATCTTATGGCGCTTAAGTATGGCGTAGCATCCGCCAATGCATTCCTTTATATGAGAAGATATACAAGGACCAATCGCGCAGCACAGATTGGAGCGTTACTTTTTGCTTTTTGCGGTTTCAATGCTACTAACATAGTATTCAACCACTTTACAGATGCTGTAGCTTTTTTCCCACTTTTAATGATTGCCTTTGAGAACTTATGTGCATTTGATAACGGACAAAAAGGCTTTAAGATCAGCAGGTCCAGATGGATATTCTTTGCTGTGATGACCTGTGTCTGCAGCGTTGTTAATTATTACTTCTTCTTTGGTCAGGTTATCTTTTTGGGACTTTATTTTATCTTAAGATATGTTCCCGGAAGGAAGATGTCAGATACCGGTAAGAATCTTATAAGACTTATAACTGCAGGTATTACCGGTATTATGGTAGCAGGACTGTTTTTGGTACTTGCTTTTAACGGAGTTGCCGGAAACAGCAGACTTGATAATATACTCCTTGGATACGACATTGTAGTGTATCCAAGCGGATATATGTACTGGGATATCATTAAGAGTATGATAATGCTTCCTGATATCATCGGAAGAGGTACACTGTTTTTTACAACTACAGTCAAGAATGCTTCTCTTGCTGTGTACCTCCCTATGTTTGGACTTGCAGGAGTTATCGCTTACTTTAGAGCTTTTAAGGGGCAGGCTTCCTGGAAGAAGAGGATGCTTATAGCATCTTTGATTATAGCTTTTATACCTGTTTTCAATTCGGCCTTTTCACTTTTTAACTCACAGTATTATGCAAGATGGTTCTATATGCCCATACTTATCATGAGTCTTGTGACCTGTGAGATGGTAGAAAGGGATAGAGGTGAGAATCTTCGAACCGGAACTCTTGCTACGATCATCATGTTCCTTCTGCTTATAATTATTGCTATACTTCCTTCACGAGATGATGATGGCAATATTGTCTATATGCAGATGGTCTCAAACAGTGATATCTTCTGGAGAGACGTTCTTGGAACAGCTGTTTTTTGCTCGATACTTATACTGATTGTATTCTTATCAAGGAAAATAAAAACAAGAGTGAATTTATCCTTTGCAGGAACTGTATTTGCAGGTTGTATCGGTACTATGATCATACTTATCAATGGAAGCTCACTTATAAGTGATTTTGGTATGGAGCAGTGGAAGCTTCAGATGATAGATACAAGGCCTACTATAGACGAAAGCTCTTTTTCCAGAATAGAGACAGATTCCACATCTACCAATTATGAGATGAGATGGGGGATACCGACTATACACTGTTTTTTGTCTACAGTTCCGTCACAGATATTTGATTTCTATGAAGGCGCTGCAGGTATAACAAGGTCTGTAGAATCTGACTCGCCGCTGACAAGAGCAGGACTCAGGGCACTTTTGTCAGCAAGATATTATGTTGAGAATTCAAGGATCAATGACGATGATGAGTTCTTGAACAATGAAGGTACCCTTGACTATGAGCAGGTCAGCTCATTAGAAGAGATGAACGGATTTACCTTATTTGAAAATACCAATTATATTCCGATGGGATTCACCTTTGACTACTATACATCAGAATCAGACTGGACCGCGGCAGATGCCTCAGATCATGACCTATCTCTTGTCAAAGTTCTGATTCTTCCTGATGAGATAGCCAATACCTATCATGGCAACATGATAAGACTTAGTGCATCAGACATTGCCAATGATGAGATTGATATATATCAGTTCAGATCGTTGTGCAATCAAAGAAGAGCATCTGCATGTACTGCTTTTACTACAACAAAAAATGGATTTGAAGCAGTCACCAAGAACTTTAAAGAGTACGAACTTGTCTTTTTCTCAGTCCCTAATGTTGAGGGGATGACTGCTACTGTCGATGGCAAAAAAGTTGATATCATAACAGCAGATTACGGGCTTATGGCTATACCGGTGAGCAAGGGAAGTCATACTATAACTGTAAAATATCTGCCAAAAGGTATATACCTTGGTCTTGGCATATCAGTGATCGGAATATTAATACTTATTTCATACATTATCTTTAGTTATCTTAATAAGAATCAGGAGATTACACAATGAGTGGAATGACTATGAGCCAGAAGATCCTGGCAAAACATGCAGGACTTGACCATGTTGTAGCTGGTCAGCTTATTGAAGCAGATCTGGATCTTGTTCTTGGCAACGATATTACAAGCCCTGTTGCTATAAGCGAGATGAAGAAGTTTAATACAGATGGAGTTTTTGATAAGGACAAGATAGCGCTTGTTCCGGATCATTTCGTCCCTAACAAGGACATTAAGTCAGCTGAAAACTGTAAATGTGTTCGTGAATTCGCAAAAAAGAACAAGATCACTAATTATTTTGAAGTTGGCAAAATGGGTATCGAGCATGCCCTTCTTCCTGAAAGCGGACTGACTGTTCCAGGCGATCTGATAATCGGTGCAGATTCTCATACTTGTACTTATGGAGCACTGGGAGCATTTTCAACTGGCGTGGGTTCTACGGATATGGCTGCCGGTATGGCTACCGGTAAGGCCTGGTTTAAGGTTCCTTCTGCGATAAGATTTGAACTCAAAGGATCTTTTTCCAAATATGTATCAGGTAAGGATCTCATACTTCACATAATCGGAATGATCGGAGTAGACGGAGCACTCTATCAGTCCATGGAATTCACAGGAGAGGGTGTTAAGAGCCTTTCTATGGATGACAGATTCACTATCGCCAACATGGCTATTGAAGCAGGCGGCAAGAACGGAATCTTCCCTGTTGATGAAAAAACTATCGAATACTTAAAAGAGCATGCACCTGGCAAGGAATATGAAGTCTTTGAAGCTGATCCTGATGCAGAGTATGTAAAGACTATAGAGATCGACCTTTCTAAACTTACACCTACAGTTTCATTCCCTCATCTTCCGGAAAATGCCAAAACTTTTGACCAGATAGGTGATATAGAGATAGATCAGGTTGTTATCGGTTCATGTACCAACGGACGTATATCTGACCTTCGCATGGCTGCAGCTATTCTCAAAGACAGACATGTTGCAGATAATGTCAGATGCATAGTCATTCCTGCTACGCAGAAGATATATATGCAGGCTCTTAAAGAGGGACTTCTTGAGATATTCATAAATGCTGGTGCCGTAATATCTACACCAACCTGTGGTCCTTGTCTTGGAGGCTATATGGGCGTTTTGGCAAGCAAGGAAAGATGCGTATCTACAACTAATCGTAACTTTGTCGGACGTATGGGAGCTATTGATTCAGAGATATATCTTGCGTCACCTGAAGTTGCAGCGGCAAGTGCTGTAACAGGCAAGATCTCACAGCCATCTGAACTTTGAATATCTCAATACCAGCGATATAAAAAATATCGCTTTGATATCAAAAATATCGCTTTGATATCAAAAAAATAGCTTTGATATAGCCTTTTTGGAGGATAGTTAAAATGGAAAATGCAAACGGTAGAGTTTTTAAATACGGAGATAACGTAGATACCGACGTTATCATACCTGCAAGATATCTTAATAATACAGATCCAAAGGACCTTGCAGCTCACTGCATGGAAGATATCGACAAGGATTTTGTCAGCAATGTAAATGAAGGGGATATTATTGTTGCCAATAAGAATTTTGGCTGCGGATCATCTCGTGAACATGCACCTATAGCTATTAAGGCTGCAGGCGTATCCTGTGTTATAGCAGAAACCTTCGCCAGGATATTCTACAGGAATGCTATCAATATAGGACTTCCTATAATTGAATGCCCTGAAGCAGCCAGAGAAATTAATTCCGGCGATGTAGTGAATATTGACTTTGATAGTGGTATCATAACTGATGAGACCACCGGCAAGAAATATCAGGGGCAGGCATTCCCTGAATTTATGCAGAAGATAATAGACCTCGGAGGCCTCGTAAATTATATTAATACAAAATAATTTTGGAGGTTTGCATGGCAGACGAAGAATTAAGAAAAAAATTTGCGGCTAAAAAGCCTGTGAATTTTAAAGTGGATCCGGCTGAAGGAACACATGTTAAGAAAGTTATAGGCGTAGTATCAGGTAAAGGCGGTGTTGGTAAAAGCTTTGTAACAGCTATGTCAGCCTGTGCTATGAACCGTGAAGGTTTTAAGACAGCTATCATGGATGCTGATATCACAGGACCTTCTATACCTAAGATGTTCGGAGTATCAAGCGTCAAGCAGGTCAATGAGAAGGGACTTATAATCCCTGCTTCTTCATCTAAGGGAATAGATATCATGTCTATAAATCTTCTGATGCAGAATGAGACTGACCCTGTTATCTGGAGAGGTCCGGTTATCGCAGGCGTTGTTAAGCAGTTCTGGTCAGAGGTTTGCTGGGGTGATGTAGACTACATGTTTGTAGATATGCCTCCGGGAACAGGCGACGTTCCGCTTACAGTGTTCCAGTCACTTCCTGTTGACGGTATCATTGTAGTAGCTACTCCTCAGGATCTGGTTGCTATGATCGTAGACAAGGCAGTTAACATGGCCAAGATGATGAATATCCCTGTCATCGGACTTGTTGAGAATATGAGTTATATGAAGTGTCCTCATTGCGGCGAGATGATATCTATCTTTGGCGAAAGCGGTCTTGATTCATATGCAGCTTCCAAGGGAATTGATATACTCGGTCGCCTTCCACTTGATTCTTCATTTGCAGGACTTTGCGATAAGGGACAGGTTGAGGATATAGTGTCAGAAGATTTTGATCAGCTCGTATACAGACTTAAGACTCTCTCAGAATAAGATATGGGGGGATACTGATTTGAAATTCAGACCTAATAAGGACCAGATCACATGGAGTATCACCGGTATAATCACTGCACTTGTTGTAATGCTGCTTTATTACGTTATATTCAAGGGCGGGCATATTATATCCGGAATTCATTCTGTAGTTAATGGTATGGAAGGAATTGTTACTGGCCTTGTACTAGGATATATCCTTTCACCAATCCTTAATTTTATAGAGCAGAAGATCTTAGAGAAAATATGGGAGAAAGCCGGAGCGAAGCGTGATGAGAATGGTGAGTTTCGTCAGAAACAGCTTATAAGAAATATCGCCATTATCATAACCATGACTCTTGTAGTCTTTGTAGTATGGGCTTTTCTATACTATATCATTCCTCAGATCTATCAGAGTATAAGGGATATTATTCGTAATATCCCTATGTACTATAGGAATATCGACCGCTCGATCAACAGATTTATGGAATCATCTGATCCTGCAACTATAAGTACGGTTAATACAGTAGCAGATCAGATATATATCAGAGTTAACAATTTTATACAAGAGAAAGTCCTTCCCAATATATCAGAGATCATCTCTACGGTATCTGTTCAGGCACTTAATGTTATAAATGTTTTCTTCAACCTGATAGTTGGATTTATTGTAGCTATATATGTGCTTAATGCAAAAGAAGGCTTTTGTGGTAAGGGCAAGAAGATGGCATATGCCTTTTTTAGAGAGGATATTGCCAATGAGGTTATCTCGTCTTCAAGACTTGTTCATACGACTTTTACTGGATTTATAACTGGTAAGATAGTGGATTCTACAATCGTTGGAATACTGTGTTATATTGCCTGTATGGTACTTGACATCCCATATCCTTTGCTTATAGCAGTGATTGTCGGAGTTACTAATATAATTCCTTTCTTTGGACCATATATAGGCGGTTTTCTGGGAGGACTTATACTTATACTCATAAATCCGTTGTCAGCACTTGAATTTATTATATTTGTCATAATACTTCAGCAGATAGACGGCAATATAATAGGACCTAAGATACTTGGAAACTCTACAGGTCTTTCAAGCTTCTGGGTTATTTTTGCTATCATGCTTTTTGGAAGCGTATGGGGATTTGCAGGATGGATACTGGGTGTTCCGATATTTGCCGTTATCTATGCGCTTATTTCAAGGCTTACAGATTATTATCTTGGCAGGAACAATCTTCCTACAGATGAGGATACTTATATAGATACCGCCTATATAGAGGATGGTAAGTTTCATTATCTGGGAGACCCCAACAGCACCAAATACAGAGCCCAGAGAACAGGCTCTTCCTGGAGCAGGATCTTTAGATCCAAACATAAGGATGATCATAAACGCTCTCACAAGGATGGTAACGTAACAGGTACCAAGTTACCTATTGAACATAGTCATGTTACGGAAGATAAGGATTTGTCTAAAGACAAAACTGAGAATAAAAATGCTGAAGGTGCAGATGTTAAAAAAGATCAAGAATAATTTTGCGAAAAGAGCAAAAGATTGTATTCTTGACAGCTTCTGATTTGGACTTATAATAAATTTAATCAATTTAACATGTTAAATTTGTACAGGTCAAAAGCTTTTATAAATGCTTTTAGGCATGCAATTATGACCTTGTGTCATAATGCGGGAGGCAAATAATAAGAAAAGAGGATTAGGAAATGGCTAAGAAAGAACTTGACTGGAGCAACATCGGCTTTAGTTACATAACTACTGATTACAGATATGTATCTAATTTTAAAAATGGAAAATGGGATGATGGTGAGATTACAACAGATTCTAAGGTTGTATTAAGCGAGGACTCAGGTGTTCTTCACTATGCTCAGGAATGTTTTGAAGGACTTAAAGCATATGAGACAAAGGATGGCAAAATAGTCACTTTCCGTCCTGATCTTAACGCTTCTCGTATGAAGGATTCTGCTGCAAGACTTGAGATGCCTCAGTTCCCTGAAGAAAGATTCTTAAAGGCTGTAGAGGAAGTTGTAGCTGCCAATAAGGACTGGGTTCCACCTTACGGAAGCGGTGCTACACTTTATATCCGTCCTGTTATGTTTGCTACAGGCAATGTAATCGGTGTTAAACCTGCTGATGAATATCAGTTCAGAATCTTCTGTACACCTGTTGGTCCTTACTTCAAGGGTGGTGCTAAGCCGATAGTAGTTAAGATCTCTGACTTCGACAGAGCAGCACCACACGGAACAGGTAATATCAAGGCAGGACTTAACTATGCAATGAGTCTTCATGCTATCGTAACAGCTCATGAAGAAGGCTTTGCTGAGAATGTATATCTTGATGCTGAGTCCAGAACTTACATTGAGGAGACTGGCGGAGCTAATATCATCTTCGTTACTAAGGATGGTGGACTTGTAGTTCCTAAGTCACATACAGATTCTATCCTTCCTTCTATCACAAGAAGATCTATCGTAACTGTAGCAAGAGATATCCTTGGTCTTAACGTAGAAGAAAGACCTGTTAAGCTTTCAGAAGTAGAGAACTTCACTGAGATGGGTCTGTGCGGAACAGCTGCTGTTATAAGCCCTGTTGGCAAGATTAACGATCATGGCAAGGAGATCTGCTTTGCATCTGGTATGGATGAAATGGGACCGGTTATCAAGAAGCTCTATGATACACTTACAGGTATCCAGATGGGTAGCGTAGAAGCTCCCGAAGGCTGGATCCACGAGATTCCAGTAGAGTAAGGCGGGGGGAGACTTTCCACTTACCAAAACGCACACCGCCCTTTTGGGGCAAGCAAATACGGGTAGTTATTAAAGCATTTTCGCGTTCTTAAAGGTGTTATAATTTAGGGCATGATATCTGAAAATTTATATTCTAGGGTCTGAAACTCGCTTCGCTCAGACAAACAGACCCTAAGAAGAATATAAATCTTCATCTATCATACTCCTAAATTTATAACACCTTTAAAGAACGCGAAAACTCTTTAATAACTACCCGTATTTGCTTGCCCCAAAAGGGCGGCGTGCGTTTTGGTAATTGGAAAGTTTGAAAAAGCTCTCGTAGGTTGATCAGCCTAGGAGAGCATTTTTCGTATAGCGCAACGTGCAGCGCATGTTTAAGTTTTTTCTTAGCTTTTAATATTGTATCAGTAGATATTGCGAATAGCTGTTTTAATGATCCTTGTTTGAAGCAACAATAGAAGAGTTCTGGTTAGCATTAGTGGTTCTCATAAGCTTTATGGCTTCTACTGCGGTTTCGTATATCAGGTACATTTCGTTGCCTTCAGAGGTGCTTCTGTCGCAGCGCTTTAAATTAGCTTCAAAGAACTCACTGGCTTTCTCGACTATGCTTGGGCTTATGATATGGCCGTTGCAGTAAAATGTTCCTGTTCCTTTATCATATCTGTTAGTTCCTTCATAAGTTGTAGCTGCAAATGTTCCTGCTCCCATGGCTGCAGCCAGACCGTTAATAAGGTCACGTCTGTTTGATGTCATGATGTTCCTCTTTCATAATCTTAAATATCATAAACAATCATTGATTTGCTTTTTGAACCGATGAATATGATAATCTATCAAGAAACGAAAATCAATCAACAGTTTTCTACAAAAAAATCATTCAAAATTTTTAAAAATACATCAACTTGTCTAAGTCATTATTAAGTGCAAAACAACACGTAATAACGCACCCCCCTAACGGGATACATGCCCCCTAATACCATTTGTATAGTTTATAAATATAAGAAGCAGGCTTGTTATAAGGAAACCTTGTTTTATGCGGCTTTTAGGGCCGACTATAGCGGTCTATAAAGAGCGCATATTAGACGGCTTTTTTTAATTGATGAAAGTACGGCTTGATAATATAATGATGTAAGCATAAAAAACATTTAGGAGGGATTGGTTTGAGACTGATTTTTATAAGGCATGCACAGCCTGATTATTCTATAGATGGGCTTACTGAAAAGGGTAAAGTGGAAGCGCAGCTTCTTGCAAAAAGAACAGCGAACTGGGATGTAGACAGGTTCTTTTGTTCGCCTCTTGGCAGAGCGAAAGATACGGCAGAGCCTACGCTCAAAGCTCTTAACAGGGAGACTACGATCTGTGACTGGCTTCAGGAGTTTCATTATAGGGTAGAAGATCCCTATACCAAGGATTTGAGAGTTCCGTGGGATTATTTCCCGGAGTTTTTCACAACTCAGCCTTTAATGCTGGATCCTGATAAGTGGTATGACTGTGATCTGTACAAGACCAATCCGGAGATTAAGTCTAAGTGGTTTGAAGTTTGTAACGGCCTTGATGACATCCTTAAGTCATACGGATATACCAGAAACGGCAAGTACTATGATTATAAGAATCCTGATGGACCGGATCTTCCTGCTGAGATAGGTGATATTCAGACAAGGGGCATTATGGAGTATCAGGTTAGGGATGAAGATGACAATAAGACTATAGTTTTCTTCTGTCATCTTGGAGTTGAATGTGTGATGCTTGCGCATCTTCTGTCTATATCACCGGTAACTTTGTGGCATGGGACTTTTGAAGCACCTTCATCAGTTACAATTGTTAATGCAGAGAAGAGATATCACAATCAGGCCTTTTTCAGAATTCAGGCACTTGGCGACACATCTCACCTTTATGCAGCAGGAGAGCCTGTTTCCGGTTTTGGCGCTTTTTCTACTGTGTTTAGTAAATAATCGTACCTTCAAGTTAAGAGCAAAGTATGGAAGGATTTAAAACAGGATATATAACAGCGTCTCCGGCATCTGCTTTATTAAAAAGAATGTTGGAACTGGAGCTGATTTATCCAATGAAAGGAAAGGGGCAAGAAAAGTACCTTTTTAAAATGGATCATAGAATGAAACAAAATGATAGAATTTACACGTTTACCCATACACTGATGCTTCTTGTAGCATCATTTTTCTGGGGGACGACTTTTGTAGCGCAAAGTCTTGGAGCGGAATACGTGGGTGCCGGGACATATCTTGCGTTTAGAACTTATATCGGAATCGCATTCCTTCTTCCTTTTGTGATATACAGAGATAGGGAGGAATACAAGGTCTATAAGAGTGGTTCTTTGGGAAGGAATAAGTCAATAAAACCCGCAGATGGAGATTTGAAAACTTCATCTATACTTAAAGATAAGAGAAAAAAGGAAATAGAAGCCTTTATAAAAGGCGGCCTTCTTGCAGGACTTTTCATATTTCTTGCAAGCTTTGCTCAGCAATACGGCATCGCTTATACATCTGTTGCCAAGGCTGGATTTCTTACTGCTTTATATGTAGTATTTGTGCCTATTATCTCAGTTTTCTTTGGACGAAAGCTTAATAACAATCTATGGATCTGTATTGCGCTTTCTGTTGTAGGCTTATACCTTTTGTGTATGAAGGGGAGTTTTTATCTGGAGATGGGTGATGCCTTGATGGTTGTGTCTGCACTGGGATTTTCAGTTCAGATCCTTGCAGTATCAAGGTATTCTAAGAGAATTGATCCTGTTAAGCTTACGCTTTCACAGTTTATAGTTGAGGCAGTCCTTGCAACAATAGTTATGCTTGTTTTGGAAAGGCCTGACATGGCATCTATCTATAACGCGCTTCCTGCAATTCTTTATGCAGGTATTTTTAGTAGTGGTATAGCTTATACCCTTCAAGCGCTTGGTCAAAAGAATCTTAATCCTGCAATTGCTTCAATTGCGATGTGTCTTGAGAGCGTATTTGGAACACTGTCCGGCTGGATAGTACTAGGCCAGAGCCTGTCATTTCGCGAAGCAGCAGGCTGTGTTTTGATGTTTGGCGCAATCGTTCTTTCACAGTTTCTTGGAAGCAGTGATTCTAAAGAGCGTTCTAAAAAGAGTGTAATTTCTGATTAAAATATCTTTTGATCCTATGTAGGTGGCAAGGAAAATAATATATGGTAAAAGACAAAAAGAAAACTAAAGCGGAATTGATACTTGTTACTGGACTTGTTATAGTAGCTGTATGTATCTACCTGTATTTGCATTTTGTTGGAGCAGTAAAAGGTGCTAAAGTACAGATTCTGGTAGATGGTGTAGTTACTCAGGAATATGACCTGTATAGTAACCAGACAGTTGCCATCGAGACTGAAAATGGCGGACAGAATATACTGGTTATTGATAATGGTGAGTGTTATCTTGACGATGCCAATTGCCCGGATAAGCTGTGCGTGTCGCAGGGCATCATATCGAAGTCCGGTCAGAGTATCATATGCCTTCCTCACAAAGTGGTTATCACCATAGAAGGCGCTGATGAAGCAGAAGTAGATACTATAGCAAAATAATTAAATAAATGAGGTCAGTGTGAAAAATTGTATCGATATGACAATTTTTTACACAGCTATTTGAGACGAGCTCAAATAGCCTTGATGGCAGATCCGAATCTGATATTCGGATTGCCGGACTCGCACAAGTGCTCGTCATGGGAGGAATAATATGGATTCAATTTTAATTAAAGACACAACAAGAGAGCAAAGAGAACAGATAGTAGCTGAGTCGATCGGCAATATAAACGGATCATGTGATGGCTGTATGTCCGGCCTTGTTGATATGTATCAGGATTATATTGATGGCAAGAAAGAAATCCGCGATATCAACATGGAGTTCAGGGCTCATTATGAGTCAGGCGTAGAAGGACCTGAAAAAGCAGATTGTGGCTATAAGTATTAAGATAAGTCAAACTTCCAACTTAGATGGACCAACATACCCCCTGTAAAGGCTTTGGGGACTCTGACTCATCCAAGTGGGAAGCTAAGATAATAATATTGAGAGGTGCACAATGCGTACTAGAGCAGCAATTCTTGGACTACTTCTCGGCGTAGCCTTGATTTTATCATATGTCGAATCTCTGATTCCTTTTGCCTTCGGGATTCCGGGGATGAAGCTTGGACTTCCTAATGCAGCAATACTTATTGTATTATATTTATACGGATGGCAACAGGCACTTATTATAAACGTGCTTAGAATTGTTGTTTCCGGTTTTTTGTTTGGCAGTATGTTCGGCATTTTATTTAGCCTTGCCGGAGCGATCATCAGTTTTGCTGTCATGTGCATATTTAAAAAGGCAGATTTTTTTTCTATAAAGGGAGTATCAATATGCGGGGGCGTAAGCCACAATATAGGGCAGATGCTTGTGGCGGTATATGTTGTTAAGACAAGTGGCATCCTGTATTATCTTCCGGTTTTGATGATTGGCGGCCTTATAACGGGTATACTTATTGGAATCATAAGTGAGAATATCATTCCCAGAATCAGGAGTGAGGTAATCCTCAAATGAGCTAGTCATGGAGGAATAATATGCTTTTATACCACTACTTTGATAAGAAAACAGGGCCATTTCGTAATCTGTCGGATTTAAGTGAAGAAGAAGCCAGAAAGGTACTTCTGACCATAAAATCTGAAAAACCTGAAACAATGTGTGCCAAAAGGCAGGACAGCTATATTGCTGACAGAAGGCGGTTCGAAGAAATACTAAGAAATGAGTTCCTGAAAAAGGGCGGGATCATTGAACGAAAAGCCCCTCATTATCTTGTGGTTGGTGAATGCCCGTGGCTACAGAGCTGGTTCGAAGATTGTGATCATATAGTCATAGATACTGACGACTTGGATCTGCGCACAGTTTCTTTTACCTATGGAGATTCTCATCCAACATTCAGCGACAGAGTCAATGATGGCAAAGAGTATAGAAAGAAAATCTACACATATGATGAGATAATCGGTGTGATAGGCAGGTATGGCCTTCCACAGGACTGGAATCCTGATGGGAAATATGGTCCTGAACGGTACGTCGAAGCTCATGTGTGGAGTGACAGAGGAATATTTAGTAGCGGCTGTACTAGTTAATAACTATAGGATGATAGACAAGCTCTATAGAGAGGACATGATGAGAAAGAAATTATTATTATTTATTATTTATGGTTTTATATTTATATCTTTTTTTTATGGATTTAATCTTCAGGAACCTTCACTTTCGGTAGATTTTGGCGATGGTACTATGTACGCAGTATGTTATACAGAAGCGGGAAGGTTAATAAATAATATAGTTAGCGCTATTTTTGCAATCATAATGATTATTCCGTTGATTATAGATTTATTGAATAAAAAAATAAAATTAACGTATAAGATATGGCCTATATTGGTTAGTTATACCATTGCCTTGGGTATATGTTTTATTATGATTTTCCATTATAATCCTATAGCAGATTTATCACACAAGGCATTTATATTTTTTAATGAAAATGTCGTAAAGATGCAATATTTGGAAATCCTTTGAAACTATGCTTCTTGAATGGTGCAAAAATAGTACCAACGAATTGGAAGAACTGAAAAATGGAGACTAAAAGAATACTTGTCTTAGCCAAATTCAAATTTCAAAAATATACGCTTTTGAAAGAAGGAAGGATTTATAGTCAATGAGAACACTTTTTTTGACATCAAGCGGTTTGAACGAAAATACCAGCGATGTATTTTGGAAATGTATAAATAAAGATCCGTCAGATACGAAAGTTGTTTTTATCCCTTCTGCATCAATCAGAAACGATTCTGCGAAAGAGGGCATTGCAGTATGCGTTGAACGTCTTATGAATATGGGAATACCGTTTGAAAATATATTGATCTATGATTTATCTCTCTTGATTTCTGCAGGGTATGAAAGAACATATTCCGGATATATTCAAGATATTC
Source organism: Butyrivibrio sp. TB (assembly GCF_900110805.1). Classification (NCBI taxonomy): domain Bacteria; kingdom Bacillati; phylum Bacillota; class Clostridia; order Lachnospirales; family Lachnospiraceae; genus Butyrivibrio; species Butyrivibrio sp. TB. The sequence continues at coordinate 138,088 of NZ_FOER01000007.1, read as the reverse complement.
CTGTAACGCTTAGGCTAATGAGCGTGTCAGAGCTCAACCAATTTGATGTTATTGTTTTTAGCGGAGGAGATGCAGCTCTTCTGCTAGGTGAATTAAATAGAACCGGATTATCGGACAAAATAAAACAAGCATTAGAGAATGGTTTGATTTATTTGGGAATCAGTGCGGGAAGTATGGTTGCTGCTGGTAATTTCTCGGATGGATTAGGGTGTTTGGAGAATCCAATAATACCGCACGCAGATAAAGGTATCTCTAGCGGAGAAGTATCTGGAAAAGAACCGATATATTTGTCTGATGGTCAAACTATTTTGATCAAAGGTGAACAAAAGACAATTATCAGTTAAGAGAAAATTCAGAACTTCTTATATATCAGGAAGAATGGGGGATTTGTATGTTTTTCAAAATAAGAGGATTTAAAGATGGTGTATACAATTAGAATAGCAATTCCAGAAGATGAACAGAGAATTCGAGAATTGTTTATAGAAATGCTTCAGACAATTTATCATACAGAAGATGTTGAGGGCTACGAACCAGGCAGTTTGGATCGATACTGGACCAATGGTGAAGAACGTATTCTGGTAGCAGAGGATGAATCTGTAGTGGCGTATTTATCGATTGAAGTTCATCATGAGCCGGAAGCAGATTATATCTATCTTGATGATTTATCTGTGACAGAAAGCTATCGAGGTCATGGAATCGGAAGCGCTTTAATTCATGAAGCAGAGACCTATGCATATGAAATTGGTATACATCACATCCTTTTTCATGTTGAAAAATCTAATACTGATGCATTTAGATTATATGAAAGGCTTGGTTATAAAGTTTTCCGTGATGACGGAAACAGATATATGATGAAAAAAGATGAGTATAGATAGAGAGATAATCATACGAAAACTGGGATTTTAAACCAGAAGATTATTTCGTAAAAAGTGAAGAAATAGTACTGGGGCATAAATTAGTGGTTAAAGATCATAAAACTGATTTTTGAGGAAGTAGCAACTTCAAGTTTGTGGTTTATGCTTGGTCAGCCGGTGGTTGATATCTGGGATCTACTTTCAGCTTTTTGCATTGTTATTGTTGGAGTAGCCTGCATTGTCTATGACCGCAAAGCCATGAAAACAATTTAGCATTCTCTAAGGCAGAGCTTGATGAGTATAAGGATCAGATACCGACTCTATACGATGCGATTGTATTTGATATCATCTGGTTCTGCCATGATCCCTACTTTGTTTTCAAAGGTACCGAAGACATGGTAGATGAGTATCACAATTATTGGTTCCATATTAAGGGTTTTTTTATAGGAGAAGGATTGGCGCTTGTGATATGTGCTCTTTCGGGGCTGGTTGTGCAGTTTGTTTTGTGAAATTTTTTATTTGCGTAGAAAAAAGATTTAGTCAGAGATAGAGGAGCTTAAATGCGGAAGAATGGTTGTGTGGCAGTAGGTGATACAGATATGTATTATGTGGCCTTCGGCGAAGGCAAAAAGACACTGGTTGTTTTGCCAGGTTTATCAGATGGATTGTGGACTGTAAATGGTAAGGCATGGCTACTGGCAGGCTCATATAAAAAATTTTTTAAAGATTACACAGTCTATATGTTCAGCAGAAAGAACAATCTTCCGAAGGAGTATTCCATAAAAGAGATGGCTGATGATCAGGCAATGGCTATGAAGAATCTTGGAATAGAAAGGGCAATAGTGATGGGAGTATCTCAAGGAGGAATGGTATCACAGTTCCTTGCAGCAAACTATCCTGATCTTGTAGAAAAACTAATACTTGTTGTTACAGCTCCATATGCCAACGATATTATAAAGAGCGTGGTAACAAAGTGGATTGATATGACCAGCAATGACACTCATACCAATCTTATGCTTGATACGGCGGAGAAGGTTTATACCAGGGCGTATAACGAAAAGAATAAGAAAATCCTTCCTTTAGTAGCAAGAATAACCAAGCCTGCAAGTTACGACAGATTTCTCACAAATGCCAATGCAATATTGAACTTTGATGCCAGAGAAGAACTGGCCAAAATAAAGTGCAAGACTTATATCATGGCAGGCAATAAAGATAACACTGTTGGGAATGATGCTCCTTATGAGCTGAAGGCTGGTATTGCTGATAGTGAATTAATAATTTTTGATGGTCTTGGACATGGGCTTTTTGAGGAGGATAAGGATTTCTATAATAAAGTATTAGATTGTTGTGAAGCTATACAAGGAGAGACTTAAATGATTATACGAGAATTAGATGAATCATATTTTGAGAATATAAAAGAGTTATTTAAATCGGTATTTAGCGCTCCTCCGTGGAATGAGGAGTGGAACGATGATCAGCTTGATAATTATATCAGGGATTTGATCGAAGTCAGGCAGCCAATACTTTACGGATTATTAGATAATGATGAGCTTATTGGAATGTCTATAGGCAAAGTAAAACACTGGTGCGGTGGCACAGAATATTTTATCGAAGAATTTTGTATTCGTGGTGACAAACAGGGTAAGGGATGTGGGAGAAAATTCTTTTCACTGATTGAGGAAAAGATCAAAGACAAAGGACTTGATACTATATTCCTTATGACGGAGAGAACCCAGCCTGCATATGAATTTTACAAGCATATAGGTTTTACAGAACTTCCAGATCTGACATCTTTTGTAAAGGAGTTATAGGATATTGGCTCCACAACTAATCGGAACAGGAGATTTAAAGAAAGTATAATTATGTATCGCTTCGTGGATTTATCAGTATTATATGGAATGATAGACATATGCTTGCTATGAGTTTTATTGTCATGTTCTTTGTGATTTGGATAGGTGAAGAAATTGCACATGGATGTAAGAAAGAACGAAATGCAGCGAAAGAAGTTCAAGCGAAGATTTAAAGATAAATTTTATTAATATAGAGGTAGAACATCTGTGAATGCAATTAAGATGAGCAAAAGAACAGAATTTCTCAAAAATAAATATTCATTGGAAAGACATCCGGAAGGAGGATGGTTTGCAGAAGTTTATACTTCTCCCTTTGATCATGAAAACAGAGCTTTAATGGGAAGTATTTATTTCCTTCTCGAAGGAGCTGATATATCCCATTTTCACCAGATTGACTGTGATGAGATCTGGTATCACCATGAGGGATGTGCATTAAAGATTACCATGATAATAGATGGAAAGGTCAGTGAGAGTATCATAGGTACTGGCGAAGACCAGACTGCCATGGCAGTTATACCCAAAGGTGCCATATTTGCAGCGGAGAACCTTGATAAAGATGGATACTGTTTTATGTCTTGTGCCACTACACCGAAATTTATGTATGATGGCTTCAGGTTGGTGTACGAAGAAGAAATAAAGAGTCTGTGCCCTGATATGTTTGAAAAATTAGCGCATTTAGCGTTCTCTAAGGAAGAACCGATTGTATGAAAACTGCAAGAATGATAATATTATCTATAGATGACGCATGCAACTTGATATGTATTGTAGCAAAGACTTAACCCTAGGAGAAACTAATCAATGACCAAAGCGATATCAACTTCGATATATTCTTTTAAAGATTTAATTGAGAATAATTGCATATATGTTGATAAGACCAAATATTTATATGATATTATTTCAGCTCCTAAGGGACAGTTCTTTTGCTCACGTCCCAGAAGATTTGGCAAGAGCCTTACAATTTCTACTCTCGAGGCTATTTTTTGTGGACAAAAGGAATTATTTAAAGATTGCTACATCTATAATGAAACTGATTACGATTGGAAAAAATATCCTATTATTCGCCTGGATTTTGCTAAGGCTAATTTAAGTAGTATTGAGCTATTATCTTCATGGCTCTTACAGACTTTGAATGGTATTGCTAAGGCCAACGGGATAGAAGTCAAGAATACAGATCCAGCGCTTTTGTTTGGGGAACTTATCGAGGCTTTATATAAAAAAGAGAATCAGACAGGAGTTGTGGTTCTTGTTGATGAATATGATAAGCCTATAATGGAGCATTTGGAAAATGAAAATGAAGCAGAAATGTTCCGCAATTTCATGGAAACATTCTATCAGATGATAAAAGGATACGAACAGTACGAGCGCTTTGTGTTCATGACAGGGGTTATTAAGTTTGCTAAGCTCTCAATATTTAGTAAGCTTAATAGCTTAACAGACATCAGCATGGATAGAAAATATGCATGCATGTTTGGATATACTGAAGATGAATTGGAAACGTATTTTGGTGAGTATATTGAAGCTTTGAATAAAGAGGGAATATATGATGAAAATCGTAATAAGCTCGATTATGCCAGCATTCTCACCACACTTAAGAGATGGTATGACGGTTTTAGATTTTCACCAAGGGAAGAGAGTGTATATAACCCTGTTTCAATAGGATCTTTCTTTAGAAATGAGGGGATATTTTCAAATTATTGGTTTGAGACAGGAACACCAAAAGTGCTGATAAAGACCATGCAGCAGATACAGATTACGTTGGATGATGTCAGAGACCCTATTATTTCCAGAGATACTTTTAGTGTTTTTGATATTACAGAATTTGCTTTCTCGTCAGATGGAATAAAGAATGGCAATGCCAGAAGAATAATTGGCAAGCAGAAATTCCTACAGTTATTGTATCAAACAGGATACATGACTCTTGGAGATGTTCCTGAGGATGGATTGAGCGATTCATATTATCCTATGCGTTTTCCTAATAAAGAAGTTAGGGATTCGTTCCAGAAAAACATAGTTTCTTTGTTTGTTGATGAGGATCCTGCGGATTTTTCTGCAACAGTAGATTTGATAAAACGTGCTGCAAGAGAAGGAAAGAGTAAAGATATTCGCAAATACATGGAAAATATATTTGCGAATATCCCATACACAATCCAAATTGCAGAAGAAAAGTATTATCAATCCATAATGTATACGGTATTTCTGCTCTGTGGAATGGATATTGATCCTGAGGTGGCAACTAATGTAGGAAGAATAGATGCTGTTTTGGATGCCGGTGAGCATATATATATTTTTGAATTTAAGTTTGAAAAAACTGCAGATGAAGCATTGGATCAAATTGAAAGAAAAAAATATGCTGAAAAATATTTAATAAAAGCGGAAGAGAAAGGGCAGACCATTCATAAAATAGGTGTTGAATTTTCATACAACAAGGATCAGAGGAATATCATTGAATGGGTAGAGGTTTAGTAGGCTTCTGCTTTGAATAAATTATTGTCTGGCATGTATTTTGTATCAGGCGGTAAGTTTAATGACTTACCGCTTGATTTTTTAGGGCAAGTTAACGATAAATATTGGTTTTGAGGAAATGTTTTGAAAATGGAAAGAAAGTATTTTAAAGATATAGGTTATAAGCCATTCCTATTTTATATAGTCTTTGGTGTATCCGGAGAAGACCTGGAAGTATCTCGAGAGAAGCACAAAGTTGATGAACTCCCGGAGGGACTCGATATCCGAATATTCACTAGAGAAGCTCATGGAGAGTGGATTGATGGATGGTTCACCGGTACATATGGATCTGTATTAAAAAAAGCTGATGCCTCTCTTTTTGAAATATGCCAAAGTGCAGATATATGTACAGTTTTGCAAGGAACTATCAAAAATGATGCGACGCTTGATTACATGAGAAATGTAATTGGTATCATCCAGGCTTTTATCGATAAAGGCGCGCTGGGAATCCTGGATCCGCAAACAATTGCTATGTACTCGCCTGATCAATGGACTGACAGATTTTTTGATAAAGAAGTGAATGCTCAGAACCATGTTGTTATTTTGTCTTCTGAAGATAGTGATGGATATTGGCTCCACACAAGAGGAATGGCAGAATTTGGAAGACCTGATATAGGAATAAACTGTGTTCCGGAAGATAAGATCCATGATTATACTCAATTGATCAACCAAATGATCTATTACGGAGGACAAGGCGTCTTCTTTGAGAACGATACGCGCTTACATACTTCTGATGGGAAAACATTTGTTATCCATCCGGAATTCGTGAATGATTTTGATAATGATGATTACAACAACGCCTATTACAATGTTACGATAATAGAAGACATTCAATAATCTTCATATGGTGATGGGAAGTTTTACGTAAAGCTTTCTAAAGATGATGTTGTACATGATAAGGCACTTTCAGAGATTAAGAAAATGATTTGATAGATTCGATCCGAAATGTTTTTTGACTGGGAGAAGAACATGCGAACACGAGAAGAGGCTTTGGCTTATGGTTTATCATTTGAATATACCTATCAAGAGGCTCCATTTCATGATCAGAACTGGCAACTTATAAGAGTTAAGCCCAGAAAGAAGGCCTTCTTATGGTCGTATGAAAAGGATGGACAGATATGCCTGAATCTAAAATGTGACCCGGAATGGAGGGATTTTTGGAGAAATACATATAAATCTGTACAACCTGCTTATCATCAGAACAAAGAGCACTGGAATACAGTTATTCTGGATGGTTCTATTCCCGATGAAGATATCAAAAGGATGATAGCAGAAAGCTATGACCTTGTTACAGACTCTCCAACAAGGCGCATATACGAAGCGGTAAAAAAGATCCCAAAAGGAAAAGTCGCAACCTATGCTCAGATAGCGAAGATGGCCGGAAATCCTAAGATGTGCAGGGCAGTTGGGAATGCTTTGCACAAGAACCCGGATTTTGAAAACATTCCATGCTACAGAGTTGTAAACTCCAAGGGAGAACTTGCCGGAGAATACGCTTTTGGAGGTGCCTGGGCTCAGAAAGAATTATTAGAAGCAGATGGAATAGAAGTTATTGATGGTAAGGTTGATCTGTCAAAATATGCGATTGAGATATGATGATTTAGATATATGCGCAGGAGTAAAAACGTTTTAATTCCGGTTTGTTTGAAAAATCAGTTTTTGGAACAGGCATAAATATGAGCTTAAAATCTATACTAAAAGAATTATTTAAGAGTGACTACAAAATAACTAGCATAAAAAGATACGATTCCGGCTTGATCAAGGCTCAGACATCTTCTTTAAGATGGGGAGACGATTTTTCTTTGTTATGCAAAAAAGAAGAGCAGATCCCTTACGCTAAGAAGTGCCTGGCTTTTTTAGATGCCATGCAGGAAGATATGGGAAAGCTAGAATCTCTTTGGGAAGAACCAGGCGAAGAAGAATATGATGTCTTATATAAGGTAGATAGAAACTAAACATTAAGATAAATCGTGGCTTTTAGAACTGTTACTATAGTTGACAAAACTACGCAAAGTAGGAAATGTAACATTTTTTCATCCCATCTATAATTGCATCACAGGAGAGGAAAAGTATGGAGTGGATATCGTCTTTGCAAAAAGCAATTACCTATATGGAAGAGCATCTTCTTGAGGAAATCAATTATGAGGATGTTGCAAAGCATGTGCACATTTCAAGCTACGAGTTTCATAGAGCTTTCAGCTTCCTAACAGGAATCACAGCGAATGCTTATATCCGAAATCGAAGATTATCTCTGGCCGGAAGTGAAATAGTAGATACTGATATCAGAATCACTGATATTGCATTGAAGTATGGGTACGATACTCCGGAAAGTTTCACAAAAGCTTTCACCCGTTTCCATGGCATATCACCCAGTGTTGCCAGGGAAGGTAATGCCAAATTAGTACTTTTTAATCCTCTTGTAATAAAAATTACAGTAGATGGAGGAAAAACAATGAAATACAAAATCGTACAGGCAGAAGCGAAGAAATTTATAGCATTGGTAAGGAGTTTTAAAACAGAAATCATAAATGATGAGGCCAATCATGATGTGGCGGATTTCTGGGCAGAGTGCAATGCCAAGCAGATGCTTTCTCCTATATGGATGCTTAGGGAGGATGGAAAGCGTGACCTATACGGGCTATGCTCACCAACTACTGAAGACTCTGATACTTTTGATTATGGTATTGGAATCATCGTTGATGAGGATACTGCCGATTACAATCCGGAAGAAATCAAGAAAGCAGGCTTTAGAATCTGGGATGTCAATCCAGGTACATATGTAGTTTTTGAGTGTAAGGGTGAAAACGGAGACTGCATAGCTAAAACCTGGTCTCAGTTTTATAAAAAGTTCCTTCCACAATCCGGCTACGAAGCATCTGAAGAGACTGATTACGAGCTGTACTTTGATAGTGAGCATGAGGACCTCTTCTGTGAACTTTGGATTCCTGTAAGAAAGAGGTAATAGATGGATAGACCAATCACAACATTGTTCATGCTTATGTCTGTTGATGGGAAAATAAGTACCGGAGCATCAGGAAATACAAGGAAGTTTTTTGAGTTGGTAGCAAGCTTATGACTATAGGTGCCTATAGCATAGATTTATGTCAGTATAGATAAAAAACAAGCATGGTGGAATCTTTAGTGGAAAAGAAGAGGTATTATCACATGGAATTATATACAGGAAGACCTGCAGATGAAAAAGGGCGACTTGAAAGGGAGCTGCGAGTTTATAACTATCTTGACAAACTCGGAATAGAATATAAACGTGTAGACCATGAGAGCGCTACAACTATGGAGGCCTGCCTTGAAGTTGACAAGGCACTTGGAACTTTGATGTGCAAGAATCTGTTTCTTTGTAACAGACAAAAGACAAGGTTTTATCTGCTCCTTATGCCAGGGGACAAGAAGTTTAAGACCAAAGAGCTTTCAAGCCAGATAGGCTCTGCCAGATTATCTTTTGCTGATGCGGATGATATGCTTAAGTATCTTGATATAGAGCCTGGCGCAGTCAGTGTCATGGGACTTATGAATGATAAGGATAAAGCGGTCACGCTTCTAATAGATGAGGATGTTATTACTGGCGAGTATATCGGGTGTCACCCTTGCGTATGCACTTCCAGTATGAAGATCAAGACTTCTGATATCATGGATAAGTTCCTACCTGCAACTGGGCATGATAAGCAGATTGTACATCTTGTAGGAGAGGACTGAAGCTGAAAAATACCTTTTATCTGGTGGCTAGTGACAAGGCGTAAGGATATGAGAGAAAGGCCGGTGGGTCAATTCTTCCAAGTTGGTGCATCCATGCGTCGGTCAATATCTGTTCGGGATTATTCTCAGCATTTATGTTATAATTATATCGGTCTGCGATGCAGACCGTTTTTTTGAATAAAAAACTAAAGCTTTCCTCATGACATTGATCAAGTGGTAAGTTAAAAACAAATAGAGTGCTTGCTCTTTTGAATAATATGAACGAGCTTGCACACTTATAAAGGGAGATCTTATGATAGCATATGTTCAGGGGATTCTTGAAAATCTCGAAATAGATAAAGCGGTAATAGACGTAGGAGGAATTGGATACGAGGTCAATATATCCGCATCAACCTGCGACAGAATGCCGGGGCTTGGAGATAATGTCAAGCTTTATACATATATGAATGTGAAGGAAGATGAGATGAGTCTTTTTGGCTTCCTTACAAGAGATGAGATCCGCATGTTCAGGATGCTCATCACTGTAAGTGGTATAGGCCCTAAAGGTGCACTTTCAATTCTTTCTGTATTTGATACAGATGATCTTAGATTTGCAATCCTTGCAGGCGATGTCAAGACAATATCCAAAGCCCCCGGCATTGGCAAAAAGACTGCAGAGCGCCTTGTACTTGAACTTCGTGACAAGATATCCAATGCAGATATCACAGGCACAGAAGGTATAGGACAGGCAGCAGGCAGTGCATCTACCGGCAAATCTTCAGGCGAAGATGCATCTTCAAGAGATGAAGCCGTGGAAGCTCTCGCTGCCCTTGGCTATAATGCTACAGACGCCATGAAAGCTGTTAGAAAAGTTCTTTCAAACTCTGATGAAAAGCTTGATACCGAGGCTATATTAAAGCTAGCACTTAAAGAACTCTTCTAAAAAAGTAATGCTTGATAATAATAAGGTAGGTGTCAAAAGTTCCTTTTGATCCTTACATCATAATAATAGTTAAAACACGAGGATAGATATGGCCAAAAGAACCATTCAAACAGAAAAAAGTTCAAAAAATATGATGGATGCCGGCTTTACCGGAGAAGATGCAGGCGTTGAAAGCTCTCTTCGTCCCAAGAGCCTTGATAAATACATAGGTCAGGAGAAGATCAAGAAGAGCCTTAAGATCTACATAGAAGCTGCTAAGGAACGTGGAGACAGCCTTGATCACATTCTTTTTTACGGACCTCCCGGACTTGGTAAGACAACTCTTGCACAGATCATGGCTCATGAGATGGGAGTAAATATCAAGATCACATCAGGCCCTGCAATAGAAAAGCCGGGAGAGATGGCAGCAATCCTTAACAGCCTTCAGGAAGGTGATATTCTATTCGTTGATGAGATCCACAGAATATCTCGCCAGGTAGAAGAAGTGCTGTATCCAGCTATGGAAGACTTTGCAATAGACATCATGATCGGCAAAGGCCCTACAGCAAGATCTATCCGTCTTGATCTTCCAAGGTTCACTCTTGTTGGAGCTACAACAAGAGCGGGTATGCTGTCTGCGCCTCTTAGAGACAGATTCGGCATGATCCACAGGATGGAATTCTATAATGAAAAAGAGTTATCGCAGATCATAATCCAGTCTGCAAAAGTCCTTGGAATCGAAGTTGGCGAAGAAAGCGCCATAGAGATGGCAAGAAGAAGCCGTGGAACACCCAGACTTGCAAACCGCACACTTAAACGTGTACGAGACTATGCTCAGGTTAGGAATAATGGTATTGTTTCAATTGATATAGTAAGAGAAGCTCTTAATCTACTGGAAGTAGACGATATGGGACTTGACCACACAGACCACGAGATCTTAAAGACTATGATAGAGAAATTCGGCGGAGGCCCTGTTGGTCTTGACACTCTGGCAGCTGCTATAGGTGAAGATGCCGGAACTATAGAAGATGTATATGAGCCCTATCTTATCAAATGCGGATTCATCAATAGAACTCCCAGAGGCCGCGTGGTAACACAACCGGGGTACGAGCAGATGGGGCTAAAGATGCCGGAAGACTCTGATAATAAATGATATAAAAGTCCTGGTTGGGGCGTGTAGTATCCTCAATAAATAGAACTAAAAAAGATATGAAATAAAAAATTAGGATATATCAATAATATGGATTGCATTAAGATAATATATGGCATTCAGACTGATAGTGAAGGCCGGTGCATTCATTATCACAGTCATAAAGATGTGATAGCCAATAAATGCAATAAATGCGGTAAGTTTTATGCCTGCTATAAATGCCACGATGAACTTGAAGACCATAAATTTGAGCCTGTAGATCCTGATGAGAAGGATACAGTTATGTGCGGCGCTTGTGGAAGGCTTTATAGCTATAATGAGTATTCATGTATTGAAAGGTGTCTTGACTGCGGTCATGAATATAATCCGGGATGTTCTTTGCATAAATCTATATATGCTGCAAGGTAAAATGATTTGATTTGGAGTTTGATATGCAAAATAAAAATAAATACAATAAGACACTACTTGCCTGTTATCTTGGTTTTGTAGTTCAAGCAATCTGTGCCAATTTTGTTCCGCTGCTTTATATTGTATTTCACGATAATTACAATATTTCATTTGGACAGCTGGCGCTTATTTCAACGACTTTCTTTTTTACCCAGCTTATAGTTGATTATATATGCGGAAGAGTTGTAGACAAGATAGGATATAGACCTAGTATTGTTGCTTCGGAGATAACTTGCTGCGCGGGATTATCACTTCTTGCAGTACTGCCGGATATAATGCCGTCGCCTTTTATAGGTATACTTATCTGTGTCACGATATATGCTATAGGTAGTGGTCTTATAGAAGTTCTGGTGAGTCCTATAATCGAAGCCTGTCCTTTTGATAATAAAGACGTTATGATGAGTCTTCTTCACTCGTTTTATTGTTGGGGAACTGTAGGCGTAATCCTTATTTCTACAATATTTTTTAAATTCTTTGGAATAGGTAACTGGAAGTTACTGGCTATTCTTTGGGCTATTGTCCCATTTTATAACATCTTTAATTTTGTAACCTGCCCTATAGAAAAACTCGTGGATGATGGTCAGAGTATGACTATGGGAGAGCTGCTTAGATCAAAGATATTCTGGCTTTTTATATTGCTGATGGTTTGCGCAGGATCTTCTGAGATATCTATGTCTCAATGGGCATCTGCTTTTGTAGAGTCGGCACTTCATATGTCCAAGGCAGTTGGAGATCTTGCAGGCCCTTGCGGATTTGCTGTTCTTATGGGAATAAGTAGAACTTTGTACGGCAAATTTGGCGAGAAGATTGACCTTACAGGCTTTATGATCGCTTCCGGTATTCTTTGTTTGATATGTTATTTACTGGCAGCTTTGTCCAAGGCGCCTGTAATGGGACTTGTTGGCTGCGCTTTATGCGGATTTTCAGTTGGTATCATGTGGCCCGGATCCATTAGCATATCTTCTAAAGTTATCCCAAGGGGAGGTACAGCGATGTTTGCACTTCTTGCTCTTGCAGGAGATTTGGGCGGTGCTTCAGGACCTGCGATCATAGGCTATGTATCCCAGTTTGCAGGCAACAACATACAGGCCGGGATTCTTTCCGGCATCGGTTTTCCGATTGTCTTGGTCATATGTGTACTGGTTATTAAAAGAGTAAAAAACAATGATATTCTATGAACTGATGAATCTATATATTGCCTATCCCAGTAAAACCCTTGGTGATACTGCACCGTCCAAGTGGAAAGTTTGAGTAATTAATCTTAGTTTTTTGGAGTGTTATTTATGAGTTCTAATATAGCAGTAATATTCGATATGGACGGCGTCCTTCTTGATACAGAGATGATATATATGAAAGCCTGGGAAGAGCGTGCGAGGCAGACTTTACTTGATGTGGACTTTGTACGAGATATGGTTCTTGCCTGTACAGGTACTACATCTGCCATGACCAAAGAGATCATGATCCAAAGGCTTGGCAGTATAGAGGCTTATGAAGAAGGTTTTACATATACAAGAAACTATTTTCACAAATATATTAATGACAATGGTATACCTGTAAAAAAATACGTTCGAGATATCTTGCAGTATCTAAATAGTAATAATATACCAACAGGCCTTGCATCATCCACGAAAGAAGCTGTCGTCAGACAGGAGATAAGCGAAGCCGGAATTATCGACTATTTTACAGTGATACTTGGAGGTGACAATGTTGTAAACGGCAAGCCTGCCCCTGACATATTCCTTGACTGCGCGTCAAAACTGAAAGCGAATCCCAAGAACTGCTATGTGATAGAAGATTCTTTTAACGGAATAAGAGCAGCATATGCGGCTGGCATGCATCCTATAATGGTTCCTGATCTGAGGCAGCCGGATGATGAGATCAGATCGTACTGCGAAGCTGTACTTCCTGATCTTAATGAAGTTATGGCTTTTATAAGAAGTAAGCTTAAGTCTGATCAGTGATGCCGGCTCGTACAAGTAGGAAGGTTTACTGACGATAAACTAATTCCCCAGATTGATAAGTAGCGTCAGTTCATCATATGGGACTATGATCTGCGGGTATCCTTCGGCATAGGGAGAGATTTCGTATGAGGCAAATCTTACACCCACACCCTCCGGTGTCAGGAACCAGTTGAAATCATTGTCCGTATAGGAATCGCGTATCTGCTCAATAGTCCCATCATATCCGCTAAAAAGTGATCCCTCATCAAGATCGTACACATGATCACATACAAGCTCTACAAATTCTGATTGTGACTGACCGATGACATCGCTAAGCGCAAGAATCTTCCCATCTTGCATGTCAAGAGTATAAGAGTACTGCCAGCCGATACCATGAGCACCTCCCCAGTACTGATAATCACTGGTAGTCAGGCATACATATCTTGAATCATAGTAGCTAAGTCCTGCGTAGCGATATGTATAGTTATATGGATATATATCCATAGGAGAGTATTCATCATAGGCATCCTGACTTAAAGCTATCTCCCCGGCCTCTTTTACAGAAGACTTGGCCATATCTGTAACATCCAGATTGTCAAGTATTGTCTCATTGAAAGATATAAAGTCATCTGATGTTGCCGGAAGCTGTGGTACTACAAGGTCAGAATAGAAAGTCATTACATCATAGTTATCATCTGTGTAGAAATAAGCATTGTGGAGAGTCTTAAAGGTTATGCCATACTGTTCGAGAATACCCACGCTTGATTCAAGTCCATAATCAGGAGATGCCAGTACGATTTGGCTGCTCATATTATCATAAGGCATATAGCATAGACTATAACTTGAATCGGCGTAGTTGAGATACATCAAGCCTTCCTTGGTAAAATTTAAAACCTTAAGTCCGAAATCATTGTCCGGATCTTCACCTTCTGTGATATTCACAAGAGGTTCTATGCTACCATCAGACAGGCTTATCTTCAAGATGTCATATACATAATTTGGAACAGGATTTTCTGTAAGAGGGTGCCTTATCATTACAAAAATATTGTTGTCGTCATAATCAATAACACTAAAGTAAGAAGAATGCGCATATCCCATGGATTTAAGTTCTTCTTTGGTAAGAAGATCGTTTCTCTCACCTGAATTTATATCAATTGTATACAGATTATTATCAATAAGATTATTGCTCTGAATCATTACAAGCTTGTCTTTTGTGATTGCAGCTACATCATCTCCGCTTATATCAGCAATTTTTCTGGCATTATTATTGTCTTTTGGAATAAAATACAAGGACGCCTGATTGCCTGCGCTATCTGTAGTATATATGCCTCCATAATAGTCTATAGAAGAAGGCGAGTAGATATAATCGCCAAAATCAAGATGTACAGGAACAAGGTTATCACCAAGGCTTAGATTAAGATCTGAAAAGTCAGCGCATTCTTCACCCAAAGAGCCGTCGTCATTTATCTTATAACCTTCGAATAAGATGTTATTGTCAAGGTCAAAACTATAGACATACAAAGCACCATTATGTATATCTATACCACTTGTATATCCGACCTTAGTCTTATAAGAGAGCTTGGAGATAGCTCCGTTTATGTCTATTCTATATACATATTCGTTGTAATCGGCAAGATCTTCACCGATCAGATATATATTGTCATTGTATATTAGGATATTATCAGGATGGCTTGCCTGTAGATCTAGACCATCATTTGGAAAAAGACATACAGTCTCATCAGGATTTTCTTTAGATGTACGCCATAATTTGGAATTAAAGCAATAGTAATAGTAGCTTTCGTCTTCTTTTATTTTCTCATTAAAATTAAGTTTCCTTGACTGGGAATTAAGATTTATGGTACCATTTGTAGCTTCTGTGGTATCAGGACCAAAAGATGCGGCCAAGTTGCTATTATCAGATGAGTTGTCTGTAATGCTGCTAGAAGAGCCTGACTCTTTAAAGCCTATCATAGGAGATGTGCATGAACATAGCGAAAGTGTAAGAGTAAGAGATGTTGTCAAAAATAACCTGGAGAATTTACCATTTTTACTCATAAATACCAACCTCATTATGATATGTATTATTAAGGGGAATCACATAAGGATGCACTTCTATTCCCCGTTTACAGGATGTAAACAGGGGATGTCCAGAAGTACAGGGATGTACTTCTATTTCCCCGTTTACAGGAAGTAAACAGGGAATGTCCAGAAGTGCATGGATGCACTTCTATTCCCCTCATATAATGTTTGTTATAATATACAATCCTTGGTTGCGTCAAGGCTTCCATGAGTTTATAATCATAATGAGACTTTGAAAGTTCAATATTTCTGGGGAGGAAGATCAATGGCAGCAAAAACCGATGCACAAGTCATCATTGGCGGAAGAGTGCTAACATTAAGCGGTTATGAAAGTGAAGAGTATCTTCAGAAGGTGGCATCATACCTTAATGGCAAGATATCAGACTGCAGCAAGATTGAAGGATTTAACAGACAGCCTGTGGATCTTCAGGCGATCCTCCTTCAGCTCAATATAGCAGACGATTATTTTAAGGCCAAGAAGCAGATATCTCTTCTTGAAGAGCAGGCCACAGAGAAAGAGAAAGAACTCTATGACCTAAAACATGAGCTTATAGCTTCTCAGATCAAGCTTGAGAACACTGAGAAGAATGTAAAAAATCTTGAAAAGAATCTTGAAGAGGATTCAAGAAAGATAATACAGCTTGAAACAGAGTTAAAAAACAAAGTCACACCTATAGGTTCCGGCAAAAGGCATTAAGCCATAAGGCGCCTGTTTTACTCGCGACATGAGGTTAAGTATGAAAATGTTCCATTTTCATACCCAAATTAGTGTAGGAAGCTCCACTAATTTGAACCATTAGCCGCTCACTTTGTTCGCGACATGAGGTTAAGTATTGTGTGATACGAGGAATTATATGAAAGATTTACAACGCCCGGAGCTCCTTGCTCCGGCCGGTAATTATGAAGCATTTTTAGGTGCGATATCTGCAGGAGCAGATGCCGTATATCTTGGCGGCCAGAAGTTTGGCGCCAGAGCCTATGCTGACAATTTTGACACGCAGCAGGTCATTAGAGCTATAAATTATGCTCATCTTTATGGCAGGAAGCTTTATATGACTGTTAATACGCTGGTCAAGGAAGAAGAATTCGATGACCTGTACGATTATCTTGCGCCTTTCGCACAAGCGGGGCTTGATGGAGTGATCGTACAGGATTTTGGTGTTTGGGGATTTGTAAAAGAGCATTTTCCAAACGTTGAGCTTCACGCAAGTACTCAGATGGCTGTAACAGGCGTATATGGAGCCAAGCTTCTTAAAAATATGGGTGCAGTAAGAGTTGTTCCTGCTAGAGAATTGTCGCTGCAGGAGATGATCGACATCAAAGAAAAGGCCGGGATTGAAGTAGAAGCCTTCATCCACGGAGCTATGTGTTATTGTTATTCCGGCATGTGCCTTTTTTCCTCAATTGTAGGAGGCAGATCCGGTAATAGAGGAAGGTGCGCACAGCCCTGCAGACTGCCATATATTGTTCATGGCGGATTATCACAAAGCACTAATGACAGGAACTTTTCCGCAAGCGATAACACAAGCGAAGATGATGAGTATTATCCACTGTCCCTTAAGGATATGTGTACTATAGAGATAATTCCAAGTCTTATAGAAGCAGGCATTGACTCTTTCAAGATTGAAGGTCGTATGAAAAAGCCCGAATATGTCGCCGGAGTTGTATCTATATACAGAAAGTATATAGATAAGTATCTTGAGGATCCTAAAGCTCCTTTTAAAGTTGATCCCAAAGATCTTGATGTATTAAGACATCTGTATCTTAGGACTGAGATAAGTCAGGGCTATTATCAAAGACATAATTCCAGAGACATGGTAACATTGTCATCTCCCGGCTACAGCGGTTCTGATGATAGGCTTATTGCAAGTATCAGGGATATGTATCTTACTGGCGAGAAGAAGAGAAATATCGAGGCATACGGATATTTTCATCCCGGATGCGAGTCAATGCTGACTTTGAGCTTGGGTGATGTGTCTGTAACTGTATCCGGACAGGTTGTTCAGGAGGCTTCCAAACGTCCTTTGTCCAAAGAGGATTTGGCGCAGCGTATCATGAAGCTTGGAGATACATTCTTTGAACTAAGAAAAGAGAATCTTACAATCGATATGGATGAAAGTGATCCTGGTATCTTCATGCCGGTTAAAGAGATCAACGAACTTAGGAGAAGTGCCTGCGAGAGGCTTTTGCAGGAATTATCCGGGAAAGCTTAAGTTTATCGTAATAAGGATATTCGAGTATCAAAACAAAAATACTAAAAAAATAAATAATATGAAAAAAATTATAAATAAACAACTTCATATTCTGGTCAGCAATATGGAACAGCTCAAAGCTGCTGTTTCTATGAACATGAGGCCTCAGCGCTTATACATTGACTATCATATGCTTTTGGATGAGGTTCCTTCGCTTGTTGAACAGGTATCAGATGATATAGATATCTATGTGGCACTTCCATATATGATGAGAAATGAGACCGGCCTTGAAGGAATCAGGGATATACAGCGCATTTGGAAATCCTGCAGTTCTTTTTCCAAGGGATTTCTTGTAAGGAATTTGGAAGAACTTGCATTTCTTTCTTTAAACGAAGACGGAACTTTTGATGGTCGTATAATATGTGACTATGGTATCTATATGTGGAATCACGGCGCAGCTGATCTTTTTTTGGGACAGATGCGTGTTGATGAAGGCTGCATACCGTATGAACTTAACAGACATGAGCTTGGTGAATTCCTTAAGTCTGTGGATGGCAAAGCTGATTATGTCTTTTCTTCCTGTATATACGGATATATACCTATGATGGTATCTGCCGGATGCGTGAAGAAGACTATGAATAATTGCTCCGGACGGTTTGGAACCAACTATACGGCATATGACGGTATTACAGACAGGAAGAATAATTCCATGAAGGTGCTGACAGACTGTCGCCAATGTCTTAATATCATCTACAATAGTGTTCCACTTTCTCTTCACAAACAGATAGAGAGCCTATCTAAAGAGAATGGTATTACTGCTTTCAGGATTGATCTTACGACAGAAAGTGGCAGGGATGCTAAGCTGATATTGAATTTCTGGGAGGAGCTCCTTGAAGGCGGCCGTGGCGAAGCTCCATATAAGGAATATACTACTGGACATTACAAAAGAGGAACAGAGTAAAATTGGGAGAAGTTTTTGAATGAGGTTATATGTTGTTGAGATTTCGAAGTATGTTATCGCCATACTTAGCTGTCTCTTTGCAATGTGCGGTTTTATCGCACTTAAGTTTAAGAGTGAGAAAAAGAGAGCACCGATATACGCACTTCAGATAATCATGCAGGTAATTATACTTGTTCTTAGTTTTATTACCATAGTATTACGTACCGGTAACTTAAACTATATTTTTTATGGAATAGGTATAGTGCTTGTATTGTCGAGTCTTTTGCTTTTATTCAGCGCATTTTTTCCTGATGGCAATAAACTGATCATTAATAATGCCGCCTTTCTTATGATGACATCTGTCATCATGCTGATGAGGATAGATTCCGGTAAGGCATTACGGCAGATGATCATTGCAGGTGTATCCATCGTTGCAATGTTTATTGTATGTGAGATTGTATATAAGCTGCCGGTATTAACAAACCTTACGTGGGCTTATGCGATTTTGGGAGCTGTTTTTCTCGGAATCGTACTTCTGTGCGGTTCAATTACCAATGGTTCATATATTTCTTTTACCGCCTTCGGTGTTACATTCCAGCCTTCTGAATTTGTAAAGCTTATCTTTATATTCTTTTTGTCGTGCGTTTTGTGCAGGGCTGCAACTATCAAGGAAGCATTGATCACTTTCGGAGTAGCTATGGTCTATATTCTTATCCTTATGATGAGTAGAGACCTGGGTGCATCTGCGATACTTTTTATCATATATCTTGCAGTTTTATTTGTAGCATCAAGGAATCCTGCCTATCTTCTTGCCGGAGTGGGGATAGGCATGGTCGGAGCTATTGCTGGATTTATGCTTTTCAGACACGTAAGAGTCCGCGTGCAGGCTTGGCTTGATCCATGGTCTACGATTGAATCAACAGGATATCAGCTTACACAGTCACTTTTTGGCATAAGTTCAGGCGGATGGTTTGGACTTGGGCTTTTTAAGGGCAATCCTCAGACTATTCCTTACGTAGAAGATGACTTTATCTTTTCTGCTATATCAGAGGAGTTTGGCATTATTTACAGTATCTCCATGATACTTGTTGTGATATCTATGTTCCTTATGATGCTTTTGGAAGCATCAAGGCTCAGGGATAGATGGTCCAAATATATTGACTGTGGTATTGCAGTATGGCTTATCTTTCAGACTTTCCTTACAGTAGGCGGAGGATCTAAATTCATACCTCTTACGGGTGTCACACTTCCGCTTGTAAGCTATGGCGGAACCTCTCTTATGGTCACAATGTTGTCTATAGGTGTATTTGAAGCAACATGTCTTATAAGAGTTGATGAACATTATGAGGCTCTGGAGAGATACAGACAAGCTCAGGCAATGTCACACGATTATCAGGACTGATGGACATCTTTGGTCTAAGTATATAGCCTATGGAGGCAGACAGATTTGAATAACAATAAAGCAATCACATTTTTAGCTGTATTTTTTACCGGGCTTGTTGCTGCAATGCTTGTGTATATAGGCTGGTACAGCTATGCTAACAGAGTTGAATTCGTAATGAATGATTATAACAAGCGTGCATCTCAGCTTCAGGAAGAAAATAGCAGAGGATCCATAATATCTTCTGATGGCAAGGAACTGGCACTTACAGTAACTGACGAAGAGGGCAATGAAGTAAGGTCTTATCCTTATTCCAATCAGTTTGCTCATGTTGTAGGTTATGCAGACATGGGTGGTATGGGGATAGAAAAGTCGATGAAATACTACCTGATCAACTGTAATTCATCGCTTGCAACCAAGGCTTCTTATGATGATAAAGGACTTAAGTTCCCGGGAGATAATGTATATACCACTATTAATGCAAGCCTTCAGGTCCTTGCATATTATTCTCTTGGAGATTACAACGGAGCTGTCATCATCTCGGATCCCAATACCGGGGCTATACTGGCTATGGTTTCAAAGCCTGATTTTAATCCCAATACGATCAAGGCTGACTGGAATACACTATCCAATGATAAGACTACAGCCGCTCTTGTTAATAGAAGTACTCAGGGATTGTATCCGCCGGGATCAACCTTTAAGATTGTTACTTCATTGGAGTTCTTGCGAGAGAATCCTACTACATATGGCGAATATACATTTTCATGTAAAGGATCTCTTACTGTTAACGGAGCTTCTATCAAGTGTTATCACAATCAGGTTCACGGAGACCTTGATTTTTTCTCATCATTTGCCAAGTCCTGTAACTCCTCTTACGCCAATATCGGTCTTTCACTTGATCAGACTATGTTTGCGAAGACTTTGGATGAACTTATGTTCAATGAGGATCTGCCGGTTGACTTTCCATATTCAAAAAGTATAGCAACTGCAAGTACCTCTCTTTCAGCCGAAGACAAGATGCAGCTTTCGATAGGTCAGGGAGCTACCAGCGTATCGCCTCTTCATATGAATATGATAACAATGGCAATAGCCAATGGCGGAACACTTATGAAGCCTTATCTGGTATCCGGTGTTAAGTCAGCTGATGGCAAGACTGTAGAAACTTTTGACCCTCAGGAATATGGTCAGCTTATGACTTCAGACGAAGCTGCGACTCTTACTCAGATGATGGAGCAGGTGGTGCAGTCAGGTACAGCTACAGGTCTTGCAGACTCTCCGTACAATGCAGTAGGCAAGACAGGCTCAGCGGAGTATTCATCATCGTCTTCAGATTCACATGCCTGGTTTACCGGATTTGCTCCTAAGGATGATCCGCAGATTTGTGTTACAATAATTATGGAAAAAGCAGGAAGCGGCGGACATATGGCTGTTCCTGTTGCTAAGCGTATATTTGATGAGTATTTTGGAGTTAATTCTTTGAATTAATGGGAGAACTTTTTGAAAAAACATTATTGCGAATTTGATAAAAATTTATATGTCGGACAGTCTCTTAAGAATCTCCCTCTGGTAAAATGGAAAATGCAGCACGGAGCAGGGCAACTGTCTGTATATGCCATATGCAAAGCGGGGAATCCACATGACCAGCTTGATATCATTCACTGCGGGGTGCTGACTCAGAAGTTCTTTAGGAACAATCCTGTCCATGTGTACGGGCTTGCTGCAGGATATACAGAAGCCTTGGATATGGTGGTGACGATATCCGTACGTGCTTCAGAATGCGGTATGGACGGTGATCTTTTGGGATATCTTGAGACAATGGGAGCACAGGAGGAAGAAGAGTGATACTGGGGACTTTTCTTAGTATTTTAAAAATAATAGGCATCGCTTTGCTGGTGATCCTTTTGGTAATACTTGCCCTCCTTCTTATTATTCTATTTGTTCCTTTGAGGTACAGAGCCAAAGCAGTGATAGGAAGGATCGACCTTGATAAGTTATCTGAATTGTCAGATGAAGGCTCCGGCGATGACACTGATCATGGCTTGGAAGAAGCTGCGCCGAATGATCCTAAGAGCTATGTTTTAGACAAGATTGACTGCAAGGCTTCTTTTAGCTGGCTATTACATCTTGTTAGAGGCGGCATCGGATATCCGGAGAATACCAGCTTTTGGCTAAAGGTCCTTTTCTTTAAGATTCTTCCAAAATCTGAAGAAAAGAAGCAAAGGAAAGAGGAAAAGACAAGAAGAAAAGAAGAAAAGAAGAGCCAAGCCAAATTAGAAAAGGCAATGGATAATGCCGGTTCCTATGAAGAATTTTCTGATCAAAGCTCAAAAGATGCAGGTAATCAGGAATCTTTAAATGACCAAAATAAATCAAATAATAAAAAGTCCTCCGAAAATAAGAGTTCAGATATTAGTGCTTCAAATATTGAGGCTTCTGATAAAAAGGATGTATCCGGCGATTTAGATACATCTGATTATTTTGATGAAGTTAATGGTCAAAATGGTTCTGAAGATCATGCTGATAAGGATTCTAAAGAACATACAGGTTCTTTAGAATCTGATGATGGAAATGTTCATAAAGATGATTCTGAAAATGATCATGGAAATGATGCAGCAGAAGATGATAATGATTCGGAAGAATCGGAAGATAAAGAAGACATTGATATTTTTACTTTCTTTGATTTTATAGAAAAGATGGCAGACCTTTTCGAGAAGGCTCTGGACTTTCTTGAAAAGCCCGGAGAGGCTGTAGAAAAAGCTTTCTATACAATATCAAGGGCATATGATAAAATGGATTTGATCAAGGATCTGCTTGATAGTCCTACATTTGAGAGGGCTTTTTTACGTGCAAAAAAGGATCTATATCTTGTACTAAGGCATATTATGCCGGGTAAGATAGATGCCGATATATTACTGGGTATCGGAGATCCTGCGTCCATGGGCAAGCTCCTTGCAGGCGTAAGTGTTGTTAATACCTTTAACGACTATGATATCTGGCTTGAACCTGATTTTGAGAACAAGGTTGTAGAAGCAAGTGTCGATATCAAAGGCAGAATAGCTCTTTGGAGGCTTTTATTATCAGCAGCCAGAGTTTATTTTAATAAAGATATACGAAAAGTTCGGAAAAAATTTGATCGTATAATGAAAAAATAAGAGGACTTAAAAGGGAGGATATATGGAGAATAAACATTTTGACGGAATTGTTGATTCCCTTATGGAAGGCATGCAGCAGATGCTTTCTGCAAAAACTGTAGTAGGTGAGCCTACTAAGATAGGTGATACTATCATCATTCCACTTGTTGATGTATCAATGGGTGTAGGTGCAGGCTCCAAGGACGAAGAGAAGAAAAAGCGCGGAGCAGGTGGATTTGGAGCTAAGATGTCTCCAACAGCTGTTCTTGTTATTAGAAACGGACAGACAAAGCTTGTAAATATCAAGAATCAGGATGCAGTTACAAAGATACTGGATCTTGTTCCTGATGTTATCAATAAATTCCAGGGCGGCTCTAAAAATGACATGCCAAGTGATGAAGATGTGGTAGATGCCGCTTTTGGAGATGATGAGAAGTAATTAGATGTCATCACTTATGAAGGGGAGATGGCTGTAGTAGTTTGTAGATCATATCTGCGATAGGGAGAAAGCCATGGATCAGAATCGAAGTGACGAGCTTTTTGAAAGCACAGATCAAAGTTCATTAGAAGAACTAAGACGTTTCCTTTTTAAAGAAAGCTGCAGACTCAAGAATCAGGAATCTGCTCTTGACGACCAGTGGCTAAAACTGGAAAAGGAACGTACCCTTCTAAAAGAAGAAATTGATAAAGCCGGTAAAAAGCTTCAGGAACAGAGGGCTGAATTCGAACATGACCGTTCGTTTTTTGACCAGAAGATGCAGATCCTCAAAGACGGATATGACAAATTAAGTAACGACCGCAAAGCTCTTGAGATCGAAAAAAAGAAGATAATGCAGGAAAGGATCATGCTCCAGGAGGATCTTGCCAATGCAGAAGTCAAGCTTCAGGAACAGTCTGCAGGTCTTATGAATGTCCTTTTTAAAGGCGCAGATACCCCTTTATCGCTAAAGAAAAGGTATAAAGCCCTGATGAAGATATTTCATCCGGATAATGTAAAGGGAGATGATGAGCTTGTTCAATGGCTCAACATCGAATACTCCAAGCTTAAGCAGGAGATGGAAGATAGTCTTGGAGATCAGGCTTCACAGCAGTGATCATAGGCAGAGCATTTCTTTATGGCATTATAGATGATAATTAATGTATACAGACTGTTAATAATTGCTTATATTAAAGCTTTACTGTCAAAAAAATTATAAAATTATCATCAAATGTAAATTTCTTCTTGCAAAAACTCGAATGTTTTGTTATAGTATCAATGTTGCGACTGCATAGGATGATTTTTTGAGTCGTCATTATGCGTACATGGATGTGATTTTTAATTTAAAATTCTCATTAATTAACATAGTTTTACAGGAGGTGTTAAGATGGCAAAGTGTGAAGTATGTGGCAAGGGCGTTCATTTTGGTAACAACGTAAGCCATTCCCATAGAAGATCAAACAGAGCATGGAACGCTAATGTTCAGCGTGTTGCAGTTAAGATCAACGGATCTACTCGCAGAATGAACGTTTGCACCAGCTGCCTCAGATCAAATGCTGTTGAGAGAGCTTAATTATTTCTGAGAAATGACACGGAAGCGCTTCTTTTTTAAGAGGAAGCGCTTTATTTTTTGTAATACCTGTCATATAATTATGCTATCTATGCATACATAGAAATGCCATTTTACGAGGAGGACAACCAATGAAGGCTTCATCATTGAACACACATATGGGCAATATTTCCATAGACAACGAGGTAATAGCTCAGTATGCCGGAACTGTTGCGATGGAATGCTTCGGTATTGTTGGCATGGCTAACGTTAGTATAAGAGACGGACTGGTAAGTTTGCTTCGTTCTGATAACATGACTAAGGGTATCAACGTAGAACTTAACCAGAACAAGAAGCTTGTACTTAATTTTCACGTTATTATTGCTTACGGTGTAAGTATTTCTGCTGTTGCAGACAACCTTATCGACTCAGTTAAGTATAAGGTTGAAGAGTTTACAGGACTAGAAATAGAGAAGATCAATATTTATGTCGAAGGTGTTCGAGTTATCGACTGATCGACTTGTGTAGGAGGAACCTAACTTGAGTACAAGTAGCATTGATTCAAGAATGGTCGCAAGAATGTTTCTTGCGGGCGCAAAGAACCTTGAAGCTAAAAAAGAATGGATCAACCAGTTGAACGTATTCCCTGTACCGGATGGTGATACAGGAACAAATATGACTATGACTATCATGGCTGCAGCCAAGGAAGTTCAGGAATGTGATAAAAACGACATGGCTGCGGTTTGTAAGGCTATCTCATCTGGATCTCTTCGCGGAGCCAGAGGTAATTCAGGCGTTATCCTGTCACAGCTTTTAAGAGGACTTACAAAGGGACTTAAGGAGCATGAGGAGATTGATGTTCAGATACTCGCCGATGCTTTTGATAAGGCTGTAGAGACAGCATACAAGGCTGTAATGAAGCCTAAGGAAGGAACAATCCTTACAGTAGCCAAGGGTGCAGGCGATAAGGCAAGAGAACTTGCCAGTGCCGGCGAAACAGATATCGAGAAGTTTGCTAAGGAAGTTATTGAGTATGCAGACGAAGTTCTCGATAAAACCCCTGATATGCTCCCTGTTCTTAAACAGGCAGGCGTAGTAGATTCAGGCGGAGAAGGCCTTGTACAGGTGCTTAAAGGAGCTCTTAGCGGACTCCTTGGAGAAGAGATCGATCTTACACCTGTAGCAGCTGTAGAAGCTCCTACAGCTCCTAAGAAGATCGTATCCAAGGAAGCTCCTGTAGAGATCAAATATGGTTATTGTACAGAATTCGTTATTCTCTTAAAGAGAGAACTTAATTCCAAGCAGGAATCTGATTTCAGAAAATTCCTCGGAGATATCGGTGATAGTATCGTAATGGTAGCAGATGACGAGATCTGCAAGATCCATGTACATACCAATGATCCGGGACTTGCTATTCAGAAGGCGCTTCTTTTAGGACAGCTTTCTAACATGAAGGTTGATAACATGCGTATGGAGCATCGTGAGAAGCTCTTCCACATGAATGAGAACGGAACAGCTGATGAGATCGATCAGGAGATCTCCGGAATGGCTGAGCGTACAATTCCTCAGGATGCTGAGTATGAATATCCTGAAGGAGAGATCAAGGTATCTGGCAAGCACGTTGATGCAGTACTTAACGATGCTGCAAAATGGGGCGATGATAAGGGCGAAGCTTTCGGTTCTATGGAAGAGAATAAAGCTTCTGAGCCTGCCGAAGAACCTGCTGATTTTGGATTTGTTGCTGTATGTGCCGGTGACGGCCTTACAGAACTTTTCAAGGGACTTGGTGTTGATGAAGTCATCAGCGGTGGCCAGACTATGAACCCTAGTACTGATGATATCCTTACAGCAATCGAGCATGTTAATGCCAAGACTGTATTTGTTCTTCCTAATAACAAGAACATCATCATGGCGGCTAATCAGGCAAGAGATCTGTCAGAGGATAAGGAAGTCATCGTAATCCCTACCAAGACAGTTCCTCAGGGTGTAACTGCAGTTATCAATTTCATACCTGATATGTCTGCTGAAGAGAACAAAGAGACTATGATGGATGTTATCGGCGGAGTACATACAGGTGAAGTTACATATGCAGTACGTGATACAGTTATAGATGACAAGCAGATCCATGAAGGTGATTACATGGGTATTGGTGATGAAGGCATCATATCTGTTGGACAGAAGATGGAAGATGTAACCTTCGAAATGCTCAAAGGTCTTATGTCAGAAGAGCTTGAGCTTATCAGTATCTATTATGGAGCAGATGTAGATGAAGAGACTGCTGAGAGCCTTAGAAAGCGTGTAGCTAACGAATATCCTAATTGTGATATCGAGCTTCAGCCTGGTGGACAGCCTGTTTATTACTACATAGTATCTGCAGAATAAATAAATGTTTTAAAAGGTATACCGGAAAGGTCAAACCTTTCCGGTATTTTTTATGTCCGGGATGCATTTTTGTATCTGGCGACATTAGACAACATAATCATAATCAAAGGAGTGCAGTTTGAAAATGCTACATTTTCAAACACAAATTGGTGTCGCGAGCTCCACCAATTTGAATCATTAGTCGCTCATTTCACTCGCGACATGAGGTTATAAGTGAATTATGGCAGAAATATCTAAGCAGAAATTTATGAATACCCTTCTTGAAGCAGGTATTCAGGTATCATATGAAATCGGTATGCCGGTTGCTATATGCGAAAACAAAGATGATATGCCCGGTATGCTTCGCAGGGTCAAGGAACTTGCTAAGAAGATAGACTACAATGAGAGCCTTGGCGTAAAGTGCGTATAAGAATTCTGAAAGAGTTTAGCTATGGCTGAGCTCTTTTTTATATTAACAGAATATGATTTTAATAAAGTACTAAATACATAGTAGTAGTTTTAGTAAAGTATATTATACGTATATATAGAGAATTTTTCTTTGTTATATTGATTGAAACTAGTGGGGTCAATGAGAAATTTGGGTCTGAATTGTTTTATAATTTTGTCAAAAATGCCAACTCCACATCTAAAAAATGCTGTGATAAAATTAGTATCGAAATCAGGAGAGCGTGCGCATTGGCTAATCTGGTCAATGGGTAGCGGTTGCTCTTATAATAATAAACTTAAACTTCCCACTTGGACGGACCAGCTTCCCCTAAGCCTTTACAGAGGTAGGCAGTATATAAATCATTGTCACACTTTTTAATTATTTTATAGAATTCATGAGCGTGATAGATGGAGATTTTTATTCTGCCAGGGGGCTGCATGTTTGAGCGAAGCGAGTTTCAGCCCCCAGAATAAAAAGCTTCAGATATCATGCCATGAATTCATAAAATGATTAACAGTGTGGAAATGATTTATATACTGTCTACCTCTGTAAAGGCTTAGGGGAAGCTGGTCCGTCTAAGTGGGAAAGTTTGAGCGATAAATTTAAATAATACAGGGGTTGTGAGGAGAAATGCATGAAAAACGTTGAGAAAATCAAGGTTTTAAGAGCAGTTGAGGGTTCAGAGAAGACTATCGATTATTATAATGTTCTTGGCAACATGGGAGATCTCAAATACAATTACTCCGATTATATGATCACTGGTCCGGTTGTGGCAGATGAGGAGCTTAAGCGCCTTCCGCATGCCAATTATGATCTTTGCTGTGCGCTTATGACTATGCTTCTTAGAGAAGATTATTTTGATAATGGTCAGTTCGTAAGACGTTGCCGTGATGGTCAGGTTAGTCTTGTTATCAAGAAGATGACTGAGCTGTTATCGCAGCAGGCTTAATAGGTAAGATGATTATAAGTTGATTTACATTAGATTTGTATTTTTTTGGTATATCTCAAAATGAATTCCACTATGCTTACAAGGATCTCTGTACTAGATGGTATGGAGGTCTTTTTTTGCCTATGAGCGGTTATAGACTGATATTTTTAAACTAAAGTATTATCTTTATGATTTACAATAGTATCATATCTTGTGATATTCTATAAAAGGTGGTTTGTATTATTGCTCACATAGTTACTTTTTAAAATCGAATTGATGTTGTGAGCTCTTAAGCTCAAACTATTAGCGGTTCATTTTTCTTACAACACGAGGTTAGCATGAATGAAGCTTCTTTAAAAGAAACAATAGAGTCCCTAAAAGGGATTGGAGATAAAACTGCAAAAGTATTTGAAAAGGCCGGCATAGTGCGTATAGAAGATCTTCTTGAGTACTATCCCAGGAACTATGATACATTTGAAGATGTAGTCAAAGTATCTGATCTTAAAAGCGGAAACACAGTAGCTGTCAGGTGTCAGATAATAGGTAATATATATGCCAAGAATATCAGAAATATGTCAATCATTACTTTTGATATATGTGATATCACAGGCAAAGCCAAGGTTACATATTTTAACCAGCCATATCTTAGAAGTACTTTAAAGCAGGGGCATTACTATATTTTCAGAGGGCTTGTAACAAAAAAAGGGAATACGTTTTGTTTTAATCAGCCAAAAATATATCAGCCTGAAGACTATTTTGCACTGCAAGGAACGATGCAGCCGATCTATCCTCTTGTTAAAGGCCTGTCCAACAATATGGTTGTCAAAGCAATGCAACAGGCTATGGAATCAGCTGTTTACATGAAAGATCCACTTCCTTCATATCTTATTGAAGATAACAACCTTATGGAGTACAGGGATGCTATTAAGAACATACATTTCCCCAAGGATAAACATACTTTTGATATAGCAAGAAGGAGACTATCATACAATGAATTTCTTTTCTTCATCCTAAGACTACGCATCTTAAAGCTTACAGAAGAAGAGTCTGTAAGTACTGCTGTTATGAAGAAGTCTGAGCTTGTGGACAGATTCCTTGAAAAGCTTCCATATGACCTTACAGATGCCCAGAAAAGGGTGTATAAAGAAATAGAGGCAGATCTTACAGGCAGTAGAGTCATGAACCGTCTCATTCAAGGAGATGTAGGCTCCGGCAAGACCATCCTTGCCTTTCTTGCACTTCTTATAACAGTCGAGAACGGTTATCAAGGGGCCATGATGGCTCCTACTGAAGTTCTTGCAAGGCAGCACTATGAAGATATCTGCAATATGGCCAAGGAATATGACCTTCCATTTAGGCCTGTTCTTATGATCGGATCTCTAAAGGCTAAGGAAAAGAAAGAAAATAAAAAAGGTATAGAGGATGGCACCTACAATGTCTGTATCGGTACCAATGCTCTTATTCAGGATACTGTGAATTATAAGAATCTTGCTCTTGTTATAACGGATGAGCAGCACAGATTTGGTGTGCGTCAGCGCGAGAAGTTTGCAGGCAAGGGTGAGTGCACACACGTTCTTGCCATGAGTGCAACTCCTATCCCCAGAACGCTTGCCATAATCCTATACGGCGATCTTCACGTATCTGTTGTTGATGAAAAGCCTGCATCACGCCTTCCCATCAAGAACTGCGTGGTAGGGCCTGATTACAGGCCTACAGCTTATAGATTTATAGAAAAACAAGTGTCTTTAGGACACCAAGTCTATGTAATCTGCCCTATGATAGAAGAAGGTGAGATGAATGACGTAGAGAATGTCACGGATTATACTGAGAAGCTAAGAAAAGAGCTGTCACCTTCAATACACGTAGATATGCTCAATGGCCGCATGAAAGCTTCTGAAAAAGATGAGCTTATGGAGAAGTTTGCAAATAAGGAAATAGACGTTCTGGTATCAACAACTGTTATTGAAGTTGGTATTAACGTCCCTAATGCAACAGTCATGATGATAGAGAATGCCGAGCATTTCGGACTTGCTCAGCTTCATCAGCTTAGAGGGCGCGTAGGAAGAGGCAAAGATCAAAGTTATTGTATATTCATGAATACTTCTGAGTCCAAAGATGCTGCCGCTCGTCTGGATATACTTGGAAAGTCCAATGATGGATTCAAGATAGCCGAAGAAGATCTAAAGCAAAGAGGCCCCGGCGATATGTTCGGAATAAGGCAAAGTGGTGATCTTTTCTTTAAAATTGGTGATATATATGCTGACTCTGATCTTATCAAGAAGGCTTCGATAGATGCTGACCGCATACTTGGTGATGATCCTGATCTTTGTAAAAAAGAAAATGAGGCACTTCATAAGGCTCTTGCCGGCGCTAATGAAACGATCGTTTTATAACGCTATTTCGCCACTTTTATATATAATTATGTTTTTTTGCTAATTAATTGTCCTGCAAACGTCTTATTTGACAGTATTACTGACGCAAGGTAATATAATTAAGGAATTTTATGACATAAATTCAAAGCGAGGTATATTCATGTCTAAAGTAGCGATTATTACAGACTCCAATAGTGGTATTACACAGGCTGAAGGCGAGAAGCTTGGAATTAAAGTAGTTCCAATGCCATTTACTATCGCCGGAACCGATTATTTAGAGGATATAAACCTGACTCAGGAAGAGTTTTATACAAAGCTTAGCAGTGATGAAGAGGTATCTACATCTCAACCTTCTCCGGGTAATCTTATGGATTTATGGGACGAGGTGCTCAAAGAATACGATGAGATCGTTTATATCCCGATGAGCAGCGGACTTTCTTCATCTTGCGCAAGTGCAACAAGTCTTTCACAGGACGATGACTATGAAGGCAAGGTATTTGTAGTCAACAATCAGAGAATCTCTGTAACTATGAGGAATTCTGTCCTTGATGCCATCAGACTTGCAGATGAAGGCAAGACAGGTGCTCAGATCAAAGAGATACTCGAAGCTGATAAGTTTAATTCAAGTATTTATATCATGCTTGATACTCTTTATTATCTTAAAAAAGGCGGCAGGATAACACCTGCAGCAGCTGCTCTTGGTACGATTCTTCGTATTAAGCCGGTTCTTCAGATTCAGGGTGAGAAGCTTGACTCTTTTGCCAAGGCAAGGACAACTTCCCAGGGACAGAAGATCATGCTTAATGCCATAAAAGATGACGCGGAGAAACGTTTTGGAGGCCTTGACCCTCAGAACGTAAGAATTGATGCGGCATTTACACAAGATGTCGAAAGAGCAAACGAGTGGAAGCAGATGATAGAAGAGACTTTCCCCGGATTCGACGTGCATATGGATCCGCTTTCACTTTCTGTTTCATGCCATATAGGACCGGGAGCACTGGCTGTTACAGTTACCAAGATTTTAAAATAAAACTTAGGGGGATTTTTCTTAATGCCTAAAACAAACGAATACGATGCCGGCAGTATTACTGTCCTGGAGGGCCTGGAAGCGGTCCGTAAGAGACCCGGAATGTACATCGGATCCGTATCTACAAGAGGACTCAATCACCTCGTATATGAAATAGTTGATAATGCAGTAGATGAACACCTGGCCGGTTACTGCTCAAGGATCAATGTGACCCTTGAAGCAGACGGTTCGGCTACTGTAGAAGATAACGGCCGTGGTATTCCTGTAGGAATGCACGCCAAGGGTGTTACCGCAGAACGTGTCGTTCTGACTATGCTTCACGCCGGCGGTAAATTTGATAACTCATCTTATAAGACATCGGGAGGTCTCCACGGTGTTGGTTCATCGGTTGTTAATGCACTTTCCACTTGGATGAAAGTCAGGATCAAGGAAAATGGTGCTATATATGAAGATTCTTATGAAAGAGGCGTTCCTACAACTGATCTTGTAAACGGCCTTCTTCCTGAAGTAGGCAAAACAAGAGAACACGGAACTACAATCTCTTTCCTTCCTGATCCTGAAATCTTTGAAAAGACAAGATTTAAGGAAGAAGATATCAAGAACAGACTCCATGAAACAGCATACCTTAATCCTGATCTTCTGATTGTCTATGAAGATAAAAGACCCGGAACAGAAGAGCATCTCGAATTCCATGAGCCTGAAGGTATCCGCGGATTTGTTAAAGAGATGAACAGGAATGCTGATACACTTCATGACATAGTCTACTATACAGGGGAGAGCGATAATATCTCTGTAGAAGTTGCCTTCCAGTATGTCAATGATTTTCATGAAGATGTACTTGGTTTTTGTAATAATATCTATAACTCTGAAGGTGGTACTCATATTACTGGTTTTAAGACTGTATTTACTACCATCATCAATAACTATGCAAGAGAACTTGGTAACCTCAAGGACAAGGATCAGAATTTTACAGGTGCCGATGTAAGAAACGGACTTACTGCAGTTATATCCATCAAGCATCCGGATCCAAGATTTGAAGGTCAGACCAAAACCAAGCTTGATAACCAGGATGCCGGTAAAGTTGTATCCAAGATAACAGGTGATGAGCTTACAAGATTTTTTGACAGAAATTTAGAGACACTTAAGGCTGTCATCAGCTGTGCCGAGAAGGCTGCCAAGATACGTAAGACAGAAGAGAAGACCAAGACCAATCTTCTTACTAAGCAAAAATATTCTTTTGATTCAAATGGTAAACTTGCCAACTGTATCAGCAAAGAAGCTGATAAATGCGAGATCTTCATCGTAGAGGGTGATTCTGCAGGTGGCAGTGCCAAGATGGCAAGAGACAGACAGTATCAGGCAATCCTTCCTATCCGTGGTAAGATCCTTAACGTTGAGAAGGCTTCGATTGATAAGGTGCTTGCAAATGCCGAGATCAAGGCTATGATCAATGCCTTTGGATGCGGATTTTCAGAAGGATACGGCAATGATTTTGATATATCCAAACTTCGTTATAACAAGATAGTCATCATGGCCGATGCCGATGTGGATGGTGCTCATATCGCAACACTTCTTCTGACACTGTTCTACAGATTTATGCCGGAACTTATACAGCAGGGACATGTGTATATAGCTATGCCTCCTCTTTATAAGGTTATCCCGTCCAAAGGCAAGGAAGAGTATCTGTATGATGATAAGGCTCTTGAGAAGTATCGTGCTACCCACAAGGGTAATTTTACACTTCAAAGATATAAGGGCCTTGGTGAGATGGATCCACAGCAGCTCTGGGAGACAACTCTTGATCCCAATAACAGGATGATGCGTGTTGTAGAAATTGATGATGCCAAGACAGCATCTCATATGACTGAGCTTCTCATGGGAACAGATGTTCCGCCAAGACGTGCATTTATTCACGACCATGCAGATGATGCAGAGCTTGATTTTCAGGCTTAAGAGGATAGTGCATGAACTTTATGTCATGCAACTACAAACATATAAATATGCCTTGGGATGATTGATTGACTAGATGTCAATTAAGTTCCAAATACTTTATAAAAAACATTTTGCGAGGAATTTATGGAAGAACAGCGGATTATTCGAAGTGAATATTCTGAAATAATGCAGCAGTCTTATATAGACTACGCAATGAGTGTTATAGTTGCACGTGCTCTGCCGGACATCAGGGATGGACTCAAACCCGTTCAGAGACGTACTCTTTATGATATGTATGAGCTTGGTATCAGATACGATCGCCCGTATAGAAAGAGTGCCCGTATCGTTGGTGATACAATGGGTAAATATCACCCGCACGGTGACAGCTCAATATATGACTGTCTCGTAGTTATGGCTCAGGACTTTAAGAAAGAGCTGCCTTTAGTAGACGGACATGGTAACTTTGGTACTATCGAAGGCGACAGCGCTGCTGCAATGAGATATACAGAAGCAAGACTTGCCCGTATCACACAGGAGACATTTCTTGCTGATCTTGACAAGGACATCGTAGATTTTGTACCTAACTTTGATGCTACAGAGAAGGAACCTTCAGTTCTGCCTGTCAAGATTCCTAACTTTCTGGTCAACGGATCTGAAGGTATAGCTGTTGGTATGGCGACAAGTACTCCTCCTCATAACCTTGCTGAGGTTATAGATGCTGAGATAGCCCTTATGCAGGACGAGACGTTGTCAACAAAACAGCTCATGAAATATATTAAAGGACCTGATTTTCCTACAGGTGGTATAGTTATCAACAAGGACGAACTGGCAGCTATCTATGAAACAGGTGAAGGTAAAATCCGTATCAGAGGTAAGGTTGAGACAGAAAAGGCCAAAAACGGTCACATAAACCTTATCATCAGTGAGATACCATATACCATGATAGGCGCCGGAATCGGTAAGTTCTGTTCAGATGTAGCAGCACTTGCTGAGAAGAAGGTTACAAATGATATCATTGATATCTCCAACCAGTCTTCTAAAGAAGGTATCCGCATAGTTATTGAACTTAAGAAGGATACAGATGTAGATAACTTCACAAATCTTCTTTACAAGAAGACCAAGCTTGAAGATACTTTTGGCGTTAATATGCTTGCTATCTACAACGGACGTCCTGAGACTATGGGCCTTAAGTCCATACTTCAGGCTTCGATCGATTTTCAGTTTGAGACAGCGCGCCGCAAGTATACAACACTTCTTCAGAAAGAGACTGACAAGAAGGAAGTTCAGGAAGGTCTTATCAAGGCTTGTAATGTTATAGATCTTGTGATTGAGATCTTAAGAGGATCTAAGACACGTGCGCAGGCCAAAGAGTGTCTTGTAAATGGTATAACAGAAGGTATCAACTTCAAGTCACGTGAATCAGCAGTTATGGCTTCTCAGCTTCATTTTACTGAGCGCCAGGCAGATGCTATCCTTGAGATGCGTCTGTACAAACTTATCGGACTTGAGCTTGATGCTCTTATCAAGGAGCATGAAGAGACTGTTGCCAATATTTACAGATATGAGGATATTCTTGAAGACAGAACTTCCATGTCTATGGTCATTCAGGAAGAGCTTAAGAATATACGCAATGAATACAGGCAGAAGAGACGTACAGAAGTCGGTCAGTTTGAAGAGGCTGTATATGAAGAAAAGCCTGAAGAAGAGATCGATGTAGCATTTATCATGGATCGTTTTGGCTATGCCAAGACTATTGATGCTACAACATATGACAAGAACTTTGATACTATCAAGAATGACTTTAAGTACAGCTTTAAGGTGAAAAATACCAGCAGGATTTGCGTATTTACACATCTTGGCAATCTTCACACCATCAAAGTTCAGGATCTTCCTGCAGGTAAGATGCGTGATAAGGGTGTTCCGATAGACAATGTATCCAATTATGATACTACCAAAGAACAGATCATTGCGGTGCTGCCTCAGTCATCACTTAATATTTACCGCTTGCTTTTTGTTACCAAATCAGCCATGATGAAAATAGTAAGCGGCGGCGAGTTTGATGTTACCAGAAAACTTGTAGCAGCAACTAAACTGTCAGAAGGTGATGAGCTTATAAGTGTATCTGTTGTAACAGATGAAGAGAGCTGCGTATTATATACAGAGAATGGCTATGGACTCAGATTCCTTCTTGAAGAGGTTCCTGATCAGAAAAAGACAGCAGTTGGTGTTCATGGCATGAATCTTACCAAGAATGACAGCGTACGTGATGTATGGCTTCTTAAGCCTGAAGAGACCAGAGAAGTAAGTATAGGCGAGAAGTCTTTTGACATAGGAACAGTCAAGATTGCAGGACGTAATACCAAAGGCTCTAAGATTAAGCTCAAATAATGAATCCGGATCATAGATTCAAGAATCAGTGATCTTTGGAGCTATGATTTCTATACAATACTATAATAAAGCACATATTAAAGGAGGATAGCGCATGCGAGTAATAGCAGGTGAAGCGCGTAGTATCCCACTTATTACACCAAAAGGCGATGATACACGTCCCACACAGGACAGGATCAAAGAGACTCTTTTTAACATGATCCAGATGGAAGTTCCGGGAGCTGTGTTTATCGATCTTTATGCAGGCAGCGGCGGAATCGGAATAGAAGCTCTTTCAAGAGGCGCCAGACATGCATACTTTATAGACAGAGGCGGCGAGCCTATTAAGTGCATCACAGCCAATGTGCACAAGTGTCACTTCGATGAGAAGTCAACTATCATCAAGAAGGATGCGGCGATGGCTCTTAGATCCATTCATGAAAAAGAGGTAGATATTATATTTATAGATCCTCCGTATGAAGCAGATCTTTATGAGCATACATTAAGGACTCTTGCGTCACTTCCATATGTTTCGGAGTATACGACTATCATATGCGAAGCAAGCCTTGAAGAGGATTTTTCCTTTGCTGAGGGACTTGGCTATGAAATAAAAAGAGAAAAGACATACAAGAATAACAAGCATGTTTTTCTTAAAAAGGTGGCAAACTCATGAAAATAGCAGTATATCCAGGTTCTTTTGATCCGGTTACACTCGGACACCTTGATATCGTAAAAAGAGCATCAATGATGTTCGATAAAGTCATTGTTACTGTTATGCATAACTCGGCTAAGAGTTCGTTGTTTTCGGTAGATGAACGTGTTAAAATGATAAAAGAAGCTGTCAGCGAATTTAAGAACGTAGAAGTGGATTCATATGACGGCCTGTTAATTGATTATTGTAAGGAGAAAAACATACATATAGTTGTGAGAGGTCTTCGTGCTATCACTGATTTCGAGTATGAACTTCAGATCGCACAGACTAACAGGGAATTATCTCATAACAATGTTGACACTGTTTTCCTTACGACCAATCTTCGTTATTCATATCTTAGCAGCTCAACTGTCAAAGAGATTGCCAGCTATGGCGGCGAAGTATCAAGAATGGTTTCTGAGAATGTCTATAAAGCTTTGGAACTTAAATACAACAAACATCTAAACTAAAACGGGGGAACTTTACATGAGCAGTAAAATCGAGCTTTTGATTGATGAAATCGAGGCATATATCAATAGTTGTACCAAGGTGCCTTTTTCTAATACTGATGTAAGGGTCAATAAAGAGGAGATCAACGAACTCATTCATGAGCTCAGATCCAAAACTCCAGATGAGATTAAAAGATATCAGAAGATTGTTTCCAACAAGGAAGCAATTTTAAATGATGCCAGAGCTAAAGCTCAGCAGCTCATAGAGAATGCGCAGGCTCAGACCAATGAGCTTATCAATGAACATGAGATCATGCGTCAGGCTTACGAGCAGGCCAATCAGGTTGTCAGCTCTGCTGCCAAGCAGGCTCAGGAACTTCTTGACAGAGCTACTGTTGAAGCCAACAATATGAAAGCTTCTGCTGTACAGTATACTGACACTCTTTTATCAGAAGTAGAGGCTATACTTCAGGGCTCTATTGATTCTACCAACAGACACTACGAAGGTCTTCTTACAGATCTTACCAATTATGCAGAAATGGTTAAATCCAACAGAGCAGAGCTTGCTCCACCTGTTGCGGCACAGCCGGCTCCTTCACAGGAAGTTGCATATGCGAGTCCTGAAGCTTCCGGCGTAGCAGAGGGCGCTAACGCTCCCTTAGAGGATTTTGATGCAGATATGCCGAATATGGACGCACCTGCTGGCGATGCAGGTATTTAAGATTAGACTATTTATAAAAGCGGCTGGTACCATTACCGGTCGCTTTTTTAGAAGATTATCTTTTATAAGTATTATCAATTGTATAAAATGTAATTGGAATTGTATATATGGATTTTGCCCTTTATGATATCGATCTGTATAATCTATAACTGATAAATATGTGGGAGGAATTTTGATGAGTAAAAAGATTAAGTCATTTATTAGTATTTTTGCATTGACAGCTATGGTATTTATTTTGTTATTTACTTCTGAAAATGCCACTTTTACAGTAAATGCAGCCAAGGACAATGTTGTGATCGTGCTGGATCCGGGGCACGGTGGTACCGGTGACAGGAATCTTGGTGCCCAGTACAACGGGATCAGTGAAAAAGAGATCACTCTTAAAGTTGCAAATTATGCCAAAGCTTATCTTGAAAGTTTTGACAATGTTACTGTTTATATGACTAGAACTACAGATACTGTTGTAAGCCTTGAAGACCGTGTTAAATTTGCAAAGAGTGTAAATGCAGACTTTATGTATTCCATACACTTTAACGCATCTGTAGATCACGATCTGTGCGGATCTGAAGTATGGGTATCTGCATATGACAAGTATTATGAAAACGGATATGAGTTTGCAAGCGCGGAAGTAGCTGAACTGTCCAAGCTTGGCCTGTATATAAGAGGTATCAAGACAAGACTTGGCAATAATGGTGACTACTACGGGATCATAAGACATGCAAGAAATTATGATGTAAATGCTGTTATCATAGAGCACTGCTACATAGATCATCCGGCAGATCTTGCCTGGATCCGTTCTCAGGCAGATCCTTATCAGGCACTTGGAATTGCAGATGCTACAGCTATTGCTAAGTATTTCGGTCTTAAGTCATCTAAGCTTTCTATAGATTATTCTAATTACAAGAATGTTGATGTTAAGACTCCTACTAAAGTTATGGCCAATGACCTCACAGCGCCTACTGTATGTACACTTAACTCAGCAGTTATGAATAAATCAACCGGAGATATCACTGCCAGTATAACTGCATCAGATCCTGAAACACCTATTATCTACTATAGATACAGCTTTGACGGTGGTAAGAACTGGTCATACGTAGTGGCATGGGATCATAGTAAGACGACCAATACAGTTGTTATACATGACCCGTCCAAATCAGCTGCAAGTCTGACGATACAGGTATACAATCAGTATGATCTTAAGACTACAAGTAGTACTATATCGATTAGTAAGTAATTATCATTTTAATATAAAAATTAGCATGTAACTGTCATTACAGCTAATAGATTTTTTAACAAAGTAGAGGAAAAAGTGCAAAGACTTGATAAATTTCTTTCTGATTTTGGAATAGGAACCAGAAAACAGATCAAAGAACACATAAAAAACGGGGCTGTCACAGTTAACGGACAGCCCGTCAAAAAAGCAGATATGCATATAGATGAAAACGCCGATAAGGTTGTATTTATGGGGCAGGAACTTGTGTATGAGAAGTTCCGTTATTACATGCTCAATAAGCCGGACGGCGTTATTTCTGCGACAAGAGACGGTAGGACTACAACAGTCCTTAATCTTCTTAAAGATGAGAATGTTAAGGACCTATCACCTGTAGGAAGGCTTGACATAGATACTGAAGGCCTGCTACTGATAACCAATGATGGACAGCTCATCCACAGACTTTTATCGCCTAGTCATCATGTTGATAAGGAATACGAAGTTCATCTTAAAAAGGAACTTTCGGATGATGATATCGATAAGCTTACAAAGGGTGTAGATATAGGCGATGTGAGAAAAGACGGGACACCTGACATAACACTTCCTGCTGTTGTAAAACGCGGTGATACAGACAAAGAGGGCCGACCTGTTGTATTTCTTACAATACATGAAGGAAGATTTCATCAGGTCAAAAGAATGATGGAAGCTGTAGGCAATGAAGTTCTCTATCTTAGAAGGATCAGAATGGGAGCTATAAGTCTTGATGAAAGCCTTGAACTTGGTCAGTACAGAAGACTTACTGATGAAGAGATAAAGATGCTTACTGATAATAACGGCAGTGATCAATAAGTTTTTTTACTAAAAGTAAAAAAACTATGAGTAGCACTTGTTTAAAATATTAATA
Source organism: Butyrivibrio sp. TB (assembly GCF_900110805.1). NCBI lineage: Bacteria > Bacillati > Bacillota > Clostridia > Lachnospirales > Lachnospiraceae > Butyrivibrio > Butyrivibrio sp. TB. The sequence goes on along the minus strand of NZ_FOER01000007.1, from coordinate 98,074 downwards.
ATTATATATCAAGGATGTTAGATTACATGAAAAGAGTATACAAAGGCGATTTTGGCCATATTTTGTACCAAAGGAAAGTTGCGATCGTAAGATCATTGATCATGGGAGGTGTAATATTAGGTCTTTTTATTATAGGTCTATTAATTACTAAGACCAATAAGAATATATTCTCTATAGTGGCGGCTCTTGGCTGCCTTCCTCTTGGATGGAGCATTATCAATCTTATAATGTATTATAGAGCTATTCCGCTTGCCAGGTCTTCTTATGAGAAGATTAAAGCGCATGCAGGATCACTTAATATGATCTATGATCTAAGCCTTACTTCTGAGAAGAGCACCTACAATGTTGGCGCTATAACAGTTCTTGAGAAGAATATTGCGGGATATACTGAAGATAAGGACATGGATATACAAGACTGTCAGGAGCATATTAAGAACCAGATATCGCTTAGTAAATACCATGACTATACTATTAAAATATTTCGTAATGTTGATGACTATTGCAAACGTCTTGACCAGCTCGAAAAGCTTAGAAAAGATCACAACATAGATCCAAAAGCTATAGAAGATGCCTGGGTTCCCGGAACTATTCAGACAGTATCCGGAATACTGGAATCAATTTCGTTATAAAAAAGTCTCAAACATTGTTATAAAGGTGATCAGATAGTAATCATATGAAAGAATTTATTATTAAAGACAACGAGGCCGGCAAGAGACTTGATAAGTTTCTGGGGCAGTACTTGTCCAAAGCATCTACGGGATTTATCTACAAGATGCTTCGTAAAAAGAATATCGTTATTAATGGCAAAAAAGCTACAGGTCAGGAGAAACTTCAAGTCGGAGATATCGTGACCCTGTGGCTTTCTGACGATACATTCCTTAAATTTGCCAATGACAGACTTGCCAGAGCACAAAGAGGCGAAGGTGTATCTGTAACGGAATTCAAGAAGGCATTTAAAAGCCTTAAGGGAATTGAAGTTATCTTTGAAAATAAGGATGTTGTATTTGTTAATAAACCTGTAGGGATTCTTACTCAAAAAGCAGAACAAGGTGATGTATCGCTTAATGAGTGGATAGTGGGTTATCTTCTTGATACTACTGCAATTGAACCAGATGACCTGATCACCTTCAGGCCATCTGTATGTAATCGCCTTGATCGTAATACATCAGGAATCGTTATCTGCGCCAAAAGCTTAAAAGGCGCACAGATAATGGCCAAAGGGCTTAAAGACAGGACTTTTAAAAAATATTACAGAACAGTCGTATCAGGGATCATAGATAAGCCGGAAGAGATCAAAGGACTTCTGAAAAAAGATAGTAAGACCAATACAGTCACAGTCAGAAACATATCGGATCTTAATGATAAGTCTGATAATTATAAGTCTGATAATGATAATCCGGATAACGATAATCCGAATAATGTTAAATTATATAACAAGTCAAAAAAAGAAACGTCTATTACTAATGACCCAGAGACCGACAAAGTCAATAACTCATCTTATATAGAAACAGCTTATAGCCCTGTATCCGTCAATAAGAAGTGGAATCTGACTTACCTTGAAGTGGAACTTCGTACAGGTAAAACTCATCAGATAAGGGCTCATCTGTCAGGAATAGGTCACCCAATAGTAGGAGACCCCAAATACGGCGATGAGAAGGTCAATGAGAACTTTAAACAGACTTATGGACTTAAGTCCCAGCTTCTTCATTGCTACAGACTAGAGTTCCCTGATGATGAAGCTGCGTTTGGCAATCTTGCGGGAATGGAGATTGTAGCTCCTTTATATTCTAAGTTTAAAAATCTTGTAAAAGATAAGTTTACTAATTAGATACTCAAACTTCTCACCTGGATGGTGCAGTATCTCACCAAAGGCTTTGCTGGGGCGGGCAGTATATAGATCATTGACTGATCAGCCACGCGTTGACTAAATAAGTATTTGTATATTACAAAATCTACTATATTTCTTTTTGAGGATTTATATGGCGACATGGAATTCCAGAGGTCTTCGAGGCTCTGTTCTCGAAGACATGATCAATCGTACCAATGAAAGATATCTTGCGGAGGGACTGGCGCTTATTCAGAAGATCCCTACCCCTATTACACCTATCAATATAGACAAAGAAACAAGGCATATCACTCTTGCTTATTTTGACCAGAAGAGTACCGTCGACTACATCGGTGCTGTACAGGGGATTCCTGTATGCTTCGATGCTAAGGAGTGTGCGGTGAATACATTTTCTTTACAGAATATTCACCCGCATCAGGTGGCTTTTATGGAAAATTTTGAGAAGCAGGACGGGATAGCCTTTTTTCTTATATATTACACAGGCAGAGATGAGATGTATTATCTGCCCTACAAAGATCTGAAAGTTTTCTGGGACAGAGCGCAGTCAGGAGGGCGTAAGAGCTTTCGTTTTGATGAACTTAATACTGATTATTTTATAAAACATAAAGCTGATGGATTTGTACCTTATCTTGAAGCTTTACAAAAAGATCTTGAAAACAGAGATTAAAAAATCTTTGACATATGCAGGATTGTCCTGTATACTCTTTCTTAGTAATTGATTAGCGAGGTAGCACGTTACCGTAATAAAGCATCGGAGGAATTTATGAGCAAAGAACTTGTCCATACACCTGAAGGCGTCAGAGACGTTTATGGCAGAGAATCTTATGAACGCAGTACTGTTAAGCATAAGATCAAGGAGATCATGTACCGCTACGGATATGAGAATATCCTGACTCCGACATTTGAATTCTATGATGTTTTTGCCAAGGAGATAAGTCAGGCTAGTGCCAGAGATCTTTATAAGGTGTTCGATAATGAAGGTAATACACTTGTTCTTCGCCCTGATTTTACTCCATCTGTTGCAAGATGCATCGCCAAGTATTTTATGGAAGATAACGATCCTGTAAGGATATGTTACAGCGGCAATATCTTTATCAATACTCACAGACTTCAAGGCAAGCTCCGTGAGCATACCCAGATGGGTGCCGAGCTTATGTGTGACGGATCAGTCAAGGCTGATGCAGAGATGATCGCTATGATGATCGAATCTATAAGAGCAACAGGCCTTACCGATTTTAAGGTTACTATTGGTGATGTTGACTATTTTAAAGGTATAGTCGAAGAAGCCGGGATAGATGAAGACACTGAGAATCAGATAAGACAGTACCTTGCAGGACGTAATTATTCTGCTCTTGAAGAATACCTCCATCAGCTGGTCGCAGATGGCAGGATAGATTCCAAGTACGCTGATGTCCTTGTCCATATGCCCGATTTCACAACCGCTGATGAACTTGAGGAAGGTGCTGCTGATATCGTAAGTAGAAGAGCCAGATCTTCTATAGAAAGGCTCAAGAATCTGTATCATCTTTTAGATGTGTATGGAGTGTCTGGCAATGTATACTTCGACCTTGCAATGCTCTCAGAATACAATTACTATACAGGCGTCATGTTCAGGGCTTACACATACGGCGTAGGCGATGCGATAGCCAAGGGCGGCAGATATGATAACCTCCTTTCAAAGTTTGGCAAGGATGCCCCGGCAATAGGCTACATGGTCGATCTTGAATATATAATGAGCGCTCTGTACAGTCAGAATATCCCGATATCTTATAGCCAGGAACCAGATGTTGTTACATATAGCGACAGCGATTATGAAAGCAAACTTGCCATGGTTCAGAGCAAAAGAGCTCAAGGCTATTATATAGTTCTTAAACATGAATAATTTTTCAAACTATTTGAATGATACTTATAGTGATTACCAAAAAATCGGAGAACTGCCAATGAGATATTTAACATTTGCCCTTGGTAAAGGGCGACTTGTCAAAAGCACCATGGAACTTTTGGAAAAATGCGGTATACAGTGCGAGGAAGTAACTGACAAGGAGACCAGAAAACTTATTTTTACTAATGAAGAGTTAAAACTAAGATTCTTCCTTGCAAAAGGTCCGGATGTTCCGACCTATGTTGAGTATGGCGCTGCAGATATAGGCATAGTCGGCGAGGATACGATCCTTGAAGAAGAGCGAAATGTATATGAAGTTCTAGATCTTGGCTTTGGAAAGTGCAGGATGTGCGTTGCAGGACCACCATCTGCCAAGGAACTTCTGAGCCATCATGAGATGATACGTGTAGCCAGCAAGTATCCCAATATTGCCAAGAATTATTTTTATAATAAGAAAAATCAGACAGTTGATATTATCAAACTAAACGGCTCTGTAGAGCTTGGTCCTATCGTAGGGCTTTCAGATGTTATTGTTGATATAGTTGAGACCGGATCAACACTCAAGGCTAATGGCCTTGAAGTTCTCGAAGAGATCTGCCCTTTATCTGCAAGAGTCATAGTGAACCCTGTCAGCATGCAGATGGAGAATGACAGGATCAGAAAACTGATCGCAGATATGAAGGCTGCACTTAAAGAGTGTTAATGTAACAGTTATCTATCATCTTTATATTAGGGAGAACATAATGAAAATAGTTAAGCTTACTGATGAATCAAGATCAGAACTTCTCGACATCCTAAAAAGGAGAAGTCCTGCAAGCTATACCGAATACGAAAACACAGTAAATGATATAATAAGTAATGTAAGAGAAAAAGGTGATAAAGCTCTCTTTGAATACACGCAGAAGTTCGATAAGTGCGTGATCACTAAAGATACGATCAAAGTTACAAGAGACGAGATCGATGCAGCTTACAAAAAGCTCGATCCGGAGTTTATCGAAGTAATGAAGAAGTCTGCTGCCAATATCAAAGATTTCCACGAGAAGCAAAAGAGAGAGTCCTGGTTTACAACCAAGGATGACGGCTCAATACTGGGCCAGAGAGTCCTTCCTGTTGAAATATCAGGTGTATATGTTCCGGGAGGCAAGGCAGCGTATCCGAGTTCTGTTTTAATGAACGTGATCCCTGCCAAGGTTGCTGGAGTTGAGCGTATAGTAATGGTTACACCTCCTTCAAAGGACGGATCACTTAATGCAGGAACTCTTGTAGCTGCAGATATTGCAGGCGTTACAGAAGTTTATAAAGTTGGCGGAGCTCAGGCTATAGCAGCTATGGCTTTTGGTACAGAATCTATACCTAAGGTAGACAAGATCACAGGCCCCGGCAATATCTTCGTAGCTCTTGCCAAGAAGGCATGCTTTGGCCACGTATCTATCGATTCAATCGCAGGCCCTTCTGAGATCCTTGTAATCGCTGACGAAACTGCAAATCCAAAGTGGGTTGCAGCAGACCTTCTTTCTCAGGCAGAACACGACGAGATGGCAAGTGCCATTCTTGTAACAACTTCTCAAGAAGTTGCTGACAAGGTATCAGAAGAGATAGATAAATTCTTAGAAGTTCTTGAGAGAAAAGAGATAATACAAAAGTCACTTGATAGTTACGGCTATGCATTTGTTGCAGAAAACATGGATGATGCCATAGAAGCTGCCAATGCAATTGCTTCAGAGCACTGTGAGATTATTACAAAGAATCCATTTGAAGTAATGACTAAGGTCAAGAATGCAGGAGCTCTTTTCCTTGGACACTATTCTTCAGAGCCTTTGGGAGACTATTTTGCAGGCCCTAACCACATATTACCTACTAACCAGACTGCAAGATTCTTCTCACCTCTTTCTGTAGATGATTTTGTTAAGAAGACAAGCATCATTGCTTATTCTAAAGAAGGCCTTGAAGCAGTTCACAAGGATATAGAGAGATTTGCCAAGGAAGAGGGACTTACAGCTCACGCTAACAGCATTACGGTTAGATTTGAGTCATGAAGTAATTGAAAGATTTACAATAAGACTGTAAATTTTTCAAATAGTAAAAATGTAACTAAAAAGTCCTCATTATAGAAAGGATGACACATGGCTAGAACAGCTACTATCTCAAGAAAAACCGGAGAAACAGACATCACCGTAACAATCAACCTTGACGGCACAGGTAAAACAAGCATTGATACCGGCATAGGCTTTTTTGACCACATGCTGGATGCATTTGGACGCCACGGCCTGTTTGATCTTGACGTCAAAGTTAAGGGTGATCTGAATGTCGACGGACACCACACCGTTGAAGATACCGGCATTGTTCTCGGCCAGGCCATAGCTAAGGCTGTTGGGGACAAAAAAGGCATAAAGCGCTACGGCTCAATGATCCTTCCTATGGACGAAGCATGTGCCATGTGCGCAGTTGACCTTTGCGGAAGACCTTACTTTGTGATGGATGCAAGCTTCACAGCGCCTATGGTGGGAGAGTTTGATACTCAGCTCGTTAATGAGTTCTTCTACTCAGTATCTTATGGCGCTATGATCAATCTTCACTTAAGACTCTTCTCCGGAGAGAATGATCATCACAAGATAGAGGCTATGTTCAAGGCTTTTGCTAAAGCAATGGATCAGGCAACTATGTTTGATGAGAGAATCACGGACGTACTTAGCACCAAAGGTACTCTTTGATTTATAGAATACCAATACATAGAATAGTTATTTAAAAAGTATTATCTATTATCTTGGTAATATGACCAGAAAATAACTTGTATTTAATACATTCATATTGACTTAAAATATATCGAAAGGCCTAAATATATGAAAAAGCAGTTTATTCCATCCATAATCCTTAACGACAAAAAGGCAGTAAAAAGCTTTTTTGACAAGACTGTTATCTCTGAAAATCCTGTAGAGCTCGCTGTAAGCTACAACGACGCTAACTGTGACGCAATCATCGTATTCGACCAGTCTACAGACGATAAGAGCCACGAGGAATCGCTTGATATCCTGAAGGAGATCTGCTCTAATACAGATGTTCCCGTTATTGGTGCAGGCAATGTAAAAAGGATGGAAGATGTCAAAAAGCTCCTGTATGCAGGCTGTAAGATGGCTGCTCTTAACTTCTCCAAAGCTGAAAATGCCGAGATCCTTGAAGAAGTATCCAAGAAATTTGGCAAGGACAAGATCGTTATAAGCTATGCCGATACTGCTGATAGCAGAAAGATAGTTGCTGATAATGCAGCTGCAATAAATGAACTTGCAAGCCTGATGATCTTCATGCCAAAATCTGCGGCTGTAGATGGTCTTAATTCAAATGCGGGCTTTGCTGAAAAGCTTGTATCAAACCCTGTTGTTCCTGAAGAAGGCGTTAAGGACATACCTCACATCGTATATCTCGACAATCCGGAATCTGACCTTTCTAACTTGAAAGGCGGCGCGCTGGCAGTTCTACTATCAGATCAGGTATGCGCTATAACAGGCTCAGCCCTTTCAGCTAACGCTCAGAACATCAATGACCTCAGAAAGTTCGCCATCGAAGCAGGAATCGACGTTCAGACCTTCGAGGCAAAATACAAATGGGAAGACTTCAAGCTTGATTCTAACGGCATGGTGCCTGTTGTAGTGCAGGATTACAGAACAGATCAGGTTCTCATGGTTGCTTACATGAACGAGGAAGCTTATAACGCAACCCTCAGAACCGGCAAGATGACATATTTTAGCAGATCCCGTAATGAACTCTGGGAAAAGGGCGATACCTCAGGCCACTTCCAGTACGTTAAGAGCCTCACAGCAGACTGTGACCTCGACACGATTCTTGCAAAAGTCAAGCAGATCGGCGCTGCCTGCCACACAGGTTCCTATAGCTGCTTCTTCAACGAAATTGCCAAGAAAGACTATACTGAGAAGAACCCCCAGAAGGTTCTCGACAGCGTATATAACGTCATCGCAGACCGCAAGGTCAACCCAAGAGAAGGCTCCTACACCAACTACCTTTTCGATAAAGGACTTGATAAGATCCTCAAAAAGTGCGGCGAGGAAGCAACCGAGATCACAATCGCAGCCAAGAACGCTAACGGCAACGAGATTGTTTACGAAATGGCAGATTACCTCTATCACATGATGGTGCTTATGGTAGAAAAGGGAGTTTCATGGGAAGACGTAACTGATGAACTCGCCCGCAGGTAATTAGTAATAAATTCAAACATGAAAACAGCTCATTGAGCTGTTTTTGTTGCTTTTAATGATGTAAAAAGGATTTTCTTTTATCTGATATTATAATAGTGTTAGTGATTAACAACTTTATCGAGAGTTATTCTTAGTAAACGCTACAGGTCTACTTTATATGAATTAAGATTCATAATATAAAGCAGGAAATGGAACTACTTATGACTATTGAAGAAAAAGCAAACAGGATTATTGAAGATATACGTAATGAAAAAGGCGTAAATCCTATTAAGATGTTTAAGTCAATGGCAAAAAAAGAGTATATAAGCATACATGGGCCAGAGCATCATATATTAGATGGGGCATGTCTTTTAATGGCTTATCATAATGCTGGCGGCAAAATAGATATAGACTATGCCTTGGAGAAGCTTTTGAAAGAAGGACTTCGGATGCCGGGAGCAATGTGCGGACTGTGGGGAATATGCGGAGCGATAACATCTATAGGAGCAGCTCTTTCTATTATTGATGGTACAGGACCACTTTCTGAGGATGGCACATGGGGAGATCACATGGCATTTACATCAAGCGCCATAGGAGAGCTTGGCAAGATAAATGGCCCAAGATGTTGTAAAAGAGATGCTATGATTGCGTTCAAACATGGAATAGAGTACGTAAGACAGCACTTCGGTGTGCAGATTGAATATGAGAAGCAACACTGTGAGTTCTCATCGCAGAACCAGCAGTGTATCAAAGAAAGATGCCCGTTCTTTGGATAATGGAAAGCTTTTGGTTTCGGACGATTTAGAAATTATGGAACTTTGAATTCCAGCATAACGCTCCACCTTCTAGGGACTTAGAGCGGAAAATCAGAAGATAAATTTTATAATAGCCATTTTCTGCGGTGCTAATACTAGGGGAAATGGCTATTTTTCTATACTTTAGCTGCCTCATAAAACTAATGATTTTCGCTACACTTTGGGTTTATGTATAATAGGGATTGAAAGAATGTAAGACAGTTTGTAGCTGATATGAAAGGGTAATTTTATGTTGGCAATTGATCAGGCAGGAAACAAGTTGCTCGAATTTATCAATATTTCTGAAGATAAAGCCTCTTTAGATTATGCTCCTATAACAGTTTGTCTTCTTGTTGTAAAAATAGAGGATGACTATCTCATGGGATTTAATCATTGGAGAAAAGCCTAGGAAATATTTGGCGGTTGTCCAGAGCCGGGCGAGGATTTACGGACCACAATGATTCGTGAAGCAAAAGAGGAACTTGGAATAGAATGTGATCCGGAATGGTTGGGGCTTGCTCACTTTGAAATACAGCCAGATTACTTTAGTGATAAGATCCGAGAAGAATACGGCGCAATTTATGGAGTATCTTTAGGAAAAGAGTATCTGTCGCAAATAGAAGAATTACGAATCGATAGAGAAGAGATCGAAGAAATAAAGCTATTAAGAGAAATTACTTCTGGTGAAATCAGGGAATTGGATAGAAAGCTAACTGAGTTTTACTAAATACAAATCGCAGTTTGCGGGGAGGATTACGTGAAAATAGAAAAAGATGAAATAACAATCCGAGATTTTACGGAAACAGATCTTCCACTCATGTTTAAATGGTTGACAGATAAGAGAGTGCTGGAGTATTACGAAGGTCGTGACGTCAGGTTTACGATGGATACTTTGTCTGCACATTTTTTGGAAGAAATTCCAGATGGATTCAGAATGATCATCGAGTATAAGAAATCCCCCATCGGATATGCACAGGCCTATCAATTGAGTGGTGAATTGTTCGATGAATATGACTATCTTGACGATGGACATATAGTGTTTGCTATGGATCAGTTTATAGGTGAGCCGAAATACTGGAGTAAGGGAATAGGCTCATCTTTTTTGAAAATGATGGCTTCTCATCTGAAAGAAAATATGGCTGCGGAACGAGTTCTCCTTGACCCGCACCAAGATAATAAAAGGGCTATAAGGGCATACGAGAAAGCCGGGTTTGAAATCATTAAATCACTTCCAAAACATGAGATGTTTGAGGGAGAAAAAGTAGATTGCTGGCTGATGGAATTAGCACTGTAGATTCCAGTTTGCAGAGATGCCGTTGGTAAGAGAGGTATGCCATGATACTTGAAACGAAAAGATTGATCCTCCGACCGTGGGAAGAAAGCGATGCGGAGAATTTATTTAAATATGCAAGTCATCCTGATGTGGGACCAATCGCAGGATGGGCGGTTCATACAAGTGTAGAGAATAGCCGTGGAATAATCCGGAGGGTTCTTTCAGCGCCAGAAACCTATGCTGTAGTATTAAAAGAATCAGGCCAGCCTGTTGGCAGCATTGGACTTATGCTTGGGAAAGCCAGCAATATTGGCCTTCCTGATTCAGAAGGTGAAATCGGCTACTGGATCGGAGTTCCGTATTGGGGACGAGGGCTGATACCGGAAGCAGCCAGGGAATTGATGCGCTACGGTTTTGAAAACCTGAAACTTAATAAAATATGGTGTGGTTACTTTGATGGGAATGAAAAGTCAAAGCGTGTTCAGGAGAAGTGCGGTTTTCATTATCATCATACGGCCTATAATGTGCCCTGTGCCATAGAGGGCGTTCTCCGAACGGAACACATAACATGCCTTTCCAAAGAGGAATGGCAGTCTGTCAGATAACTTCAAGTTAAACAAAATCACTGCACACAGCCTAGGCAGGCCATCGCGCAGCGATTTTGTTCAATCGTGGCTTTTCGAACTGTTACTATAGCTGACAAAACTACGCAAAGTAGGAAATGTAACATTTCTTCATCCCATCTATAATTGCATCAACAGGAGAAAAAAGTATGGAGTGGATATCGTCATTGCAAAAAGCAATTACCTATATGGAAGAGCATCTTCTCGAAGAGATCAATTATGAAGATGTTGCAAAGCATGTGCACATTTCAAGCTATGAGTTTCATAGAGCTTTCAGCTTTCTGACAGGAACCACGGCGAATGCTTATATCCGAAATCGAAGATTATCTCTGGCCGGAAGAGAAATCGTAGATACTGATATCAGAATCACCGATATTGCACTGAAGTATGGGTACGATACACCGGAAAGTTTCACCAAGGCTTTTACCCGTTTCCATGGCATATCACCCAGTGTTGCCAGGGAAGGTAATGCCAAATTAGTACTTTTCAATCCTCTTGTAATAAAAATTACAATAGATGGAGGAAAAACAATGGAATACAAAATCGTACAGGCAGAAGCGAAGAAATTTATAGCATTGGTAAGGAGTTTTAAAACAGAAATCATAAATGATGAGGCCAATCATGATGTGGCGAATTTCTGGGCAGAGTGCAATGCCAAGCAGATGCTTTCTCCTATATGGATGCTTAGGGAGGATTGTTTCAGTTAGATAAAATATCTGGAGAAATGAGGGATACGTGATGAAATACTATAAGGAACTTACAGCGGCAATTATCTCAGAAGACTTTTATCTGACGGATGAGATAATATCCAAAATAAAAACAGAAGATGATTCTATTGAGTATGTCACGACGATTTTGACGTTTATGGAAAACAATCCGGATATTGATTATGGTATGCCTGGGCCGATAGTTCATTACGTGGAAAAGTATTACCAGAACGGATATGAACAGCTACTACATGAGTCAGTTATACGAAAACCAACGGTTCATACACTATGGATGTTTAACAGAGTTATCAATGGTTCTGATAAACCAGAAAAAGAGAAGTACTTATCGTCCTTAAAAGAGATATCTAACAACAAGTCTTTGCCTGAAAATGTCAGGGAAGAAGCTGAGTCTTTTTTGAAATATCAAGAAAGTAGAAAATGAAAGATGATAATCGGAGATCCATATAAACTTGCAATATGCATACAGAGAATTCCTGAATAGTAGAAGACTTGAAGCATCAGGAAGGATGCTGAATTATGTATGATGTCATAAAGGCGGAACTAACATGAATATAACAGAAGCAACAAAAGTATTAAGTGATAATTATGAATGCACAGGAGAAAGTTTCTTTTATTATCTATATGAAGAAAGCATCTTTTCTGTTGAGAAATTCTGGGAGTATTATGATTGTATCGTTGCATTTGTCGGGCAAAGGGATAAGGATCCGGAAATAACCAAAGAAATCGACTACACTTACCAGAAAATTCTTAAGGAATTCATTTACCATTTTGATCCTAACGATCTTACTGAATTAAAGAATTTCCCTGAGAACTACACGCAATACATTGAAAGGATTGAATTCGCACAAGCAGCTTATTATAGGAATAACTTAGCATTAATAGATGACTCAATTTTTGATTTGCAGCGATAAACTAATATTTTTCGCTACACTTGGATTTCCAAAAGCAATATGGATTTGGAAATTATGGAAATATCTGCTTAGTGAAGAGAACAGTACTTATGAGACGAATTACAAGTGATGAAGAATACAACTTAATATGGGATCGCATATTTTCTGAGTTTTGCTTTAAACCATCATATAACGAGTGGAAAGACCAGTCATGGATTAAGATCCCTAAATCAAGCAAAACGTATAAGATTGCGACATCTTGCTGGAATGAAAAGGCCGAAGCTATTGTGAATTCGTTGTTTGAAGAGATTTCTGACAGCGAGGTTTATGCGCTTGATTATCAGCATGACTGTTTTGAGTATAAGCCCTCTGAGCACATTCCATATGAATATAGCTATCAGGATGCAGGCTTCAATATTTATTTCCCCACCTATTATCCCAACGGAGATTATCATTTCTTTATTGATAAAGACTGGACTTATGGAATGTTTGGTCATCCCTGGAAACAGGAGATTGTAGTATGGGGAAAAGAGCTAATAGAGCAGTTTGATAAGCTTAGGAAGCAGGGTGTGCCTGGTATTTTTATCGACTGAACAAAAGGAGATTCGGAATAAATGCCAATTACGAGAAGCATTGAAGAAGAAAAACAAGCAGTAATAGAATGGCTGATGTATCCAAGTGAGCTTGGATGCAAGCCGAAAGCCATAAAATATACAAAACAGTTTAAGACTAATGACGGAATTGAATGCAAGATCTTCAAGTACAAGAAGTCCATGTTTTCGCCTTTGCTTTTAGCAATTTCTAGCGAATCAGGAATATTCAGCGAAATGCAAAGATATAATCCGTCAACCGAAATTGAAGATGCCACAGTTAACATGGCATGGTGTACCAAGCTTATTTAACTGATAGCATATGATTCAATGGCCATTTTCGTTTCAACGAAAGTGGCTATTTACATATAATTCAACCGTCTCATAAAACTAATGATTTTCGCTACACTTTACTACAACAAAACATACTGTAATGATGTATTATGAGTAGGAGACTAACAGCAGACCGTACTGCATACGAAAGCAGGAGTTATAAGGTATGAACAATACAAAATGGAATGAGATTTTCAGGGCATTCTTCTATGACAATGAATGTCATAAAGATAATATCTTAATCAGATGGAGAACCAAAGATTTAAATGGCTATTTATGCCCATGGGAAGGAACTTGGTCACACTTTGGATGTGAGCCCAGACATTGGGAAGACATAGATTATCTGCAGATAGAGCTTACTTTTGAAAACAAAGATTATGTCCTAGAAAAATTACGCTCTATTCATGTACCTGGTGAAATCAAGGACGACATTGTCACAATTTACGGTTACAGGACAGATGTGGACTATATTGACTAAGTTAGTAATACTCTTGGGACTATCAGAAATATAGGAGAAGGTATTATGGATAAGTATGATGAATTAAGAGAATCGTTATCAGATAACACTAAGAACATGTTATCAACATTACATGATATTAATGAACTGACTATTCCGCAAAGTGCGTTCAGCGAAGGCAATATATTAGAAAAAATACATGTTTTTTATATTTCTGATATCCATTTGGAAGAACATATGCGTAAAGCTGGAATTAACCTAGCTAATAAGAGGACTCGAAGTAAATATATAAGAAATCTGGTTAAAAAGATATTTAATAACGATACAGTTAACTATATGACTAGGAGATCTATAACGCCGTGCCATATGGCTGATCTTCTAAACGGATATTATTATTTGTTTATTGATGAAACAAGAGATATGACAGATAAAGAAAGGAGAGATCTTGAATTCAAATTAAGGAATAATAAAATATCATTATCTGTTGAGCCACGTCTTAGAAAGTGTCTTATTATTGATGGTGATCTAGCTGATAATATCGATAATGTAGAGATGTTCTTTTTGTTTATGAGAAAACAGATAAATAAATTTAAATATGAAGACGATATATGCTGCCCTATATTTTATATACTAGGCAATCATGAATGTTCTAATTACAATACTGTTGAAGAGGCTGTTCAGGTATATAAAGATCGTTTAAGTGAATATGATATTACTGTTCTAAATAATGAATCTGTTGAATTTAGAAACTGCATAGTATTTGGTGGGACAGGCTTTGCAAAGTATAACAACTTTTATAACTCTAATAACCTTGTTGGTCCCAAAGATATGCATGGCAATAGAGAATACGAAGCATGTGAATCAGATAGAACTAATCAAGAATATGAAAAATTATTGTCCGTAGCAAAAGAAACCCAAAAGCCACTTATAGCTATTACACATTATCCATTAAAAGACTGGATGAATAGCCAGGTTGATAATCATTGTTATTACTTTACTGGACATGATCACATAAATACTATATCTTCACAAAACAATAGCCGCATATTTGCAGACAATCAGATCGGATATGATAATACAGAGATTGAATTGAAAGATGCTATAATCGGTGCGTGTTATAATCCATTTATAAATTATGATGATGGAATTCATGAAATTACAATTAAACAGTATATGGATTTTTATAGATATAATGGAGAAGATATACGTGTTGGACATATAAGAAATCAGTTATCAAAGAATGCTAAGTTTTATATGATAAAGCAAAATGGATTCTATGGATTCTTTGTTGTTAATAATAAAAACACAAAGATTTGTGAAGGAGGATTAGTAAAGACTATCAGCGAGATAACAGATATAAGGTATTTTTACGAATGCTTCTATTCTATGATTTATCAGTATGTTTCTGCACTTTTACCATTACGAAAATATCAAGAAAGGTTATCGGAAACTGTCAAAGAATTAAAAATACCTTACCCTGAAGCTGGGCATATACATGGACTAATAGTTGATGTGGATTTTTATCATCATATGATGATTAATCCTAATGATGGGAAGATTACATTTTATTATTCTCCATTCTTTGGTCTTGTGAAAGAATTGGGCTCTTTTTCAAAGCTTCTTAAATCCATGGAATCACATGATTATTATATAAAATGTAATAGAGATTACCTAGAAGCGAAAAAACAGGCTGTTACTAAAGGTATACTAAAAAAAGTAGGTAAAGACAACCATGACTTTGAAAAAATTGATATCAAAAACAGTCTTTACAGCGTTTCTAGGAGAGTGAATCAATTACAAAGACTCTTTACATCCAATATTCTACGTGAATGGGATGATTCTATAATAAAAAGAATTGTAGGTGAAGATATTGTTAATAATATGATCCCAGAAGATAAAGAGCTTACGGATTATAAACTTGTCCAGAAAAACTGGATGAATCTTGAAAGAATATCATCAGATAAAATAACACCGAAATTAGTTAGATGTGCATTAGATAACAGAAGGAAATGCATCTTTCCATATACAGCGCTTTCTGACGATGGATTTGTTGACTTCAAAAGCCGAATGTCAAATGAAAAGTTACAGGAGTATATCAAGCATATCCCTGAAGATGTTTTGAAAATGTGTATTAAAGATTTTTCAGATGCTTTAGGTATTAGGATTTTAGAGGTCTTTCCTCTTGGTTTATTAGGCGAGAGAGAATTAGATTATATATGTAATAAATTCCCTGTCGATACAAAATTTATTTTGGAATTAGCAAGTAGATTGCCAAATGAGCGTTGGACTGATGAAGTAGGCAAGAGAATTGCCAGATTAGTAAAGGTAAAGGCAAGACCAAGATATTGCGAAAAAACAGTATGGGATCAAATAACTTTTTTTAGGAATAAAACAATGTAGTATGAGCAGTATAGATTTTTATATTCAAAGATTCAAGGAATGGGCCCAGCAGTGAAATATCTTCAAAAGGCAATACTAAAAGAAAGAGGACTTAAATGAAAGCAATACGTAACTATTTAAAAGAAGAACTTGCCGGATGGAAAGTATTTGATGTGGCGTGGCTTGCGCTTGCCACAGCGGTTATACTTGGATTATCTATTTACTGGAAAGATTCGCTGATCAGTCTTTTTGCAGCTCTTACTGGTGTATGGTGCGTAATACTTACCGGCAAAGGCAAGCGTTCATCGTTTATCTTTGGATTTTTTAACACAATTCTATATGCCATAGTTGCTTTCGGTGCAAAATATTATGGCGAAGTAATGCTAAACGTCTTATACTATCTGCCCCTCAATTTCGTAGGATTCATCGCCTGGCGCAAATATATGAATTCTGAAACAGGTGAAGTCATAAAAGAACGTCTTAATCCATCGAAAAGTCTTATACTTTACACTATTACTGCGATTGGAATTGTTGGCTATGGAATGATTCTGAAGATGCTTGGTGGTAATCTGCCATATGTTGACAGTATGAGTACCGTTGTATCGATAGTAGCTCAGATACTTTCAATTAAGCGTCTTACAGAACAGTGGATCCTGTGGATCGTTGTTGATGTCGTCACGGTATTTATGTGGGCTGTTAATTTTATGCAGGGCGGCGAAACAATTGCTACGCTGGCTATGTGGTCGGTGTATCTTGTAAATGCGTTTATCATGTTCTTCCGCTGGTATAAGGAGGCTAAGAAAAATGAGATATAAAGTTGGAATGTATGGCGGATCTTTTAATCCGCTGCACCTGGGCCACGTTGACTGCATAATACAGGCAGCCAACATGTGCGAGGAATTATATATAGTATTAAGCGTTGGCACTAATCGCGGCGAGATCGATTACAGAGTAAGATACAGGTGGCTGTATCAGCTTACCAAGCACATCGGGAATGTTAGTATCATAATGCTTGAGGACGATACGGTTTCCAAGGAAGATTACAACGAAAACTGCTGGGATGCAGATGCTAAGAAGGTAAAAGAGAAAATTGGTAAGCCTATAGATATTGTCTTTGCGGTGATGATTATGATGAAAACAGCTTTTGGAATAAGTGCTATCCAGACAGCGAGCTGCATAGATTCCCAAGAAATGAAATTAGCTCTACGCAGATTAGAAAGAATCCATATGAGCATTGGGAGTGGCTCCCAAATGTGGTTAAGCCTTTTTATGTAAAAAAGGTTCTTTTGATGGGCGGCGAAAGCACCGGAAAATCCACATTGACAATCAATCTTGCAAATCGTTTTGCAACAAATTACATAGATGAGGCCGGAAGAGATATTTCTGAGAGAAGCGGAACAGACCTGATGATGTTATCTGCGGATTTTACAGAAATACTGTTGCAGCATAAGCTTAACGAGATCAAGGCTATAGAAAACAGTAATAAAGTACTTTTTGTTGATACCGATGCTCTTGTTACGCAGTTTTACATGAACTTCCTCAATGATCCTGAGATTGAGAAAAATAAAGCTTTGTCTGATGCCATAGACGCCATCAATACCTATGATTTGGTTCTGTTCCTTGAGCCGGATGTTCCTTTTGTTCAGGACGGAGACAGAAGTGAAGTCATTAGAGATGATAGGCTTAAATATAGCAACCAGATCAAAGAACTGATACTTTCTCATGGCAAACAAGTCGTATCCATAAAAGGTTCGTATCAGGAACGATACATGGCTGCTGTCAGAGAAGTTGAGAAATTGCTAAAATGAATCAATAAATTAAAGCCTCTTTTTACCGCACTCAGTAAAGAGCTTCCACTTTCAGATGAAAAATTACTTCAGGATACTTGAATGGCGAGTTCGTATGTATAAAGTAATATCTATTGAAGAATATACAGCAACAAGAGATATAAAACTCAAAAATATGCAGGCAGGAACAATTCATAGATAAAAGAAGCCAATTGGACACAGTCCGGTTGGCTTTTTTTGAATAATCGACATATTTCATATATAAATGACAATGTATCTAAAAACAAATAATGAGAATATATTAGCAAAAAATGATTACTATATATTTTTTTAATATATATATAATTATAATTGTTTCTTATTTTTTGCTCTAAGTCAGAAAAGGGGGTGGCAACATGGAGAGCGAATTTAAAGAAAGCAAAGATAACCCGCTTCATAAAGAATATGGGATATGGAGCAATACTGTTTTTATCCTGAAAAAGATGTGGCAGTATAAAAAAGGCGTTATCTTTCTGGTTATTCTGGGAATGGTATGCAGTTCCGTCTTATTGTATTTCTGGGGGATTTTTGGAAAATACGTCATCGATATCATTCAAATGGGATTAAGCAAAGAGGAAGGAATACGGCAGCTGACAAAGCTTATATTAGTTGCAGGAAGCATAAATCTGGCGCTTAATATCGGACGAACTTTGGCTGATAACAGAGTATGGTACAACCTTATATCCATTCGTATGAGTATGCTTACAGAAAGAATTGCAAAGGTTGTTACACTTAGGTACGAGCTTATTGAAAGACCGGATGTACTTGACGTTGCAGAGCGTGCAACGAGGGCAACTAATTCTGATGACAACGGTGTACAGGGTATGATGCAACTAATGAGGCAGGTTTTGACAAACGCCTTTACACTTGTTGTCACTTTTGCTGCTATTCTGATTCTTGATTACAGGCTTATCATAGCACTTATCCTTCTTGGAGTGCTGCAATATCTGTATTACAGAAAGATTGTGAAGACGGATAAGGAGCAGGTGTGGAACAAGATATCTGCTGCATCCCGCAAATCAGAATACATGACCAGAATTACTCAGGATTTTGATTTTGCCAAAGATATCAGACTCTTTGGTCTAAGTAATTTTCTGTCGAAGAAGCAGGAAGAAGTTAATAAAGAACGAATTGAAAAGATCGACCTTCACAGAGATCTCTGGTTTAAACATGCTCTTGTTGTACAGATAGCCTATGTCATAATAAAGGGTCTAATCTATACAACTCTTTTTGTTTCTGTATTTAGAAAAGGCTTGTCCGTGTCGAATTTCACGATGTTCTTATCTTTGGCAATGGCTTTTTCTTCTGCACTTTTAAACTTTTTACAGAGATTTGGTGATTATAAGAAGGCTTCTCTTGAAGTAGATGACTTCAGATCATTTTTGGATCTTGACCTTGATATGGATGAACGAGATTGTATCTCGATCCCTGAGGCTGAAAACTATGAGATCGAATTTAAAAATGTTTCGTATAAGTATTATAAAGCAGACAATTACTCCTTGAAAAATCTGAATTTGAAGATAAATGCCGGAGAAAAGCTTGCAGTAGTTGGCCTTAACGGAGCAGGCAAGACTACTATGATAAAGCTCCTTTTAAGATTGTATGAACCGACAGGAGGCATCATAACTCTTAATGGCATAGATATCAGGAGATTCAAAAGAGAAGATTATTACAAGCTGTTTGCACCTGTATTCCAAAACATTGAAATATTTGCTTTTAGTATAGCTGAGAATATAGCTATGCAAAGTGGCAAGGACCTTGACAAAGAAAAGGCACTAAACTGCGTAATTGAAGCAGGGCTTAAAGAAAAGATTGATTCTTTGGTAAAAGGTATTGATTCGCCTCTTACAAATATCATAGAAGATTATGGTATCGATATGTCAGGCGGAGAGAAGCAAAAGCTTGCTCTTGCAAGAGCTCTTTACAAAGGCGGTAAGTTTGTAGTACTTGATGAGCCGACATCTGCTCTTGATGCTATAGCAGAGCAGAAATTATATGAATCTTTTGATGAAATGATCGGGCGAAAATCTGCAGTATACATTTCTCACAGACTGGCATCAACAAGGTTTTGCGACAGGATTGCTATGTTTGAAAAAGGATCATTGATTGAACTTGGAACCCATGATGAATTGATGGTGCAAAATGGAAAATACGCAGAAATGTTTAACGTCCAGGCTCAGTATTATCGCGAAGATGAGACTGCAGAAAGCGAGGTAGAAAAAGTTGGCTGATAACAAAAAAGAAACCTCATTATATAAAATCAGTTCTGTTATACGAGTTTTGTTCGGCACTGCAGCAAGGAAATATCCTCTTTTCTTCGCATGGGAGAGTATCAAGACTATTGTTTCGATCGCTCAGCCCTTCATTGCCATAATGATATCCCCGCTTATAGTAGATGAGATTGTCGGCGGGCGAGACATTAAAAAGCTGATATTTTATGCAGCTGTTTTGATAATAGGCGAATTTGTAGCAACAATGCTAATAGAAAAAAGTAATAGCGTTCTTGGCAAATATCAGGAAAGGCTTGAATGTTATTTTGATGTCCTTTTGGGCAAACAGACTATGGAACTTGACTTTCAGCTCACTGAGGACAAAGAAGCACTCGATCAGCTGCAGAAAGCCAAAACCGGCATGAGCTGGTACTCGGGAGGAGTTTATGGAGTTGCAGAACAGGTCTTTATGTTTGCAGGTAACATATTCAAAATGGCAGGCCTTGCCACTGTTATTATCCTGCATGCACCTGCTTTACTGTTGATACTGGCTGTATATGCTGTTTTTCATTTTGCATTGACAACTAAGATCAACAAATTTGCAGTAGCTTCATTTAATAAGCTGTCTAAGTTTAATAACATGTTTGGCTATTTTGCCTGGGAAGTTGTAGATTCACGTTATGGAAAAGATATAAGACTCTATAATGCCAAAGATATCATATTAAATGCCTGGAAAGATAATACCAAAATGCAGATAGACACATGGAAATGGCAGGCAGATAAGGAACTTCCATATGATTTATTACTGGAAATAGCTGTATTTGCAGAGAGTATGTTTACATACTTCTATGTGGCGCTTCTTGCAATAGGTGGAGCATTTGGAATAGGTGTGTTCACTCAGCTTATTACCGCGGAGGGCTCTCTCGAAAATACATTATTTAATCTTGTATGGAATGTTACAGAGCTTGTTAAGAGGTGTAATTATGCCTATGAGTATGTCGTTTTCATGGATTATCCTGCAGCGCTTCCAAAGGGTGATAAGCATATTGAGAAAAAAGATCACGAGATAGAATTTAGACATGTCTCTTTTGCCTATCCTAAGACAGACAGGAAAATACTTGATGATATAAGTATTAAGATAAGATCTGGTGAGCACCTCTCAATCGTAGGTCTTAACGGAGCCGGTAAGACCACATTCATAAAACTTTTGTGCAGACTCTATGACCCTACTGAGGGAGAGATATTAGTAGATGGTGTTAATATCAAGGAATACGATTATAAAGAGTACATGCAGCAGATAGCACCTGTCTTTCAGGATTTCAAGCTTTTTGCTTTCAGCATGGGCGAGAATATTGCTTTTGACAAGGCAAGTAATGCTAAAATGTCCAAGTACACAGACCTGGTTGGATTAAAGAATCTGGTAAAAAAGCTTGATAACGGCTTTAATACCAATATTTTCAAGTACTTTGATGAAAAAGGTATAGAACCTTCAGGCGGAGAACAGCAGAAGATAGCTATCTCAAGAGCTCTTTTCAAAGAATCTCCAATAGTGATCCTTGATGAGCCTACAGCTGCGCTTGACCCGCTTGCAGAGTATGAAGTATACAAAGAGTTCCACACCCTTGTCGGTGGAAAAACTGCAGTCTATATCTCTCACAGGCTTTCAAGCTGCAAATTCTGCGACAAGATAGCGGTATTTTCAGATGGACACATTGCGGAATATGGAACACATGATGAACTGATAAACATCCCTTCAGGAATCTATGCAGAGATGTTCGAAGCTCAGGCCAAGTATTATAGGGATGCTTCATAAGTAAATATTTACATTAGGTTATAGCGGAATGGATATTATTATCTGTTCCGTTATTTTTAATAGACAGCCAAATGTGGTATGATAGGTGAGATAAAAGGTTCCCAAAACTTTTGCACTACAATTTTTATGGAGATTTTATGAACGAAAAACTGGCACTTAGCGATGATATTTTGCTTTCCTGCGAAAAGCCGGAGAGATATATAGGTAACGAGGTTAATAGTGTTACCAAGGATTTGAAGGATGTAAAGATTCGCTTTGCATTCTGCTTTCCCGATGTATACGAGATTGGAATGTCCCACCTGGGTATTCAGATTCTCTACGGCATGTTCAATTCTTACGACGACGTATGGTGCGAACGTGTCTATTCGCCATGGACTGACATGAATCAGGTCATGAGAGAGAACAAGATCCCTCTTTTTGCCCTTGAATCCCAGGACCCTGTAAAAGAGTTCGATTTCCTCGGATTCACCCTTCAGTACGAGCTTTGCTACACCAACATACTGCAGGTTTTAGACCTTTCAGGCATTCCGTTTACAAGCGCAGAGCGTACCGACTGGACATACCCGATCGTTATCGGCGGCGGCCCTTGTACCTACAACCCTGAGCCGATCGCAGACTTTTTTGACATATTCTATATAGGTGAGGGTGAAAACCACTACAGAGCCCTATTCGACCTTTATGAGCAGTGCAAGGCAGATGGAACTTCACGCCGCGACTTCCTTATCAAAGCTGCATCAATCCCGGGAATGTACATTCCGTCCCTTTACGAAGTCAAATACAAGGAAGATGGCACCATAGAATCCATGCTTCCTACAATAGAAGGCATTCCATCACATATCACTAAAGATATCGTAACTGATCTTGACCACGCTTTCTATCCCAGTAAGCCTGTAGTTCCTTTTATCAAGGCTACTCAGGATCGTATAGTTCTTGAAGTTATGCGCGGCTGCATAAGAGGATGCCGCTTCTGTCAGGCAGGTCAGCTTTACAGGCCCAAGAGAGAGAAGAGCCACGAAGTCCTTGAAAAGCAGGCTGTAGAGCTTTTAAAGAACACAGGATATGAAGAGATATCACTAAGCTCACTGTCAACTTCAGACTACGAGCAGCTTCCACAGCTTCTTGACTTTTTGTTAAAAGAATGCGGAAGTAAGCATGTTAATATCTCACTTCCTTCACTTAGAATAGATAACTTTTCACTTGATGTCATGAGCAAAGTCCAGGATATCAAGAAGAGTTCACTTACATTTGCTGCTGAGGCAGGTTCCCAGCGCCTTCGTGACGTTATAAATAAGGGCGTCACAGAAGAAGATATTATAAGAGGCTCTCATGAAGCCTTCCTTGGAGGCTGGAACAAGGTTAAGTTCTACTTCATGCTGGGACACCCGTGGGAGACTGATGAAGATATAGCAGGTATCGGCGAGATTTGTAACAGAGTTGCAGCCGAGTATTTTGATACAGTACCTAAGGAAAAGAGAAACGGCCAGTCTGTTGAGATAACAGCCAGCACCAGTTTCTTTGTTCCAAAGCCCTTTACTCCATTCCAGTGGGCACCTATGTGCAGACCCGAAGAGTTCCTTGAAAAAGCAGCTAAAACTAAAGCAGGTATCAGATCTCAGGTCAACCAGAAGAGAATCAAGTATAACTGGCACGAAGCTAATGCAAGTATGCTTGAAGGTGTATTCGCAAGAGGTGACAGAAAGCTTTGCAAGGCAATCCTCAGAGCTTATGAGAAAGGCTGTATCTACGATGCCTGGGGCGAATACTTCAAGTATGATGTATGGATGGAAACTTTTGAAGAACTGGGAATAGATCCTTGGTTTTATGTAAGCCGTACAAGAACAGATGATGAGATATTCCCATGGGATATCCTTGACTGCGGCGTTACAAAGTCATTCCTTCTTCGTGAGTGGCATACATCACAACAAGCTAAGATATCCAAGAACTGCGCAAATCAGTGCATGGGCTGCGGCGCAAGACAGTACGGCGTTGGAGTCTGCATGGAACCCAAGACAGACAAAGACGTAGGCTATGCGGTATAAGGGAGATTAATGATCATCACGGATGATCATTAACTCCTGAAATAAAATCATGAATGATTTTATTTCGTGAATAGAAATGTTCGGAAGGGAGATTACTGATCATCTTTGGATGATCAGTAACTCCGCCGCTTATTACAAGTTAAAAGGTATATATTCATGACAAAAATCAGATTAAAGTTTAGCAAAAGAGGTCCGGTGCGTTTTATTGGGCACCTTGACCTTATGAGATATTTTCAGAAAGTTAACAGACGTGCTGATATTGACGTTAAGTATTCGGAAGGCTTCAGCCCTCATCAGGTCCTGTCATTTGCAGAGCCTTTGAGCGTTGGTGCAACATCTGATGGAGAGTATCTTGATATTCAGATGAATTCTGAGCCTGATATAAAGACTCTTATCGATCAGCTCAATAGCGTTATGAACGAAGGCATAGAAATCCTTGATGCCTGCATACTTGACGAGAAGTCTGAGAAGGCAATGACTCTTGTAGATGCAGCAGAGTGGATCCTGACTTTCCGTGAAGGGAAGGAGCCTGCCGATGGCTGGGAAGATGAACTTAAAGAGTATATGGCCAAGGATGAACTTCCTGCCATCAAGAAGACCAAAAGGGGCGAAACACAGATCAACATGAAGCCTCTTATCTTCAAGGCAGAGGTTGTAGCCAAGAAGGACCTTAGAGGATACTCTGATCCGGAATACAGATATATTGATAACAATCTTGATGATAATATCTCATGTATTCACCTCTTTGTAAGTTCCGGAAGTGCTGATCACTTAAAGCCCGGCATGGTAATCGAGAACTTCATGAGAGAGTCAGGTCAGCAGATGCAGCCCAATGCTATAAGGCTTCACAGAGTTGATACATTCTTAAAAGGCGAAGATGAGAAGGGAACCTATGAAGTTCCTATGACAGATACCGAAGGTAAATATAAAATATATCTTTAATATAGCGCATAAGAAAATACTTCCTTTTTTAGAATTCAAAGTGGCATAAGGAGATTCTTCTTTTTTAGAATTATTTCCTTATGCTTAAATTTACTATTAGAAAAAACATAATAGTCAAAGTAAACTTTTGGCAACTACTGGAAACATAGAACAATTTATCAAAAATCACAAAATAATCTATAAAGAATTATGAAAATACTGATCACAAGAGAAACAGATAATAATTATAGAAAAGATGCTCCTGCTTTAAATGAACATGTTCACAAAAAGATAAGGGTAAGCCTATATGATGATAATAAATTAGAGCTTTCATATACTACAAGTGGAAGCTCTGATTATGTTGGGAATATCTATGCCGGCCACGTTGAGAATATTGTCGGGAATATTAATGCAGCGTTTGTGCGCTTTAAGTCAGACAGCCCCAATGTTAAGGACAATATCGGATATCTTGATCTTAAAGATATAGTTCCGGAATGTATACTTTCAAGAAAGTCAGAAGATGAACCCAAACTTAGAAACGGCGATATAGTTCTTGTTCAGGTCAAAAAGCCTGCTGTCAAGACTAAACAGGTAGTTCTTACAACCAAGCTTTCCATAAGCGGACGATATGCCGCCATTACCCTTGGTCAGAAGGGAATAGGATGTTCTAAGAAACTATCTGAAGAGAAGAGAAAAGATATAATTGCTATACTAAAGCACGACTTCTCTATAAGAGAAAGAATATCTGATACTTACGGTCTTATAGCAAGAACCGAATGTGAAGATCTTCTTGATAAAAAAATCGAGAATGAAACTTGCAAGCCTGATCATGACAAAGGAGTACTAAACTCTAATCCTTTTGATGTTGTAAGAAAAGAAGTTGACCTTCTATGTGACAAGATAGATGAAATGCTAAGAATCGGCGCTACAAGATCGGTTGCAACCTGCCTTTATGAGACTGCAAGCGACCGCGATTTTTCCGATAAGCTTCATAGATGCCTTGAATACTATAATCTGAAGCAAAAAAGCCTGAAAAACCATGAGACAAAATGCTCAAATAAAAGCACTCCAAGTAAAGATGATCTGGCAAAGTCCATTAATCTGGAGACTGTTACTGACGATACAGAGCTTTTTTCTATGTATAATGCAAGCTCTTTTCATGCTGATCATCCGGAAGTTACAGGAAGACTATTGTCGCCCAAGGACGGATCTATAAATATACTTTACGGCCTTCAAACACTTCTTGAAAAAGCATCACTAAAGAAAGTATGGCTATCAAGTGGAGCATACCTTGTTATCGAATCAACTGAGGCTATGCATGTTATTGATGTTAATACGGGCAAAGCTGTCGATAAAAAAGGAAATCTGTTCCTTGATATCAATATTGAAGCTGCTATAGAATCCGCCCGCCAGATACGACTTCGAAATTTTTCAGGAATGATACTTATAGATTTTATCAATATGAATGAAAAAAAAGACTATAAACTCCTTGAAAATACTCTTAACACCGAACTTTCCATGGACCCGGTAAGCAGCAAATTTATAGACTTTACAAAACTTGGAATAGCAGAGATCACCAGAATAAAAAAAGATTAATAATATTATTATTCAGTCTGTCCACTTACAAAACGTACGACGCCCTTAAGGTGCGCCGTACGTTTTCGAAGGTGTCCTATAAATTTATACTTACTGAGCTTTTGCTTGTTTCTTTTTGTTTTCTTTGATTTTTCTATAAGCTTCTGCAATGATATCAGAGAACTTGCTTGCATGGAAGGTACTGTTTATAACATACGCATAGCTTATTTCTATAGAGTCTTTGCCAGGCTGCATATTATATTCATATACACGCTTATCAAGCTTCTGGAAGAACTCTTTCATCTTAAGATCATCACAGTTTTCAACAATAAGAAGGAATTCGTTACCACCATTTCTTCCGGCAAAACCGTACTCATCACTGATATCTTCAAGCATCCAGGAGAAATCTACAAGGGCCTGGTTGCCGGCGATTCGGCCTTTTTCTCTGTTGATATCGATAAGGTTATTGATGATGATGACAGCACAGGCGACATTACTTAATTTTCTGTCTTCGCCGTACATCTCAAATACCAGATCACAGCTAAATCTGTTAGGAATACCTGTAAGAGCATCTAGATATGATTTATTTTTCTGTTCTTCGTATTCAGTCAGTACAGGCACATATTTGGACAGATCAAAGATAGTTACCAGTATGCCAATTAGTATCAATACAAATAGTGAGATATTTGTTACTTTTAATAGATTAGAATGTTCCACATAATTGCGCATATCAGGAACAGACATAAATAGAATGATGTAGACTATGATAACGAGTATCATCAGTATCAGCTGAATGATCTTAAGTGCTTTAAATGAGTCAGCATATTTTTGTTTTTGAATTTCTTTAATCGGATTCATAATTACCTTAACCCCCTCGGCAAGTTGTTATATATAGTAAATGACTAAAAATGCACTTTGAAAGTGACCAAATGACCTATATGCCGGCATTTGATAACTTACATAAGGCATCTTCAAAATCCTTTTACTATTGTATTTTTGAAACAGATTTGAAATAAAAAAACAGAGCATAACACGCTTTGTGCTCTTGTAAATAATTTATAAATAGATTTTAACACATTTTCTTACATTAGTGTAAATTTAATAAAGAAAACACCTGTCATAAGATGCTTTTTGTGCCGATATAATAATGTAACGCTATACAATCTGGCCATTTGCTGATCAATATAGTGAATTATTTGGTTATATTATAATCAAAAGGCTCCTTTTTTACAGCGATAACCATGCATTAAGAAGGGGGATAATATGGCAGAAGAAACCTTAACTTCTTATAATGATCTGATAAGTGTTGTTATTCCGGTTTATAATGACAAGAAATTCCTCCCGGAATGTTTGCAGTCACTTCATAATCAGACTCACGAAAATCTCCAGATCATACTGGTTGATGACGGATCCACCGATAAGACCTATTCTATATGCGATAACTGGGCCAAAAACGACAAGAGGATCCATGTCATCCATCAGGCAAGAGGGGGAGTTGCAGCAGCACGAAATGCGGGGCTGTATTCTGCTAAGGGTGAGTATATATCATTCATTGATTCTGATGACTATCTTGACAGTCACTTTTATGAAAAAATGCTAAAAGCTGCCAAAGACAATAATGCTGATGTTGTGACCTGTTTTGAAAGAATCATAGACAGAAAAGGTAATACCAGGATCAGCATATGGCATGAGATGAACAGAGTTGGTGATAATATATCTTTTCTCAAAGAGTTCCTTGCACAGGGCAATCCGGCCGCAGCAGTCGTTTGGAATAAACTTTACAAAAAGAGTTTCATAGAAGGGATTTCTTTTACAAGAGGTAATTTTCTTGAAAGCATGCTTTTTAATGTAGAAGCCGGATGTCAAAAAGGTACTTTTGTCTGGATCAAGGACAGGTTGTATTATCACAGGGTTGATGAAAACAGTGAACTCAATCCCATGGGTAGGCAGCGTATTATATCAACAGTCAGGACTATGGCTAAATCTGTTGATATTATAGAAAGTCATAAACCACCATACGATCTTTTGTGTCAGATCAAGACCAAGGCGCTATGGAAGCTGGAACAAAGCTATTCCTACTGTCTGTCTAATGACTGGATAGAAGAAGGCAGGAAAGTTAAAGAAATTTATATGCGAAATTACGATAAGTGGAAATCAAATATCGTAGGTACGGCCAATCGAATGAAACTCTGGTTTGTACGCCTTCTTCCTACAATATTCTTTTTGAAGAAAAAACAAAATATCGATTGACAAATAAGAAAATAGAGGGTATTATATCAGAGTATGCCGCTTAACGAGGTACAAGCATGTCTGAAAGATTCATTTTGAATCTGACAGCATCACCATAGTTAGCGAGTTTTTTGAAGAAGGAGGTGCCTTATGTACGCAATTATTGTTACAGGTGGTAAGCAGTACAAGGTTTCCGAAGGTGATGTAATCAACGTTGAGAAGCTGGATGCTGCAGCTGACGAGAAGGTTACATTCGATCAGGTTATTGCTGTTAACGATGACAAGGAGCTTAAGGTTGCTGGCGACGTTGCATCAGCTAAGGTTGAGGCTACAGTTGTAAAGCAGGATCGTGCTCGTAAGGTTGTTGTTTACAAGTACAAACCAAAGTCTGGATATCATAAGAAGAATGGTCACAGACAGGCTTTCACACAGGTTAAGATCAACAAGATCTCTCTGTAATGTAAAGCAGAAGTAGTAATTAATACGCATACTGAAAGACATATACTATGACAGACATTACAATTCAGAAGAACTCCAGAGGCTGGTACAAGGGATTTAAGTGTGACGGACATGCAGGTTTTGCCGAATATGGTCAGGACATTGTATGTGCAGCGCTCTCGGTGCTGACCATCAACACTATCAATTCAATCGAAGCTTTTGCAGGCGATCTGATTGATGTATCGTCCGATGAAGATAAAGGTATTATCACTTGTTCATTCAGGAACAGGACCGGTAATATTTCTGATGAAGCAACGCTTTTGATGAAATCATACGAACTCGGCGTTAATGGTATCTATGAACAGTATGGGAAAGAATTTTTGAACATTAAATTCGAGGAGGTATAGGCCATGTTAAACATGAACCTTCAATTTTTTGCTCATAAGAAAGGTGTAGGATCAACCAAGAACGGTCGTGATTCTGAGTCAAAGCGCCTTGGAGCAAAAAGAGCTGATGGTCAGTTCGTAAAGGCTGGAAACATTCTTTACAGACAGCGTGGAACACATATTCATCCTGGTGTTAATGTAGGCATCGGTTCTGATGATACATTATTTGCTCTTGTTGATGGCGTTCTTAGATTTGAGCGTAAAGGCAGAAGCAAGACTCAGGCAAGTGTTCATCCTGTAGAAAAGGCTGAGTAATTTATTATTTAGCGCATGTTTTGAGCAATTAATGGGGACTCCGGACGCATAAGTTCGGAGCCCCTTTTTTAGAAAAAAGATTCGACTGATGGAATGGAAAAGGCATATTTGTTAGACTGTTGGAATTAAATGATTCTAGAAGTTATATGCATTTTCTGTGATGACGGTCAGAAACGGAGTATATAATGCCTCAGTTTGTAGATCAGGCAAGGATTTATGTAAGAAGCGGTAAAGGCGGCGACGGCCACGTTTCTTTTCGCAGAGAAAAATTCGTCGCATCAGGTGGCCCTAACGGCGGAGATGGCGGTAAGGGCGGCGATGTTATCTTTCAGGTAGATAACGGTCTTAATACACTGTCAGATTATCACTATGGTGGTAAATACAAGGCAGAAGACGGCGCTGAAGGCGGACAGAACAGATGTACCGGCAAATCCGGTAAGGACATCGTGTTAAGAGTCCCTGAAGGCACTGTTATCAGAGAAGCCTCAAGCGGCAAAGTCATTGCCGATATGTCAGGCGACAATCACAGAGTAATTTTATTAAAAGGCGGAAGAGGTGGCAATGGTAATATGCATTATGCCACATCTACAATGCAGGCGCCCAAATATGCACAACCCGGACAACCGGCCAAGGAACTTGAACTTATATTAGAGCTTAAAGTTATTGCAGACGTAGGTCTTGCAGGCTTTCCTAATGTAGGTAAATCAACTTTCCTTTCCAAGGTATCCAATGCAAAGCCCAAGGTAGCGAACTATCACTTCACTACACTTACACCTATGCTTGGTGTTGTTGATCTTCATGATGCAAAGGGATTTGTAGTTGCAGATATACCCGGCCTTATAGAAGGTGCATCAGAAGGTGCAGGTCTTGGACATGAGTTCCTCCGCCATATAGACAGAACCAGAATGATAATTCACGTGGTCGATGCAGCCTCAACAGAAGGCCGTGACCCGATCGAAGATATATATGCTATCAACAAGGAACTTGCCAATTACAATTCTGATCTTGGCAGCAAGAAGCAGATAATCGCAGCTAATAAGCTAGATATGCTTACAGAAGAAGAGGCCAAGGAAGTTGTTGATAAGATCAAGGCTGAGTTTGAGCCTAAGGGTGTAAAAGTATTCCCTCTTTCCACTCTTACAGGAACGGGTCTTAAAGAGCTTTTGTATTATGTAAGCACCAATCTTGAAGAACTTGGCGAAAAGCCTGTTGTATATGATCAGGAATATGATCCTGAAGTTGAGCTTAAGACTGTCAATGAAGCATTCACAGTAGAATATGATTCCAAGGAACATGAGTATGTTGTAGAAGGCCCTAAGATCGAGAAGATGCTTGGTTATACCAACCTTGATTCTGAAAAAGGTTTTGCCTTCTTCCAGAATTTCCTTGCAGAAAACGGAATCCTTGACAGACTTGAAGAACTTAACATTCAGGAAGGAGATACTGTACGTATGTATGGTCTTGCATTTGATTATTACAGGAATGCAGACACCAAGTCTCCTGATGATACTTCAGATGAGTTCGACCCTGCAGATTTTGATATGGATGACATTGATATGGATGATTTTGACAATGAATAAGTCTTATTGCCTGGTATTAGAAAACTTCTAAGTCTTTTGACATACTGTCATGACTATACCAATTTCATATCATCGTTAGAGTTTTATTGATTATGTAGAAGGCTGTTACAGCCTGGAAAGTGTGAATATAATATGCAGTTTACAAGTAAACAGAGAGCTTATTTAAGAAGCCTTGCCCAGACAGTTGATCCTATCTTTCAGGTAGGCAAAAGTGCTGTTTCTCCTGAAGTAATAACAGCTGTATCAGAGGCATTTAATACAAGAGAACTTATTAAGATAACAATCTTAAAAAACTGTCCTGAAGATGTTAAGACAGCAGGAATCATGCTTGCTGAGCGTACAAGATCAGACCTTGTTGAAGTGATCGGACGTAAGGTTGTTCTTTACAAGAGATTTCAGGAAAATCCTGAGATCATCCTTCCAAGAAAATAATAATATACTTATGTTTTTGCATATCTCTATTCTTGGAAAATTAATCTGATCTTAATAAATCAAGCACTAACATTGTGCTACAATAAACATAAGTAGGCACGGGTCCTTTACTTAAAAAATAATATAATGCATTCCTGAGTTTCATATACTGTAATACATATTTATAAATCAGTGATACAGGAATGTATTAGTATAAAAAAGGATGGCTAGTTATGGAAAAAAGACGTATTGGAATAATAGGCGGAACATTTAATCCTATTCATAATGCTCATTTATTTATTGCAGAATGTGCAAGAGAGCAGTTTAAACTCGATAGGGTTATCTTCATTCCAAGTGGAGAATCGTATTTTAAGAAAGGCCAGGATATACCAAGCGGCGAGATCAGATATCAGCTTGTAAAAAAAGCTACTGAAGATAATCCATTCTTCAAGGTATCAAGAATAGAGATCGACAGACCAGGTGATACATATACAATTGAGACTCTCGAACAGCTCTCAGATATGTATCCGGGAGATGAACTCTACTTCATTGTTGGCGCAGATACTCTCAATATGATCGATAAGTGGGTTCGTTTTGAAGATGTATTAAGAGCTTGTACTATACTTGCTGCAGTACGTGATGATACTGATGAAGAGAACCTGCAGACAAGGATCAAAGAACTTCAGACCATGGTTCCTGAAGCAAGGATAGAATCTATACATATGGAAAGACTTGGAATATCATCAACCATGATAAGAGACAGGGTAAGAGCAGATAAGTCGATCAAGTACCTGCTGCCTGATGCTTGTATAGAGTATATAGCATTAAAGGGGCTTTATTCAGAAAATGGTGCATGCGAAGATGACATCATGGAAGCTCCAGACAAAATAGCGCCATAAGAAAGGATCTTGTTTCATCAATGAAAATTATAGAAGCATCTCAGAAATATCGTATTGAGATGGAAAAGGTCCTTAAAAAGGACAGATTTGATCATACTCTTGGAGTCGCATATACAGCAGCTAATATGGCATTTGTGTTCGATGAAGATATAGAGAAAGCTGTTATAGCCGGAATGCTTCATGACTGTGCCAAGTGCATACCTCACAGTGAGCAGATAGAGATATGTAAAAAGTATGGTGTTGAGCTAACTGATATCGAGATGAGGAACAAGAAGCTCATACATGCCAAAGCAGGAATGTGTCTTGCAAGACATAAATATGACATAGATGATCCCTATATTCTTGATGCGATAAGATATCATACAACAGGACGTCCTGATATGACAAAGCTCGATAAGATCATCTTCACAGCTGATTTTATAGAGCCTAACAGAAAGATGCTTAAAGACATGGACGTCATTAGAAAAGAAGCTCTTTCTGATCTTGACAGGGCAGTATACCATATCTTAAAGAACTCACTTGATTATCTGGGAGGCCAGGACGATGAAATGGATCCTATGACCATCAAGACCTATGAGTTTTATGCAGATATTGTAGGAAAATTATAAAGATACAAACGATATTTAATGTGTCAGCCTTCCATCAATTCTATATTTTGTAACCGAAGGCAGATTTTAATCATTTGTTTTAGAAAGGTGAATTAATTTGAGTAATATAACAGAAAAGTCAAAAGAAATGGCAAGACTTGCCATAAAGGCACTTGATGACACAAAAGCAGAAGACGTAAGAGTACTTGATATAAGCGAAGTTTCAGTAATGGCTGATCTTTTCATCATTGCAAGCGGATCAAGCACCAAGCAGGTCAAGGCTCTTGGAGATCACGTAGATGAAGCTCTTGGAAGAGCAGGCTACGAAGCTAAGGATATCGAAGGCTACGAAGGCGCTAAGTGGATCCTTATGGACTACGGCGACATCATAGTTCACATCTTCGACGATGAGAACAGAAAGTTCTACGACCTTGAAAGAATCTGGAGAGACGGCCAGCAGATCGAGGCATCTGATTTATAAATACATCCACCCCCAAGAGATTAAGTTTTCTTGGGGGTTTTTAGTTAATTACTAAAACTAATCAATACTCAGAATCCACGTCGTTTTCACCGCGTAGGTGCACCATTTTGGCTGCAAGACGCCTGTTGGCATCGCTCTGAGCAGCATAATGCTTACGTGTTGTATTGACATCCTTATGACCCAGAACATCAGCTACCAGATATATATCACCCGTTTCATTATAAAGATTTGTACCAAAAGTACTACGAAGCTTGTGAGGCGTTATCTTTTTTAGAGTAGTTACGTTCGATGCATATTTTTTGACAAGATTTTCAACAGCTCTAACTGTGATCCTTCGATTCTGTAATGATAGGAATAGAGCTTCTTCATGACCGGAATTTGCTACTATCAGATTTCGCTGGGATAGATAAGCTTTAAGCGCTTCTTCAACTTCCTGACCGAAATATACGATTGATTCGTTTCCACCTTTTCTATGAACCCTGATACCATTAGTATTAAAATCTATATCATCAATATCAAGACCTACACATTCTGATACACGTATACCCGTTCCAAGAAGTAAAGTTACAAGAGCTGTATCACGGACTTTGGTCTTATCATGGAATCTTTTCTGAGTCTTTGTAAGCTCTTTGCCGTCTTCTACGATATCCAACATCTTCTGAACTTCGTTTGGCTCAAGTCTGATGATCGCTTTTTCGTGCAGCTTTGGTGTGTTGATCTTGGATGGAGCATTAGTCTGTATCTTATCCATCTTGAAAAAATAATTGTACATAGATCTAAGAGCTGCAATTTTTCTTTTTTTACCATTCTCGGAATTGGTGAATTCCTTGCCATCCTTGTCATATAATGTTATGTATTCAAGGTATTCCTCGATATCATCTCTTGTGATCATATCAAGAATCTCAACTTTGAAATCTTTGATATCCATTTTGGCCAAAGATGAGTTGGACTCATGCAAGAATTCGAAGAAGATCCTAAGATCGTATGCATAGCCAAGCCTTGTTCTTACAGCGGTATTTTCAGCTATTGATCTGAAATACGCCCTGCAGAACTCCGGAAGAGTGTTTAGAACTTCCCTGAATTTTTGTATATTCTCTTTATCCATTTCCTGGTAATATTTTTGAGTATCTGATTCGATATTTTTCTGCATGATATTCCCCCTGCATAGAACTATAGAATACATATATTTTACCATATTGAAAGAATAGACGGAATAGACGCATCCGAAAGCGACAGTATATTTAAAAAAAGACGATATTACGATATACTTAAATAGGACATAGTTAATTTCAAACAATAGGAGAAAAAATAAGTGGATCCTAAACTGGCTGATCTTGAAAAAGAAAATCAAAGACTTAAGAAAGAACTTGATAAGGAAGTAGCTTATAGCCGTGACCAAAGACAGTTCATCCATCGAATGTCACATGATATTCGCACGCCATTAAATGCTATTATGGGCTATGCAAAGCTTATCAAAGAGATTCCCTCAGATACCTCTAAAGTTAAGGACTATGCAGATAATATCCTTAAATCAGGAAGCTATATGCTTGATATAATAGGTGAGATTCTTGATATGAGCAGGATAGAATCCGGCTTTGCTGGTTGCAAAAAAGCAGAATTCAATTTAGAAGACTGCCTTGATGATATAAGAACCATCATAGATCCGCTTATTAATGAAAAAGATCAGATTTTCACAATTAGTATAGATAACATTGATCATAGAAACGTCATCTGTGATGAAAACTATTTAAAGCAAATACTCATAAATCTTTTATCCAACGCATGTAAATATACAGATAAAGGCGGATTGATCGAACTTACTGTAAAATGTAGTGATAATAAGATAATCTTTGTTGTCAAAGATAACGGACGCGGTATGTCCGAGGAATTCCAAGAGCGTATCTTTACACCTTTTGAAAGAGAACACCAAGACAATGCGTCAGATCCCGGCGGTACCGGACTTGGCCTTGTTCTTATAAAGAATCTGGTAACTATAATGGGCGGAAGTTTATCTTTTGAAAGTAAGCTGGGCCGGGGAAGCGTGTTTACTGTAATTATACCTGTGGAGCAGGAAATTTCAGATGCTCATGATAATAATATAGTATCCTCCTCAAAAAAGATCACGGAAAGACCAGATGGTATATATTGCACGGATAGCAAGGATAGCTCAAAAAGTTTTGATAGTCAGCCTTATCGCGGCATTCTTAAAGGCCTTAATATCCTTGTGGCAGAAGATAATGAGCTAAATGCAGGGATTTTATCAGAGATCCTTTCGCGTCAGGGAGCAGTCATACATATAGACTCCAATGGGAGAAAACTTATTGATACTTATCTAAACAGTCCCGCTTACAACTATGATCTTATTCTTATGGATGTTCAGATGCCGGAACTTGACGGTTATGAGGCGACCAGGCTTATAAGACAAAGTTCTCATGAGGATGCTACCAAAATCCCCATTATAGCAATGACAGCCAATGCCTTTGACAAAGACATAAAAAAAGCGCTTGATGCAGGGATGAACGCCCATGTCACCAAGCCAATAGATATAAATGATATTGAAAAAGCGTTTTATAAATTGCGCTCTACAAGATAGAACAATTAGTTAATAGCTCTATTTTTTATGCCTTATAGATTTTATATTCTGGAGTTTATTGTCAGCATCTTTGATAAGGGCAAATACATCTTCCTGGCTATTAATACGACCTGATGCCACGCCGTAGCTGACTTTAATAGGATCATCCACGCCCTCGATCCTGACTTCCGAAAGCTTATTTTCCCAGGTTGCAAGTCTGTCTCTAAAAACGTCTTCTGTATGAATTGTAGTCATAACAAGGAATTCATCTCCTCCATAGCGGTAGCTGTCCTTTTTTCTGAATACATCAAGAAGAGAGGAGGCAGTAGCCTTTAATACTTCATCACCTATTCGGTGTCCATATTTGTCATTGAAGTTTTTAAAATGATCTATGTCAGCCATAGCAATCTGGCAGATAGCACCCTTTTCGATGTTTGGAATAGCATCGAGAGCGTATCTGTTAAGAAGGCCAGTGAGCTGATCCTGATACGATCTTAGCAGTATATCCTGTGCCATGGTCTGGGCTTTATATGTTGATATAATGAACTCTTTTTCACGATAATAGCTTATGATACTGGCCGAAAGCAGTATAAGCAGATATATAACTCCATTGACTGCTATGACGCCTTTAGCACCATTATAGTTATATAACAGCATATAGAAGATAAGATGCTCTGTCAGAAGGAATAATATCTGGAACAAAGGAGCTATATGGAAAAAAGATACAAAGCAAATATTAACTCCGTAGAAGATGATGACCTGTCTGTTATCGATAAAATTCATGTATGACACGTACATGGCAAAGATTGCCATTACGATTATACTTACACCGGATATCAAAACAGCTGTATAATGACCGTGAATTTTTTTCTTGACAAAAAGGTCTGCAAAAAATGCTGTCAGAAGGCATCCGAATACTACAGATGTCATGACTATAGTTGTCTGGTCATAATGTATATTTTCGATATGGATGATAAATGTTATAATTAAAGAAACCCCTTCGATTATGGCAGTGATTATTCCCATAGTTTTAAGAGCAGACATGTTGCTCATATCGAAGAGTTCATGGATTTTTTCATCAGTTTCGGGAATGAGCACATTTTTAATCCTTTTTAGAAGGCTCATGGGATTTTTCCTTTCTTGAAACTCCTGTACTACACATCTGTATTTCGGTCATTTGTAATATTTATTTAGCTGTACATTCATATATGAACCAACTGCTTATTACATTCTTAAGATTAGTTCTCTATTTTTGCTTTATTATACCGATATGAATATATAATATGATTTTTTAGTCACATTATTCATATACACCGCTTCAAAAATATATTTTTTGCATAATGCATCTCATAAGGAGGAATACTATGCTGAATATCAACACAACTAACGATGGTGGAAAAATGAATGTAGAGCTTGATGGAAGACTTGATACTACTACAGCTCCTATGCTCGAGTCAGAGCTTAAGGAAAAGCTCGGAAACTCCTCAGAACTTGTTTTTGATCTTCAAAATCTTGAATACATCTCATCTGCAGGTCTGCGAGTTCTTCTTGCAGCACAAAAAATAATGAATAAACAAGGATCTATGTGCATCAAAAATGTAAGCGCTGCCGTTAAGGATATTTTTGAAGTAACAGGTTTTTCAGATATCCTTACGATCATTTGATCTGATGCCATATTTTTGAAAATGTTCTCATTTTCAAAGGAGTTGATTATGAAGGAATTGACTACCAAGGCCAATGTCGAATGTCTTGATACTGTCACTTCGTTTATAGATGAGGAATTGGAAGCTCTTGGCTGTCCTCCTAAGACACAGATTCAGATTGACGTTGCAATAGATGAGATCTTTTCTAATATAGCCTATTACGCCTATGAGGATGGTAATGGGCTTGTTACTGTGCAGATTGAAAAAAGTGAGGATTCTCCCGGTGTCAATATTACTTTTATAGATAGTGGGACACCTTATGATCCGCTTAAAAGAGAGGATCCGGATACAACCTTAAGCGCGTCAGATCGTCAAATTGGCGGCCTTGGCATCTTTATAGTAAAAAAGACCATGGATAGTGTCATATATGAGTACAAGGA
Organism: Butyrivibrio sp. TB; assembly: GCF_900110805.1. Taxonomy (NCBI): domain Bacteria; kingdom Bacillati; phylum Bacillota; class Clostridia; order Lachnospirales; family Lachnospiraceae; genus Butyrivibrio; species Butyrivibrio sp. TB. Next base: position 59,727 of record NZ_FOER01000007.1, on the reverse strand, counting down.
CGGTCACAATATTCTCAGGATCTTTAAATTATTCTAATGCCTGTTTATAGGACTGTTATTGCATATCTTTGATAACAAATAATTGAGACGGGAGTAGTAGATGAGTGATAGTGTTTTCAGGCCCAAAAGTGTCGAGAAGATTGGTTCCCCCGAAAAATTAAATGATTATATACGTATTTCCTCTCCTGGTATATGGATCATTTTGCTTGGTGCATGCCTTATTCTTATAGGCATGCTTGTATGGGGGATATTCGGAAGAGTTGAAGAAACTATGGACGATGGCTCAACTAGGTACGTAGCGCCTATAACGTTTATTACAAACTAATGACAATACATTCTTGAATATGAAATTCAAGAAAGAAAACATAATATGAAAAAAATCAATAAGCCTTCTGTGCATAAAGTTGCCAAAGTCCCTATGACTATTCAGATGGAAGCAACAGAATGCGGCGCAGCTTCTTTGTGCATGGTACTTGCGTACTATGATAAATGGATCCCGCTAGATCAGATGCGTCTTATGTGCGGCGTATCCAGAAATGGATCCAATGCCAAAAATATACTAATAGCTGCAAGAAAACTTGGACTTGTGGCACAAGGATACCGTTTTGAACCTGAAGAACTTAGGCAAAACGGTCATTTTCCATGCATAGTTTTCTGGGAATTCAATCATTTTATAGTTGTAAATGGTTTTAAGAACGGCAAAGTCTATGTCAACGATCCTGCAAGAGGCCGTATTAAAATGTCCATGGACAGATTTGATGAAGGCTTCACAGGCGTTGTTCTTATGTTCGAGCCTTCTGAAGATTTTGAACCTTCCGGTTCTCCTTTCAAAATATCTTCTTTTATCAAAGAAAGGTTAGAAGGTACAGGGCAGGCGATCGCATTTTCTGTGATCACATCTGTGATTATAGCCATATCGGGAATCATACTGTCAGGATACTCAAGAATCTTTTTGGACAAGATCTTAACAGGCAATAATCCGCGATGGTTCATTCCCTTTATTGCTTCTTTATCTGTTATATCAATTGTTTTAATCGTAGTAAGTTTCATATCTGCTATCAACAGCCTAAGGATCGAAGGTAAGTTTTCATCTATAGGTGCCACGACATACATGTGGAAGGTTCTGCATCTTCCTATGGAGTTCTTTGCCCAGAGGATGGCAGGTGATATACAGCAGCGCAAAAACACCAATGAGGGTATAGCTTCCAGACTCATTAATGTCATATCACCGCTTGCACTTCAATGCGGCATGATGATCTTTTACCTTATTGTAATGATCAGATACAGCTATATATTATCGGCTATAGGCATAGTCACAGTTATCATTAACCTTACAGTATCAAGGATCATAACTCATAAAAGAGTAGATCTTGCCAAAGTTCTTGCTATGGACAATGCAAGATTATATCAAAGTACAGTCTCAGGGATCAGCATGATAGAGACTATAAAAGGAAGCGGAGCTGAGAACAGTTTCTTTGAAAGGTGGTCAGGGATACAGGCTGCTGCCAATAAGCAGAACGTAAACTATATAGAGCTTGAGCATGTGATGGGGACTATTCCGGCTATTATCAGTGCGATCAATAATTCTGTCATCATGGTTCTTGGTATATGGCTTACTATCAATGGCCTTTTTACAGAGGGTATGCTGGTTGCATTTCAAGGCTTCGTTTCATCTTTTATGACTCCCGCAAGAACCTTGATATCTGCAGGGCAGACATTTCAGGAGATGGAGACAGATATAAATCTTATGAATGATGTACTTCTATATCCTGATGACCCTGTGAGTTATAGCTTAAATGAAGACGCCGGACACAGTTATGATAAGTTATCCGGCGATATTATCATAAAAGATCTGACCTTCGGATATTCAAGGCTTGATGAACCTTTGATCAAAAACTTAAATCTTACTATTGATAAAGGCTCAAGTGTAGCAATAGTCGGAGCCTCCGGATGCGGCAAATCAACTTTGTCTAAACTGCTATCAGGTCTGTATCTTCCCTGGAGCGGGCAGATACTATTTGATGGTCAAAATATACAAGAGATAGATAGAAGTGTTTTCACAGGGTCTCTTGCAGTTGTAGATCAAAATATTGTTCTTTTTGAAGATACGATAGCTTCTAATATCAAGATGTGGGACAGCTCTATTGAGGATTTTGAAATGATCCTTGCTGCAAGAGATGCTCAGATACACGACGATATAATGAAACGTCTCGGAGGATATAAATACAGGATCTGCGAAGGTGGCAAAGATCTCTCAGGCGGTGAAAAGCAAAGAATTGAAATAGCCAGAGTACTTGCTCAGGATCCAACAATAATAATCATGGATGAGGCAACCAGTGCTCTTGATGCCAAGACTGAAAAAGAAGTTGTAAAAGCAATAAAAAACAGAGGTATAACCTGTATAGTGATAGCTCACAGATTATCTACTGTACGTGATTGTGACAAGATAGTAGTCCTTGATAATGGACGCATTATAGAACAGGGGACCCACGATCAGCTCTATGCTATGAAGGGCAAATATGCGGAGTTTTGCGGTGGGACATAGAAGTACATCCATAAGAAAAAAACAAATCCGGAGAATCACATGGGATGGTTTGATGAACAGATAAAAGAAAGAAATAGGGCCGATCAGAAAGCTTTTGACGAAGCTTTTCTTAGGATTGCAAGTGCAGTCACCGGTAAGCGCTTGTCAGAAATCCTTGGCGACGATTCGCTTGCCACAAGGGAAGCTTTGCATGAGATCATGTATTTCTATCATATCGTTCCTTCGGAAGTTCCAAACAATATAGATAAGCCCGAAGACGAGATGGAATACCTCCTTCGTCCTCATGGCATCATGCACAGGGAAGTTGAGCTGACAGGAGAGTGGTTTGATGATGCTACAGGTGCCATGCTGGCTGTAAGATCAGATGATGGATCTGTTATTGCTCTTATTCCAGGGCATCTTGGAGGATATACTTTTTATGACAATAAGCTAGGCAGAAGGGTTAAAGTCACAACACTTAATGAACATCTTATTGAAAAAAAGGCTGTCGCTTTCTATAAGCCCCTTCCAATGCGCAAGATCGGTATGCATGATCTTATGATCTATGCAGCTGAGAACATTTATAGATCAGACGTGGTTATATATGTTACCATGCTTGTGTTAACCACGATAACCGGTATGATCATAACTTCACTTACAAAGAGAATATTTGGTGAAGTGATCGATTATGGACAGACCATACCACTACTTGCGATAGGTGTATTTCTTACTCTTGTACAGATCAGTATGATATTGTTCAAGCTTGTCGAAGAGATAGTTCTTGTAAGAGTATCCACAAGGCTTGATATCAATCTTCAGGCTGCGACCATGATGCGTATATTATCACTTCCTTCAGACTTTTTCAGAAAGTTCAGTGCTGGTGAATTGGCAGGAAGAAGTGAATATATCGCCATGATCATCAACAGTATATTTAATTCGGGTTTGTCAGCGATATTTACAGCAGTCATATCATTGACCTACCTGATACAGATTAGTTTTTATGCATCGTTTTTAGTTATTCCTGCACTTATAATAACGCTCATCAAATCAGGGATAACTCTTCTGGCAGTATACATGCAGATTCCTATAACCAAAGAGCACATGGAGACCTCCGCCAAGGAACAGGGACTTTCTTATGCCATGATAAGCGGCATACATAAGATCAAGTTATCCGGCGCAGAGAAAAGAGCTTTTGCCAAATGGGGAGAAATATATGCAAGGATGCTGCGTCATGCTTATAATCCGCCAACATTTCTAAAGATATACCCGGTTCTTAATACAGCTGTGTCAACTATAGGAACCATAGTATTATACGTAATCTCTTATAAAAACGGAATCAGTGCCGCAGACTATATTGCTTTTACTACCGGATTTGCCTTTGTATCAGGAGCACTTAGCTCGTTGACAACTGCAGTTGCCACTATAGCCAAGCTTAGTCCTGTAATAGATATGGCAAAGCCTATTTTTGAAACTGAACCTGAGATCAGTCAGGACAAGCAGGTTATTCAAAGTCTGTCCGGGTCTATTGAACTTAATAATGTTACATTTAGATATTCCAGCGAGATGCCTCCTGTCATAGACAATCTATCTCTAAAGATTAAGCCCGGAGAGTATGTGGCTATAGTTGGCAAAACAGGATGCGGCAAATCTACACTTCTTAGACTTTTGCTAGGATTTGAAGAACCTGAAAAAGGCGGAATCTTCTATGATGGCAAGGATTTATCCTCTATAGATCTAAAATCCTTAAGACAGAAGATAGGAACTGTAATGCAGAATGGTTCTCTTTTTACAGGAGATATATATTCCAATATTGCTGTTGCAGCTCCGGGATTATCAATTGATGATGCCTGGGAAGCAGCCAGGAAAGCAGGTCTTGCTGATGATATAAGAAAGATGCCTATGGGTATGGCTACGCTTGTTACAGAAGACGGAAGCAATATGTCTGGAGGACAGAAGCAGCGCATCCTTATTGCAAGAGCGATAGCAGGTAATCCCAGGATACTTATGTTTGATGAAGCAACCAGCTCTCTTGATAATACAACTCAAAAGAATGTATGCGATGCTCTTGATAAACTAAAGTGTACCAGGATCATCATAGCACACAGGCTTTCAACGATAAGACAATGCTCCAGGATAATACTTCTTGAAAATGGTAATATAAAAGAAGAAGGCACCTATGACGAGCTTATGGCTCTTGGCGGTGCTTTCTATGAACTTGTGAAAGATCAGACTGTAGTTCCAACCATCGGATGAGGTTATGTATGAATAAGATAAGAGCATACCTTTTTGCCGGATCTACGCTAACGATAATACTGGTTGCAGTTTTCCTCTGGGTGCTGAATGTTGGTAAGCCTTCAGAGTATACTACTGAGCCTTTCAATATTTTGATCATACTTACTATTATAGCTATTATTTGTCTTGCAGCTTTTTTTGCCAGAGGTCCTGTGTTCAATATTTATGGAAAGCTGGAAGCGGTTAATATCAATGCTATTTTGATCACAGTACTTGTTATAATCCAGATGGCTTTTTTCTTTGAGATCATATCCGTGCATAACCAGATCCTTAATTATCAGGTTTATGACAAGATCAGATATGCTACTACAGTTGCAGAAAGATCAACTGATGAGGACTTGGATCGTGATCTTACGCACCTTCTAAGTTTCTCTATAACCGATATCATGGTTTTAGATGAAGATGGTAATGTCATTCATTCTTCTGATCAAAATCTTATTGGTACGTTGTCCGTAGAGGATAATTATACTTTTCCTTTTGGAGACGGAAGGCGTATCAAATTCATAATAGACAGAACCTACAATCACGATGAATTAAGAAATGAAATCCTTGACTTATTGACAGTACTTGTAACCTCGATCTTTTTTTCTGTTGAGATTGTTATTATGATGCTTAGGATCATCCAAAGAAAGATAGAAGCATCTATTACGGATGATTCACTTGGCACGGCTGTTGTTGAAGATAATCAAAGTAAGATGATCAGTGCTTTGTATTATATAAGGCAGATTTCATTTGTGTTTTACTTTGCATCAAGACTGTCTTCAGCTTTCATACCTACTATGGCCAAAGAGCTTATAAATCCGCTTTCTTTTATATCTGACAACACGGCAGCAGGTCTTCCGCAATCTGCTGAGACGCTTCTTACATGTTCAGCCATTTTTATTACTACTATTATTCTCGAACGAAAAGGCTGGAAACTGCCTTTTATGTCAGGCCTTATACTTGTTGCACTTGGAACCTTTATATCTGCAGTATCACCAAATCTGCCTGTGTTCATATTGTCAAGAGCAGTAGTAGGCCTTGGGTATGGCCTTTGCTGGATGACTCTTAGGAATCTGTCACTTTTTGGCAAAGATGAAAAAGAAAAGCTCCTTGGCTTTGCACTTCTTAATGCCGGTATATATGCAGGCATGAACTGCGGATCCGCTCTTGGAGCTATTCTTGCAGATATATTTGGATATAGGACAGTATTTGCCATATCAGCAGTTCTTACGATCATGACTTCACTTTTTATAATAAAGCTTGAGAATTCCATCCTTCCTCGTAAAAATACGAATAATGCTAAGAAAGGCGTTGACTCTTTACATACAGATACTAAAGAAGGCAAATTTTTATCAAGTGATACTATTCCTTTTGCTCAGAAAATCCAGGCAATAATATTTGTAATACTTATGATAGCTCCCGCAAGCATCGCTGCATCTTATCTAACATATTATCTGCCCTTGTATTTCCAGAATATGGGAGCATCTACAACAGATGTAGGACGTGCACAGCTGATATATGGAATCATCATTGTATATGCGGGGCCTATGCTATCTATGTTCCTTATAACAGCTGCAGACAAGTCTTTAAAGACTATGAATATAGTATATAGTCTTATGATAGCTGTAAGTCTTTTTGTACCGGGATTTGGATCAGGCATATTGCTTCCTTTCCTTGGTGCAGGATTACTGGGGCTTGCTGACAGTTTTGGATTTGGCGTTCAGAACAATTATTATCTAAGTCTTCCGGCTATAGAGCATTTGGGCGCTTCCAGATCGCTGTCGGTTCTGTCTTTTACCAAGAAGATGTTAGAGATGATAGGCCCTTTTGTATTTGCCGCAGCTATCATGATAGGATACCAGGCCGGTATAAGGCTTCTGGCGGTTATATTCGGCTTGATGGCCATTTTATTCATAATACTTGGGAAAAAGAAAAACGAACTGCATCATAATAGGAGACCATAGCTTATGAATATCAGTATTGTTTATGGCGGAACTTCTGAAGAAAGATATGCATCTTCACAAAATGCTCATGATATAGCCGATGCCCTGAATTCAAAAGGCTATAAGACAAAACTTATAGAATTTGGCATGGATATTATGGCTACGATCAAGGCAGCAGGTACGGATGTTGTCTTTGTCTGTACTCAGGGCAAGGGGTACGGAGACGGTACTCTTCAAGGTATGCTGGAGCATGAGAAGATTCCTTATACAGGAAGCGGAATGAGGGCTGCCAGCCTTATAAATGACAAGATATTGTGCAAATCTCTTTTTGACAAATATAATATCAGAACTCCAAAGTGGGAGATTCTGTATAAGTCAAGATTCATGCAGGGCGATTTTGATTTTGATGCCTTAGGATATCCTTTTGTAGCCAAGGCGCCGACTCAGGGCGGAAGTTATGGGATAACCTTGATCCAAGGACCTGACGATCTTCCAAAGATTGAAGACATCTTTAAATATGACGATCCGATCCTTTTGGAACGATATATTAATGGGAAATTCTATACAGCAGGTATATATGAAAGAAAAGGAGATATAGTGTCTCTTCCTGTTGTAGAGGGAAGAGATCTTGACCTTTTTTCTTCGAACAGGCCTGATGACCCACAGCTTATCGTATTTACAGGTAACTATGACATAGCAAAAAGCTCATTGGAAAAAGAGCTTGAAGATGAAATATTAAAAACAGCAAGGAAAGTCTGGAATATCACTTATGCAAGAGGCCTTGCCAGAGTTGATTTTATGGTTTCGGATACAGGTAATGAGGCATATGTACTTGAGATCAACGCCGTTCCGGGGCTGAAAAAGAATTCTCTAATGCCCAGGGAAGCGCAGCTTATGGGTATAGCATATGAAGATTTTATAGAAGATATTCTTTTGACTGCGCTTAATCAATATACAATTTAACCGTAGGCTTAATTTTGAGATTGTTCCATTTTCAAAAACAGATTGATGCCGCGAGCTCCATCAATTTGAACCCTATAAGCCACTTACTTTGCTCGCGACATGAGGTTAAATATGTTTAGAAATATGAAAATCAGTATTAAGATCCTTCTTGTTATCATGATAATGTCCCTTGGCTCACTTCTTATCATCTTCGGGGCGTCTTATTATTTTATGAACTCTATGGTGGAGGAATTCGAGCACACCAATATCACACTTGGGCTTAACTCCTCGACAATAGCCAAAGACTCGCTCCTTGATCAGGCCGAAGATTATCTTGTCAAAATCGTTGATAAGCAGGCTCAGGCAGCCAATGAGAAGTTCTATTCTGTAAATAAGATAGTAACGCAGTCTTCGATGTATATACACAGTCTGTATACAGATAGTGACAATTTTAAGGGCAAGGCAATCCCTGCACCTGATGAGACAGTTATGGGAGTTGCTTCTTCCAAGTATTTCCTTGTAAAAGGAGTTGAGAATACGCAGAAGATTCAAGATGAAGTCAGCATTTTATCCAATTCCGAATACATGTTTGCTCCATATCTTGAATGCAACAGTATGCTTAACAATATATACATAGGAACAGAAAGCGGGATATCTTACAGATACTCCAGATCCAACCAGTTCAATCCTGACTATGATCCCAGAGTACGCGACTGGTATATAGAAGCAGTTTCTAATGATGGAAACCTGGTATGGCTTCCGACTTACCTTGATACTTATGGTAATACCTGCATCACTGCGGCTATTGATTATAAAGACGCAGACGGCAATATCAAAGGCGTAGTAGCTTCTGATGTAGCTCTTCAGGATCTTATAGATGATGTTATGTCTATGAAGATCGGAGATACAGGTACTTGTTTTATCTTAGATGCAGATTATAACTTCATAGCTCATTATGATATGGATAGCGATTCTTTCAATTCAGATATCTATGCCCATTTTGACAATGATGATTTTATAAATATGCTGTCTACTTCTAATAAAGGAATAATAGAAACAGTATATGAAGGGATCAACAGTTATATAGCATTTTCAAAACTTGAAGAAACTGGCTGGATCTTTTGCGCCAGCATCAATACATCCGAAGTTACAAGTCCTGCTGACAATGCCAAAGCGCAAAGCGACTTAATGACGCAGCAGTCTCAGGAACTTATGCAGACCAGGATTTTTAATATCAATAAGCTTTTTGTTATATATTTTGCAGTTGTAGGTATTATCCTCATCCTTGTATCCTTTGCAGTATCCGGTACCATAACACGTCCGATGCAGGTCCTTGCCAAGAATGTACAAGGAATCGGCAAAGGTAACTTCGACCATAAGATACCTGTAGAAAGCGGTGATGAAGTCGGAAGTCTGGCTCAAAGATTTAATGAGATGCAGGATGATCTTAAGACCTATATGGAAGATGTAAAGACTGCAACAGCAGAAAAAGAGAGAATCAGTACCGAGCTAAGTGTGGCAACTCAGATCCAGTCAAGCATGCTTCCGTCTATATTTCCAAAATATTCTGAGAAAAAAGAGTATAAGATCTATGCTACCATGGCTCCTGCCAAGGAAGTTGGCGGCGACTTCTATGACTTTTTCTATGTAGATGAGAATCATCTTGCTATGGTAGTTGCTGACGTATCCGGCAAGGGCGTACCGGCAGCTCTGTTCATGGTTATAGGAAAGACCCTTATCAAAGATCACACACAGCCAGGTATAGAACCCGGCACCATATTTGAAGAAGTCAACAATATTCTGTGCGAATCCAATGAGGGTGGTCTTTTTATCACAGCATATGAAGCGGTTGTAGATCTTCGAAATGGTGAAGTAAGATATGTGAATGCCGGCCATGAGCATCCATTCCTTATGCACAAGACCGAAGATGGAACATACAAGTATGAAGAAATGAAAATAAAGGCAGGTATAGTACTTGCCGGCATGGAAGATATGGTCTATAAGACCGGTACTTTTACCATAGAACCCGGGGATTGTTTGTATCAGTATACTGACGGCGTTACAGAAGCAACTGACAAGGACAATAAGCTTTATGGCATGGATAGACTGACCGGATTTCTTAACAGTCATATGGATCTTGATCCTGAAAAACTCCTTCCTGCAATCAGGAAAGATATCGATGCTTTTGTTAAGGAAGCGCCGCAGTTTGATGATATCACTATGCTAAGCTTTAAATTCATGAAATATAAAGATTAAATTGTGTGAATTTTGCATAATGAATCTGTGACATTTGCATGGTATTGGCCTAGATACTTAGGTGAATGTAATATATCGTATGTGCACAATGCTGGATGTGGTGCGGCTTTTGGAGCTTTAGTTGTGCTCAATTACCCATTTCTCCATATTTCCCAATGGAAAACATGTCAAAATGTAGTATAATAGACGAAAAAGCAGAAGGGAAGATATGGGGGATGGAAGATTATATCTACTGGCATTTGCCGGGCTTTAGTGTTTTTCGAGACCTGAATAGCACTCTTATTGATGTTATGCAGGAATATCCAAATTGTTTTTATGACAATTACCGGGTCGGAAGCGTTTATGGAACGTTCCCGGGAGCCATTTGGAATGGGGGTAGAACAGTCCTTGGCTTTTGTTCTAAAAACGAGATCGAACGAACTATTCAGCTTTATAATTCCAAAAATGTACCAATGCGCTTCACATGGACCAATCCTTTAATAGAGGAAAGGCACCTTAATGACACTTTTTGCAATCTAATAATGCAAATGGCCGATAATGGCCAAAATCAGGTATTAGTCAACACAGATATCCTGGAGAAGTACCTTAGAAAAAATTATCCAAATTTCAAATTTATCTCATCAACAACCAAAAGAATAACAGATCCCGATAAGCTTCATGATGAGCTGAAAAAGGATTACTTCATGGTAGTACTGGACTATGACATGAATCATAACGAAGAAGTTTTAAAAGGACTTGAACCTATGGCAGACAGAGTCGAGATACTTGTAGATGAAATCTGTTTTCCTAATTGTCCTAATCGCCTTAAGCATTATCGTGATGAAGCCATGAAACAACTTCAATACGAAGTCTCCAAGCCTTTCCCTTGTCCTAACAGACAGGAAAAGAAAACCTTCGCAGACTGTATGAATAAACCTGCATTTATATCAAAAGATCAGATGCATGACTATATAAACAGAGGCTTTAGGAATTTCAAACTTGTTGGAAGAGGACTTCCGCAGTCGGTTGTGGTTGATTCTTATATGTATTTTCTTGTCAAAGAAGACAGTCAGGTATTTGTAAAAGGCGAGCTTGGAAAAAGGCTTCTTGATAAAGCCAAGAAGAGAGAAGAGCTTAGAAAAAGCGTTAGAAGATAAGTCTGTAATTCAAACTTCGCACTTGCCAAACATACGCCACCCTTTGAGGCAGCGCCGATGCGGATAGTTTATAATGCATTTTCATATCTTGAAGGTGTTATAAATTCAAGGACATAGAAATACATCCATGTATTTCTATACATGTCTAGTTACATCCTGTAACCGGGCATGATATCTGGATTTTTATATTCTAGGGTCTGAAACTCGCTTCGCTCAGACATGCAGACCCTAAGAAGAATATAAAAATCCATCTCTCATGCTCCTGAATTTTATAACACCTTCAAAAGATATGAAAATGCATTATAAACTATCCGCATCGGCGCTGTCTCAAAAGGTGGCGTATGTTTGGCAAGTGCGAAGTTTGAATCTGTAATCTAAAGATCAAAGCGGATAAATAGCGGGTACAGTCAGATATCCGCTTTTTTTATATTTGAAATAATGTAGCAGATCAAGTGTTATTATGCTTTATTGACTTTATCTTATATAGTTCGTTATCAGCTTTTTCAATAAGTTCCATTAGATCTTCCTTAGTATTGATAACGCCTGAAGCAACGCCATAGCTAACGTTTATTGGAGTATCTATTCCTTCAACCTTGGAACCATAGACTCTTTTGGCCCAGGTTGATAACCTGCTTTTAAAAGTATCTTCAGAAAGCTTTGTAGTCATGATAAGGAATTCATCGCCGCCATATCGGAAGCAGTCTTTGCGCCTGAATACTATGAAGAGATTAGATGCTGCCATTTTGATAACTTCATCACCTTTTAAATGCCCGAAAGTATCATTGAATGTTTTAAAAAGGTCTATATCTGTCATAGCAACATGCATAGTTACGCCTTTTTTGATCTTGATAGATTCCAGAGCATATCTGTTCATAAGCCCGGTTAGCTGGTCTATAGAAGACTTTATATAAAAATCCTCAGCAAGCTGTCTGGCTTCATAGGTCGCGATGATTGAATCGATCATTCGATGATAACTGATGATACATACTATAACAATTACAACCAGATATAGAAGAGCATTGATAAATACGATATCCTTGGCTCCATCATAGCAATATAAAAGAGCGTAGAAGAACAGATTCTCAACAATCAGTAATAATACATGGTATAAAGGCGTGATAAGGATAAAAGATATTATACTTATATTAGCTATAAATAAGACCAGGATCTGCCTGTCAAGCTTGTAATTAGTATATGAAGTATATAAGCAGAACGCAGATATTACTATAATACATAGATATACAATACATACAGACACATTATGTCCATGGATCTTGCCTTTTAGAAATAGTTCTGAGAGCCCGGCTATGATAAGACTTAGCAATATGACAGCTATAGTAGCGATTGTTGTTATATTAACGTATAGATTATTGTAATAAAGTATAAAATATCTGAGCATGGAAAGAACTCCGGCAATAGCTGTAATTATGCATATCATCTTAACAGATGACATATTGCTCAGATCGATTATGTCGTTGATTTCATCCTTGTTCTTTGGAAGTAGCAATCGCTTTATTTTATTTAATATATCCACCATAATATACCTGTTTAATTGAGGATCGATGTATGCGTTAGTAAATGGATATTAGATATCGATTAAAAATATAGTGCTTTCTATATATCGGAAGAATAATCAGAAATAATTATCTGAAAGAGATTATGATGTTAGAAGCAAGGAACGATGGGCTAAAACACGGAAATAACGGTAAAGGAGGGAAAATTGCGGCAGGTGGCGTTTTTTGGGTGCATCTCTTCGTAAAACTCGCGTTTTGCGAAGAGATGAAAATCGCGCTCTACTCCCGGCTCTACTCCCGGCTCCCGGCTCCTGATGGATGTGATGAATCAGGCTTTGATATACCAACAGATCTTTTGGAGAAAGTCATCTCAGAAGTTCCATTCTGACAACAGTAAAATATGGCAAATTCAAATAAAGCCAGACCTGTTCAGCTTTTGAACATAGGTCTGGCTTTTTTCTTACTTATACTGATAATCCTTAGTTTGCTGTTCCAAACTTACCTGCAAGATACAAGAATCCGGAAAATCCATTCTCATCAAGAAGTGACAAGGTGTCAGTTCCTGCAGGGATTGTAAAGGATACTCTGTTGCCCTTATACTCTCCGTCCAGGAAGCTTACTTCAAGGCTTACATCAGGTCTGTCTGCAAGAGCTTGCATAACCATCTTATGGAAGGAAATCCATCTTGAGGTTTCTATCTTTACTGTAGCTCCCTGTTTTGCATTCTTTATCTTATCCTGTGTATTCTTGTTAAATACATAGTATGCACTTGTAGGAACACGATAAAGAACTTCTCCGCATGAGCACCTGTATACCATTTCACCATTTTCATCTTCCGTGGCTGGTCTTACATCTTCCCATGAATAGGAATGTGTATGGGACTCAGTTTTATTTGATTTAGAAGAATTATCAGATGATGAATTATCAGATGATGAATTATCTCCGCCAGAAGGTGTTGGGGCATCCTGCACAAAAACAGCGGTAAAATCGGTATAGACTCCACCATCATAAAGATCTTTTCTTAAGCGCAAAGGATTTTCAAGACTAGAAGTGCTAGTAAATGTCCACTTTTCAAATGTATATCCTTGTTCTGGTGTAGCCGTAAACACATAATAATCAGTGCTATCAACCTGCGCTTCGTACCATCTGACACTTCCACCATTTGTTGGTGAAATTGCTACATTTGGATCAGCCGCAAGCGCCGTCAGACTCATCCTTGGTACCAGGCCAAGGATCATCACAACTGAGAGCAAAATGCCAAGTAGCATCTTTTCCGCTTTCATTTTTTGTTTCATGTATAAAACCTCCTTTAGATTATTTATCTATAAATAAAACCGCCGTATCTGATAGGGTATACTACCCTGCCAAATACGACGGTTATCTATCTCTGATATATGCAGTTTTATACGAAAAAAGGGCGCAATTAGCTAATGCTGTGCTGTGCTGTGCTGTGCTGTGCTGTGCTGTGCTGTGCTGTGCTGTTAGCAATTGTATTTTTCTGCACCATTACCTGTCAACCCCTCTTCATAAACTCAATATAGATATTTTATCATTTATTTGTTCAAAATTAAACCATTAAAAGTAACAAAAAGCAATTGTATATCTAATCGATATACATTATAATATAGTTGAAAGGATGGTGATGACTATGGCAACTAAAACAGCAAACGTTCTTGCAAGAGTTGAACCCGAAGTAAAGGAAGAAGCAGAAAGCATACTTAATCAGCTTGGTATTCCTGCTTCTGTTGTAATAAACATGCTTTACAAGCAGATCATAATGACGAAAGGAATCCCCTTTTCTTTGACACTCCACAAGGCTCCTACTGCAATAGATGAAATGAGCAAAGACGAATTTGATTCCATGATGGCCAAGGGACTTGCACAGGCAAAAGCAAACGAAAGCCGCCCTGCTTCTGATGTACTCTCAGATATAAGAAACGACATCAAGGAGTGGACTAAATGAATGTATTTGAAGTGAAAGCTACCACTCAGGCTGAGGAACAGATCAGGGAAATAGCCTATCACATATCAGTTACACTGCAGGCACCTGATGCTGCTGCGGCTATGCTTGACGATCTGGATGAAGCATTTGAGACTATTTCCAAGAATCCTGAGAGACAGTTTCTTGTTGAAGAAGAGCCCTGGCACAGTGAAGGCGTTCGTAAGATCAAGGTTAAAAACTACCTTGTGTATTTCTGGATCGACATTGAACACGCGGCTGTTCAGGTAACAGGTGTATGTTATGCCAAAAGAGATCAGAAGAAGTTTTTAAGTAAAATGGACTTACATTAACAAAAGCAGCTGGTAACGGCTGCTTTTATCTTGTACTGTCAACAAATGTATCTGCTTGGATAATCCCCGAATCCAGAAGTGAAAGAAGTTTTGCAGAGGGACCATTTGGTATGTTTGTGCCAAGTTCCCATGCCTGAACCGTCTTTACTGACACTCCAAGCCACATGGCCAGGAACCCTTGTGAGGTTCCTGTTTTTTTGCGTATCTTTTTTATGTCTTCAGCTGTATACTTTTTTACCGGTCTTTGCAGTACATGAGCAGGAAATACCGATAACAAGTCGCACTGCTTACATGTACATCAATGACGGCCTTCTTGATGTGCGCAACATTGACCTTCGCAGACAAACTAGACAGAACCGTACATTTAATACAAAAAGCCAGACCTGTTCAGATGGTCTGGCTTTATTCTTACTGTTATTGATAATTTTTAATTTGTCATTCCGAGCTTGCCTGCAAGATACAAGAATCCCGCAAATCCATTATCATCAAGAAGTGATAAAGTATCAGTTCCTGCAGGGATTATGAAGGATATTCTGTTGCCCTTATACTCTCCGTCCAGGAAGCTTACTTCAAGGCTTACATCAGGTCTGTCTGCAAGAGCTTGCATTACCATCTTGTGGAAAGAAATCCACTTGGATGTTTCAATCTTCACAGTAGCACCCTTATCGGCTTTTTTGATCTTTTCCATTGTGTTCTTATTGAACACATAATATGCGCTTATAGGAACTCGGTACTGCACTGCTCCACACTCACATCTGTATACCATTTCTCCATCTGTGTCTTCAGTAGCAGCTTTTTCTTCAGACCAAAAATAATAATGGGTGTGACTAGATTCGGATTCTTTTTGAACTGTGGAACTTCCTTCATCAGAATCTCCTGTGGAACTTCCTCCATCAGAATCTCCTCCGCCACTTGGAGGCGTAGTATTATATGCTATTCTAAATTTGATGTCATGAAAGTTACCCATACCACTGTTAACAGTGATTGCTGCTGAGTAAGCTCCATTAGCAAGAATAGAACAGGTCCATATACCTAAATTATGACTACTTATGGTTGGATAATCACCTGTTGTAACATTACTTGTGCAAGAAATATAATACATAGAATCAGAGGTGTTGTTAGTGATTTCTATTGTTACCTGAATTACGTCACCGTCATTAACCGTAATTACTTCCGTTTCTACATCGTCGTTACCAAGGTATTCTACATTAAAAGATTTATATACCTGCGCAGCTTCAGCAGTGCCACTTATCCGACAAAAAATTGTTGATGCTAGCAGGAATACCAGACAACCAGTTAATAATCTTCGTTTTTTGAACATAAGAAAAGTACCTCCTAAGAAATATTATATTTTTGTACATTTTTGCACTAAAAAAGCCAAACCAAGCATAATCTGCTAGATTTGGCTTTCTACCCTCATATAAAATTAATGCTGAATTATTTCTTAATGGGCATAGATGGGCATACTTATTCTGTGCTGTGCTGTGCTGTGCTGTGCTGTGCTGTGCTGTTAGCAATTATATTTATCTGCACCATTACCTGTCAACCCCTCTTCATAAACTCAATATAGATATTTTATCATTTATTTGTTCAAAATTAAACTGTTAAAAGTACAAAAACAATTGTATATCTAATCGATATACATTAAGAAAGCCTTCCTGTTTCTGATGTGCTCTCGGACATAAGAAATTAGGATTTACACAGATGATCCATATATAGTACTCTCATATTCAGTGCTATACCTGGCAAAACTGATCAATTGATAGGAACTCTTTTTATTCGCAATTTCTAACAATTTTGTGAAAACTAAATCAAATTATTGAATTAATCAGCTCTACACGCTATAATGTGAAAGTATGTTTTGTTCTAAAGAACTTACAGAGCCGTACCATATACGGTTTCAATATAATTGCTAGATGTTAGGGGAGGACATATGGGACTTTTCGGGGGACCAAAGAAAAATAAAGAATTAGAAAGCTATCTGGCTTCCTGTGAAATGTATATGGATAACAATTATAAAGATGCCGCTCAGGAAGAATTCCAGAAGTTCAAGAAACGTTTCAAAGAACTTGAAGAATACGAATACCTTTCAGAAAAACAGCTTGAGTACTATGATGATGTGTACAGCATGATGTCTGAGAAAATGAAGGGCTATGGTCATGTTCAGATCCGTAGAGATAAAAATGCAATTAAGAATAAATCAATAAGGTAAAAACCTAATACAAAACATAAGATTATAATTTAGAGGCGATATTCGCCTCTTTTTTGATGCAAAAAATCTTTATATATTTATAGTAAATGCACTTAATAAAAAAACTCCCACAAAAAGAGAGCCTGACCCTCAAAGTCAGACCCTCAAAACGCTTGGCAAACCCTCAAAAAGTTTGATTATCCATAAAATATATTTAAGCAATAATTCTTTTTCATTCCATCTTAGTAAACTCGGCTATTATCTGTTCTTCTAATAATTTTTGCTTAGTAGCAGTCAAATTATCCGATGTTCTAATAACAATAGTACCAATTACTATATGCGATCCCGATGAAGATACCGTTCCGTCAAATCTTCCTAAATATGAGTCTCTTCTTTCAGCATACTCTACTGTCTCATATACTTCTATACATCCACCTGCATCTGTTCCATCCTTAATAATATCACCAGTCTGCACTTCCGTAAGATCAGATGTGTAAAAGTACACTGATGCTGTATAACCTCCTTGCTTATTCAGATTACCATTAGGATCATTTTCTTCTGTAACAGCGGCTATTTCTGTTATAGGATCACCTATATTTAGTAGTCTATCAATTACCCATTCTTCAGTCGGATTTGTAATCTGTTCTTGAATAGCTATGCTTTCTTCTGCAGCACCCCTTTGCTCTGACAACTGCTCTATAATATCTGTATAGTCTGGTACAACCAATTTCAACTTTTCTTCATTTAATTTTTGGGTCAGATCTTGAGTTTTTGTTATATTTCCCTCAACTTCAGCTATTTTTTGTTCAAGAGTATCTTTAGGTAATTCATCAAAGCCTTCTTCAGGCGCATACACTTGTATATGACTTTTTTCTGAAGGAACCTCAGCAAAGCTTGTTTTTGCTGCTTCTACCGTCTGAGAAAGAAGAGTTAACGTATCAGGATTATAAGCTACTGCATCGCCCTTTATTATTTCTTCTGAAACATTTATTTCATCTTCAAGTTTAACATTTGCTTCATCGATTGCTTTTAAAGATTCATTATAAGCATCAACCGCAGTATTATATGAGGATATTTCATAATTATATAAAACAATTGTATCCTGATATTCAGCAAGGACATTATCATACGGCGCTTTAACCCCAATATAATATCCAAGGCAAACGACTAGAATAACCAGTATTACAGCTCCCACCACTAATAGTGCAATCTTATTCCTTGGCTTTTTTAATCCATCATTTGTACTACCTTCGTTTAAACTTTTTGAAGTAAAAGATGAGTCTTTATTGTCATTTTTTCTTATATCTAGATTGTCTTTAGCTCTATTACCAACCAATGATTTATCATTGTTGTTTTCCATAAATACTCCTTATTCTCAGTGTGTTTGATTCTTTATATCATCTGCTTCACTTTCCGACTTATATCCAGATTGATCAATAGCATCTAGTTCTTTTTCACTGAGTTCTGCGTCAGACGAGAAATAAATAGTATTTAACTGATCATACTTTGTATCTACTCTATCATCGTATGTAACCTCTAATTTAACGCTTCCTTCGCCTTTGGGATCATATCTAAAAATGACTACATCTTCAGTAGCTTTTTCTGCTTTAGCTGCTACAAGAGTTTTATTAAACTGAACCACATTTGAATCTCCTGTTTCAACCATTTCAACTATACCATCTGAAGATGATATACCACAATTATCTACACCAGTAAATGTATACGTTACTATAATTTCATCATTTACTTCATTTCCTTTATCAGTAATCATTGTACATCCTATTCTTACATAGCAAGCCATATCTGACGGAAATTCCTTACGCTGATTTCCATATGACCAATTACTATCAGTACCGGCCGAATATGTTATGTTAGTTGTTGGAGCGAATTTGCCAACTTTAACAGCCTCTGTGGCTTCGGCATCTGATGCAGTAGATCCTTGCTCAGCTTTATCATCACATCCAGCTAATAAATAAGCTGAAAGCACAATCATCATTAAAATAACAGTAAATCTGCGCATTCTCATAATTGATCTCCTTTTTAATTCAATATATTTGTTACAACATCGCCAGCTCCAGCATTATAAACATATTCAAATGATTCAGGTCTAAAAGAATTAGAATCCGGATATGTGATTGTTATTGAACCGCTAACCTTGTTTCCTTTTAATATTTCATCAGCAATAGCATCTTCTATTTTTTTATAGGTGCCTTTATTTACTTCACCATCCATTGCAACTATATTTGCCGCAGAATTATCTCCTAAAAATCTGTCCGCTATCAAATGACCACGATCATCGCCATTTCTCTCAAATCCATGGCCAATTTCACTAATTGTGTTTGCAATCTTTTTTCTAAAAGTCCCCTCGGGTTTTAATTTCATTTCCTTAAATTCAACTTTTATAATTCGACCAATACTATCTGTTGTATATTTGTATCCATTGATCGTATATGATCCGTTCTTAATTAATTCAATTACATCTGAGCCATCTGCAGCTCTGGTAATAGTTTTAAATATTGTTCCCGTATCATCAGTTTCAACAATTTTAGTGGCATCTTTTGCACCAGTAATCAGTTTTCTATTTGGTGGTAATGCTCCCTCTAAACCTTGAAGCATATCAATATCATTAGCAATTTGATTTCCTTTTTTATCAAATGTAACCAGCGTGTTTGTTTCACCATCAATAAACATTGTTTTTTTACCAATGGTATAAGCATCACCAATTACGTTTCCAGATTCATCTATAACTTTACCTGCATCATCAATTTTCCCTACAATCCCTGTTGCAAATTTTAGTTTACTTGGACGAAGTGATTTTATAAGATCATCCAATGCAGAAAACGTGATTGCGC
The DNA here is from genome assembly GCF_900110805.1 of Butyrivibrio sp. TB. Lineage (NCBI taxonomy): Bacteria > Bacillati > Bacillota > Clostridia > Lachnospirales > Lachnospiraceae > Butyrivibrio > Butyrivibrio sp. TB. Next base: position 39,803 of record NZ_FOER01000007.1, on the reverse strand, counting down.
CAATAGCTCCCCACATATATCCATCAGCAAAACCTTCAATAGCATATTTAGCAACTGCTTTACTCTCTAATTCTCCTGAATCTCCTGCATTCTTCAAAGTAGAGAGTAAAGATGCTATTGAAGCTGCTGCTAACGCAACTCCAATAACTCTCCCTGTCTTGGATTTAGCCTTCAATATATTGGAAACATCATCTATTCCAGTTCCACTGGCAACAGCAGTAGTTAAAATACTTTTTGCTGTACCAAATACTGCTATGGTTTTTCCTTTTGTCGCAACATTTGCAATTGCTACAACCAACACTACAGAAGTACCTATTGCAAATTTACCAATTACTGATCTCCAATCAATTTGATAGAGCTCTGCTTCTTCAGGAAGTTGTTCTTCTATATTTTTTTCAATGTTATCACTAATCGTACATTCTATGATGTAAGATTCAGCTATAGTATTCTCATCTATGGTATATTCATAAATAAGATCTTCAGCAATAATATTCTCAGCAATATAAGACTCATCAATCTTTTCTTCGCTTAAAATTTCTTCATTTATATGTTCTTCATTAATGTGCTGCTCATTAATAGTTGTAAAGCCACTTTGGTTAGAATTAGAGGAGCCACATCCAGCAAGCACCTGCATGCATAAAGTAAGAGCCAATAAAAATGCTACATATCTATATAATGTCCTTGAAATTTTTTTACTCATCATTTTCCACCACAAGATCTACAAAACGTTCACTGTCTTGAATGACTTCACGATTGTACACATGTTTTCCTACAACCGTCATAAGTTTTTCAATATTCTTCTTTGAATCTGAAGCAAATTCCAAATAACAAGTATGTGATTTATCAGTATTCAAATCTGGGTAGAAATCCGAAATATATACGCCAAATTTGTCCAAAATATCCTCTAATGGATATTGAGAAATATTATAAGCCAAACTTCCTTCGCCAAAATCAGGTTCCTGCACAAACGATAAACTTGTTACATATTCTTCACCATTATAAAAAATGTACTTTTCGGAAGTTTTATAATTAGATGATTTGTATTTTGGGGCATCATAAAATCGGATGTCTTTCATATTATCGTCTCCTCCTTAGATACATACACTCTTTTCTTTTATCGGTTAATTATTTAAATATGAATAGTATTTTCCTTTGTACCTGCAAGATGTAATATTTTAATGGCTCATCAACAGCCAAAAAAACAGGACCACAACTGCAGTCCTGTTTAGAAATATTATTGAATCTTTGATTCAAAAATGTATTACTTTTTGATAGATTTCATATAAGCAAGATATGTTAAGAAACCAAATACAATAACGTATATGAGAGATCCCATGCTAAAATAAGAATATTCACCTACAAGATCCTGAATCTCATCAATAAGGAAATACACTGCTCTTAAGCCAAGTGCTATAGCAATCATTAAAAAGTTCTCTGTTCCAAGAAGCATAAAGAAGAAAAGATAAAAAGCTACTTTTACTAACGTAAAAAACCAGCCCAAATTAAACCCCGGAATGATCAGATCCAATACCATAAGAGCACCACATACTAAAGTGACAGGAAGTGCGTACATCTGAAGAGGTGCAAGTATTTTGTTGTTACTAAAGTAATTTTTTAGTGATTTACATACATTTTCGAAACCCATTATTAGTTCCTCCCATAAACTATATTTTTTGTGTAGCTTTTAAAGTATATCCTAATATAATAATGGATACAAGTATCAGATATTGCTATTACATGACGTAAGGTTCAAAAGTTATTTCGATTCGAGCTTGCTCATTAAATAGTATCAATCACTTTACCTTGCGCTCTCCTGCCAGAACCAGTCTGTAATCTTCCAAGTTCTTTTTTAGAAGCACAGGAATATTAAGTTCATATGGACATTTGGGAAGACATGCGCCGCAGTTAACACATGTATCAATCTTGGCCATCTCGCTCTGCCAGTAATCAGAAAGCCATGAATCGCTGGGGGCTCGTCTTAGCATCAGTGACATTCTGTTACACTGATTGATCTGAATTCCCATAGTACAAGGCATACAGTATCCACAGCCTCTGCAGAAATCACCCATGAGCTCTGCTCTCTCACTTTCTATGAAAGCCTTGATCTCATCGTCCATAGAAGGTGTTTCATCCATATAGGAAAGCCACTCGTCAAGCTCATTGTCTCTCTGGATGCCCCAGATAGGTACAGCGCCTTCAAACTGTGATATAAAGGCCATGGCAGCTTTAGAATTAGTAATAAGTCCTCCTGCAAGACCTTTCATACCGATAAAACCTACATTATGCTCATTGCACATATGTATGAGCTCTATCTCCTTATCAGATGCCAGATAGCTCATAGGATACTGAACTGTCTCATACAGATCAGATTCTATCAGCTCTTTGGCAATTCCAAGTTTATGAGCGGTACCACCTATATGCTTGATAAGTCCTTTTGCCTTGGCTTCAAGCATGCACTCATACATTCCGGTTCCATCGCCGGGCTTATAACACTGTCCCATTAGATGAAATTGGTATACATCGATATAATCTGTTTTTAACATCTTAAGAGATGTCTCAAGATCCTTCCAGAAATCTTCCGGCGTCTTGGCAGCTGTCTTTGTAGTGATTATAATCTCATCTCTTTTGACCTTGCCATCGCCAAAAGCTTCTCCAAGTTTTTCTTCACTGTCACTATAAGCTCTTGCTGTATCAAAAAATCTCATACCGCCATCATAAGCTTTTCTTAGAAGTCTTGCAGCTTCCTGAATAGAAACTCTCTGTACAGGAAGTGCACCAAAACCATTTTGCGGAACGCATATGCCGGTGCGTCCTAAAGTAACATTTTTCATAGTCATAATCTCCGTTATTGATAATACATTTAGAAAAAATATTTACATCAATATAATAACTTAAAAAAAATAAAATATAAATCTTTTATATGACTTTTGATACCTTCCTCTTTATATCTTAACGATAGCACAACCTTCGCTTCTATTTAGCATAGATTTTTGATCTGTGTTAAGATATAGGATGGAAAAAATAAAAAAGAGGTAAAAAATATGAAGAAAACACGCATTTTCAGGATGATAAGTACGATCCTGATGATCGTCATGTGCACATGTCTTTGTGCCTGCGGTGGTTCTCAGCGTTTCATGTTCGGAACCGGCGGAACTGCAGGAACATATTATGCATATGGCGGAGTTCTTGCACAGTATATGAAACAGTATGCAGGTGTTCGTGTTACTGCCGTATCAACCGGCGGTTCTAAAGCTAATATTCAAAGTATTCAGGATGGCGATTTCCAGCTGGGATTCACTCAGTCAGACGTCATGTCTTATGCATGGTCAGGAACCAGAGCGTTTGAAGCAGACGGCGCAACCCACGATTTCAGAGTACTTGGATGTCTTTATGCAGAAACAGTCCAGCTTATCACAATGGATCCTGATATCAAATCCGTTTCAGATCTTAAAGGTAAGAGTATCTCTATAGGAGAAGCCGGATCCGGCGTATATTTTAATGCACTGGATGTCCTTGAAGGAGCCGGTATCACTCTTGATGATATAAAGCCTCAGTATCAATCTTTTGAAGATTCCAAAGAGTCCTTAAAAGATGGCAAAATAGATGCAGCATTTATCGTAGCAGGAGCTCCTACTACTGCTATAACTGAGCTTGCTACGACCAATGGAGTCAGACTCCTTGGAATTGACGGCGATCTTCGAGACAGCATCATTGCAAAATGTCCTTATTACTCCGCTTATACCATTCCTGCCGGCACATATCCCGGTCAGGACGATGATATAGAGACTATCACGGTCAAGGCGACTGTTATCGTCTCCGCTTATCTTGATGATGATACTGTTTATGATCTGACAACAGCTATCTTCGATCACATTGACGATATCACTTTAGAGAATGCAAAAGGAAGCGAGCTTAATATAGAAAGTGCCACAAGCGTAACTGATGTTCCTTATCACGAAGGCGCAGCCAGATATTATGCTGAGCACGGTATCACAGTAAGAACGGAGGAGACAGATTGAGCAGCAATAATACTAAAGATATAGATAAAAATATAAATAATACAAGCGCCTCCGGTTTAAATGATAATAGTTCATCCAAAGCCTCTTCAAGCGCAGAGATCGACTCTGTTATGAGAAAATACGACAGAGAGTCAAATACCAGAGTATGGACAGGTGTTCCTAAGATCGTAGTTACAGTTGTTCTGGCTCTTTTTTCACTCTGGTGTATCTATGTAACACTGTTTGCAACATTTCTTGAAGAGATAAGGCTTACATCCTTCATGGCACTTATCGTCCTTATGGGATTCCTTATCTATCCTCATAAGAAGGGACTTACAAGACCCAATTATATTCCAATAGGTGATATCATATTCATGATCCTTGGAACAGCTTCATACCTTTACTTTACATTTAATGCAAATGATATTATCAATCAGGGTACAAGATTTGAATGGTATCAGATCATAATCGGTATAGTAGGTGTTGCAGCTCTTATCGAAGTTACCAGAAGATGTGTAGGTATGCCTATTCTCATCGTAGCAGCATTCTTTGTAATATATGCTCTTACACTGGGACTTACTAATCCCAGCTTTGCAGGCAGGATCAAATATCTTGTACGAAACCTCTTTTATACCAAAGGAGGAATCCTGTCAACACCGGTTAACGTATGTTCTAAATATATAGTAGTATTTATCATATTTGGCGCATTTCTTGAAAGAACCGGAATCTCAAGCTTTTTTATTCAGCTTGCAAACAGTATAGCAGGCCGCTTTGCAGGTGGACCTGCCAAGGTTGCAGTTATCTCTTCTGCTCTTTGCGGTATGGTATCAGGATCATCTGTAGGTAATACTGTTACAACAGGTTCTGTAACAATTCCTATGATGAAAAAAACAGGCTATCGCAATGAATTTGCTGCAGCTGTAGAAGCTGCCTCATCAACAGGTGGACAGATAATGCCTCCTATCATGGGCGCTGCAGCATTTCTTATGGCTGATTTTATAGGAGTTCCGTATTCAGATGTAATCGGTAAGGCAGTGCTTCCTGCTATCCTCTACTTCTTTGGGATTTTTATTACAGTACATCTTGAAGCTAAAAGGCTCAGGCTCACCGGAATCCCCAAGGATCAGCTTCCAAGCTTTTTTAAACTCATTAAGAAGATATATCTTCTCATCCCCATCATAATGCTTATCGTATGGGTATCCGGCAATTATATGACTATGCAGAAAGCTGCTTCACTTGCGATCATCCTTTCTATCATAGTAGGTTTTATCAATAAAGACGCCAAGCTCACTCCAGGTAAGATTCTCGATGCTCTATCATCAGGCGGTAAGAGTGCTATCACAGTAGGCGCAGCCTGCGGCGTTGCAGGTATCATCTCCGGTGCTATTACTATGACAGGTCTTGCCAACGAGCTTATTAATGCAATCGTAAGCGTTGCAGGGGACAAACTCATCATAGCGCTTGTACTTACTATGCTGTGCTGTATCGTACTTGGAATGGGTGTTCCTACTACAGCCAATTATTGCATTATGGCTGCAACAACGGCTCCTATCCTCATCAGAATGGGCGTTCCGATTGCAGCAGCGCATTTCTTTGTATTTTACTTTGGTATAGTGGCAGATATCACTCCTCCTGTTGCCCTTGCAGCATATGCAGGTTCTGCTATCGCCAAGAGTAATCCTATGAAGACAGCATTTACAGCTTCAAGACTTGCTATAGCAGCTTTCATAGTTCCATATATGTTCTGTTTAAGCCCGGCTCTTTTAATGATAGATACTACCGCAGTAGAAGTCGTTCTAATAAGCATTACTGCTATCATCGGTATATTCGGCCTGGCATCAGGACTTGAAGGCTATTGTTTCACAGATATGAACAAGATCATCAGAGTTCTTACAGTTATAGGTGGTCTGCTTCTTATATATCCTGGAATTGCTACAGACGGAATCGGATTTGTACTTGTAATTGGATCTCTTTCATTCCAGTATCTGTCATCTAGGACCAGGAAGGCTTAATCTACTCAACTATATTAAATGCGTGGAGGCATTAAAATGGCGGATAATTTAAAATTCCCAGTAATCACAATAGGTAGAGAATACTGTGCATACGGACGTACTATAGCTCGTATTCTTTCAGAAAGACTTGATATACCTTATTTTGACAAGGATTTCGTCAAAAAGACTGTTATAGAGAGCGGCTTTTCAGAGGACGTAGTTAATGCTGAAGGAGAATCTATCTCCACTATTTCTCTTTTTATAGAGAACTTCCTTAACGGAACTGCCGCATATAATTCATATGATGACATCTTCGAAGCCCAGAAACATGTCATCATCAATCTTGCCAAAGAGCCCTGTATCATAGTGGGCCGCTGCGCTGACTTTGTATTAAAAGAAGCAGGGATCCCCTCTCTCGACGTATTCCTGTACGCAGAGACAGATTTTAAATTAAAACGTGCTGCAGAGCTTCACCCCGGCAATGATGTGCCTCGCCTTAAGAAGATCATGAAGAAACAGGACGAACTTCGCCGCATCTATTACAAGCACTATACAGGACATGACAGCTACGATTTCTCCAACTATGATCTGTGCCTTAACACCGGCATCATCGGCGTTGAGAAGTGTGCTGACATAATTGAAGATATTGTAAGAGGCAATAAATAAGATTGATTCTAAAAAGCTTGAACCTTGGCATTATTTCTATGGCTTGGGTTCAGGCTTTTTTGATATAACAGTTCATCACAAAGCCTATATTTGTATAGCATACGCAAGATATACTATGGTAAAAAGTCACATGATAACCCATAAAAATTAACGCATATTTGTATTTTATTATTTTTAAAAATGTGCCATAATAATCGTTATGTCGCGCATAAATCAATGATGATCCAAGTAACATTTTGAGGTTTGTTGTATGAGTACTAAAGTGTTGAATATCCGTTATCTTATAGATCTTTGCAAGCAGCTTAGAGGACTTGATAACGATCAAAAGGACGACTTCATCAGATATAATGTTAGATATTATCAGCTCTTCATGACTATAGCTTTGAGTGGTGGCTGCCTTGCAGCTATAATGTGTCTATATTCTGATTATCTGCTCAACGGTACTATCATGCCTACACTTATCCCAAGATTATCTCTTTTGGTTCCTCTTGGTATTTTTCTATATATTAATAAAAAAATCTCCAATTATAAGCTCAGCATAGCCCTGAATCACGGCATGCTGCATTTTGTACTGCTCTCTACTATATGGGCAGTATATTACCTTCAGGACAAGACTTATTTTGCTGCAGGTGCTGTCACGATCCATATTATCATGTGGACACTGGGCTTTTCTTCAAGGATAAAGGATACATTTATATCTTATATTCTGTATTTTGGTTTTATCCTTCTGTCTGACACCTTCAATCATTATGATAATATGCAGATCATATTGGCACTTAATATTCCCTGCGCTTTTGCAGTATTATTTGCACAGATTATACTCACACTCATAACTTTTGACCACTATCTTGCTATCAAGAAGATGGAGAAAGAGACTATAACCGACGAACTGACTCAGGTTGGTAACAGAGTTATGCTCGAAGATATCACCGATAAAGCCAATATGAAGATCTCAAACCCTTCTGCTCTTATCATGCTCGATATCGACCATTTCAAAAACGTCAATGACAGGCACGGTCACATAGTAGGTGACAATGTTCTTAAATATCTTGCTGATTATGTCCAGAAATCTGTGAGAAAAAATGATTATGTTATCAGATACGGCGGTGAAGAATTCCTTGTGATCCTCAATAACTGTACTATTGAAGAAGGCACTAAAACCATTAATAAAATAAGAAGAAGCGTAAGCACAGATACAAATAGTCCTGTACCTATCACAATATCTGCAGGTATAGCAGAATATACAGGTGACTATACAACTGCCTTGAAACTGGCTGATGAAGCTCTATATGAAGCCAAAAACAGCGGCCGCAACAAGGTCGTTGTCAATGCATAAATAAGCTTGTTTTGACTGTATTTAATTATTTTCTTGCTACAAATCCTTTAATGCTTTAAAATGCTATATAAATGCATTAAAAAAGTTGGAGAGTTTTAGTTTTATGAACAAAAAAAGAAGTCATTTTTCAGGCAAAATAGGTTTCGTTCTGGCGGCAGCAGGCGCCAGTGTAGGTCTTGGTAACATATGGAGATTTCCATATCTTGCTGCCAAGTACGGCGGAGGAGCATTCCTTCTGGTATATATAATACTTGCTTTTGTATTTGGTTATACCATGATCGTATCTGAGACGGTCATAGGACGTATTTCAAGGAGAAGTCCCATTGGAGCTTTTCAGGCATTTTCAGACAAAAAGATATATCACGTAGGTGGCTGGATCAATGCTATAATCCCGATGCTCATCGTACCTTACTACTCTACTATTGGCGGCTGGGTGCTCAATTATCTATTCCAGTATATTATTGGTAATACTGACGCAGTTGCTCAGGATTCGTACTTTGGATCCTTTATATCAGACGGATTTCAGACTGAGCTTTGGTTTGTTGTTTTTGCTCTGTGCGCTCTTGTAGTAGTATTTTTGGGCGTTCGTAACGGAATCGAGCGTGTTTCCAAGCTTATGATGCCGATACTGGTAGTACTGTCACTTATCATCGCAATATATTCCATGACAAGACCTGGAGCTATTGCAGGAATCAAATATTTCCTCATCCCTAACTTCGATAACTTCTCATGGATGACAGTTGTTGCAGCTATGGGCCAGATGTTCTATTCACTGTCTATAGCTATGGGTATCCTTATTACCTTCGGTTCATATATGAAAGATGATGTACATATCGAAGAAGCTACAGTCAATGTAGAGATATTCGATACAGGCATTGCTATAATGGCCGGTCTTATGATCATCCCTGCAGTATTTGCATTCTCAGGCGGAGATGCTACTTCGCTCAGTGCAGGACCTAGTCTTATGTTCATAACACTACCAAAAGTATTTGCCGGAATGGGTATGACAAGACTTATGGGTATCATCTTCTTTGTACTTGTATTCTTTGCAGCTCTAACAAGTGCTATAGCTCTTTCAGAAAGTGCTATTTCAACATTCGAAGACGAGCTTAACTGGAGCCGTCATGGTGCTACAATCTTTATGGCACTTATCATGATAGTATTAGGATCACTTTCTTCACTTGGTTATGGACCTCTTTTGGGTGTAACTATACTTGGAATGCAGTTCCTTGACTTTTTTGACTTCCTTACAAACTCAGTCATGATGCCGATTGCAGCAATTTTCATATGTCTGTATATAATCAGGGTTATCGGGTTCCATGCTGTCGAGCATGAAATGACTAAAGAAGGTGGTACATTTAAACGTAAGGCTGTGTATCAATTCATGATCAAGTACCTTTGCATAGCATTTCTTTTGATCATTCTTATCAGCTCAATACTTCAGGTATTTGAAATCATAAAGATCTGAACATAGTATAAACGCTTAGTTCTTTCTATCATTGTCATAGGTAAAAAGAACTAAGCGTTTTTTATATCTGCAAAACACATTATGAAAAAGCAGGCTACAACAGGAAGCTTTAATTACAGCTTTTTTGTTCTTTCCTCTTATTTCAAGATCTCGCCTTGCATATACCCGCTCATCATACAGCCTCCTGCTGCGCCGCAGCTTATGATCTCAGGCATTTTAGAAGGTGTTATTCCGCCTATTGCATATACCGGTATATGAACATGTTCACATAAATCCTTGAGAAAAATAGTCCCTCGCCCCGGAATACCTTTTTTGCAATCAGTATCATATATATGCCCTGCAATAATATAGGTGCAGCCAAGGCTTTGCGCCTTAACTGCATCTTCTATACTATGACAGGAAGCCCCGAGTACCCGAAGCTTTTTTCTGTCTGCTTCAGGAATATCTGCAAGTGCATTAAGAGGCATATGGAGTCCTTTGTTATTCCTTATAGCAAGTTCAGGATGATTATGATAGATAAGAGGTACATCATACATATCACAGATAGAAGCTACTTGCTGTGCCAGCTGTTCATATTCTGAAACGGTTAGGTCTTTTTCCCGGAGGATAATAGCCTTGGGGGCAGATCCTGCAACTATCCTGATCCTATCCAAAAAGGGTTCCTCGCAGAGCTTTCTATTAGTAATACATATCATGGAATCTGTCATATTCAACTTCTTTCTGACTATATTATAATTATATTTAATCTATAACTTGACTATATTCTAAATGTGGTTAATTTATAGTTTGATCATATCCTAAGTGTGTTTTGATCAAACATAGAGATAATCATTAAGTACAGGCTGCAAGCCTTCATCCGCGATATCTTCATACATATGATCAAGGCTCCTTGAGTCATTTATCTCAAACTGCTCATCACCCTTGTTTGTATCTGACTCTTTGCCTGTATATTTACTTTCATGATCACCGATTCCTGTGGATACGCCTGCAGATACCTTGGTTGCAGCAATCTTTACTATACCATTTCTAAAGGTGCTACTCTCTCTTGAAGAGACTGTGATACCTGCAAATGGAAGGAATATCCTGTATGCGCATATAATCTGACATAACTGCTTCTCATGAACGTCCATGGGATTTATCTTGTCATTATTGATGATGGGACGCAGTCTTGGGCATGAAAGTGACATTTCTGCATAAGGGTATTTTCTCTGGAGATAATAGAGGTGAAGTCCTGTTGCAAGCGCATCTTTTCTAAAATCAGCAAGCCCTAAAAGCGCTGAGAAAGCGACTCCTCGCATACCACCTCTAAGAGCTCTCTCCTGGGCATTGAATCTATAAGGCCAGACTCTCTTATGTCCCATGAGATGAAGCGATTCATATACATCTGTATCGTAAGTCTCCTGGAATACCGTCACATAGTCAGCTCCGCACTCATGCAGATATTTGTACTCATCTGTATTTAATGGATATACTTCAAGCCCTACATTCTTAAAATACTTTCTGGCAAGCATGCAGGCTTCTCCAATATAGTGAACATCGCTGACACTGCGGCTTTCGCCGGTAAGGAGCAGGATTTCTTCCATGCCGCTTTGTGCTATAACCTTCATCTCATGTTCGATCTGCTCAGTGTTAAGGCACATTCTGTGTATATGGTTGTAACAGTTGAAGCCGCAATATACACAGTAGTTCTCGCAATAATTGGCGATATATAATGGCGTGAAAATATATACAGTATTGCCAAAATGTTTGCCTGTTTCATTCCTAGCCTTTATAGCCATCTCTTCAAGGAATGGCTCTGCAGCAGGTGACAATAACGCTTTGAAATCTTCAATAGTACAGGTATCATGGTCAAGAGCATTTCTTACATCCCTTGCAGTATACTTGTTGTAGTCATAAGAATTAAAGGCTTTTAGTACTAAGTCTTGTATATCAGAAGTAATTTTCTCCATACCATCCATATACTCCATATGGTTAGTACGCACAGAGGGATCTGTTTCAAGCCTGTGTTTTTTCTCAAGAGCCTCTTTACTAAGAGTTTTGTTGTCTATAAAGAAGTTGTTCATCATGCGCCTCTTTCTTCCTGGTTAAGGAAACCTGTCAGAGGATCAGAAGCACTGGCGCCTCTTTCAAGTACTCTTCCAAGGCCTGCAAGATATGCCATACGACCGGCTTCTATACCCAGTTTGAATGCTCCTGCCATTCTTGGAAGGTCTCTTGAAGTAGCAAGCGCTGTATTGGCCATAACTGCAGCGCAGCCAAGTTCCATAGCTTCACAAGCCTGGGACGGCGCACCTATTCCGGCATCAACGATTATAGGAAGATCTATCTCATCTACAAGGATCTTGATAAACTCTCTGGTCACAAGTCCCTTATTAGAACCAATCGGAGCTGCAAGAGGCATAACAGCAGCTGCTCCGGCGCTTACCAGATCTCTTGCAACGTTTAGATCCGGATACATGTAAGGCAGAACTACAAAGCCCTCTTTAGCAAGTGTCTCAGTAGCCTTGATTGTTTCATAATTGTCCGGCAGCAGATATTTTGTATCCTTCATGATCTCTATTTTGACGAAATTGCCGCATCCAAGCTCTCTGGCTATTCTTGCTATGCGAATAGCTTCATCTGCATTCCTTGCTCCGCTTGTATTTGGAAGCAGTGTTACATTTTCAGGGATATAGTCAAGGATATTCTCATGTTCTTTGGTGTTGGCTCTCCTTACCGCAAGTGTTACGATCTGAGCGCCTGCATCCCTTACAGCTGCCTGGATCAGCTTCATGGAATACTTACCGGAACCTAGTATGAATCGTGAATTAAATGTTACTCCGCCAAGGACAAAAGGGTCATTATTATTTATAACATTATTATTATTCATAGCCTTCTCCTGTTTTTGTCAGTTTTTTATATAGATTTGTGCATTAGTTATTGGCAGCAGCTTTTTTATGTATCAGAAGCTGTATTATCTTGTGAGCCTGATGAGCTGCGCAGACCATAACTCTTGATGGAAGAAGCGAGTCGGCTTCACCTACATCTGTATGGAAATCTCCGCACAGATAGAAGTGCTCTGATATCTGTCTTGTTATGATATCATTGGCATCACCTGTACCTGCCATGCCTGATGCTGCCACAAGATCAGTATCAGGGAACACTTCCAAAACTGTACCTACAAGCATGGCTTTCTGCTCAGCATTATCAAAGGCTTCACATATCACGTCAGCGTCAGCAAGCAGCTCTTTGATCCTGTCCGGACTTATCTTCTCATCATGAAGTTCAACTCTTGTAAGAGGAGCTATCTCAGCAAGATTATCAGAAAGCGCCCATGCCTTCTTCATGTCAAGCTGACTTATCTTATAGAACTGTCTGTGAAGATTTGTAATATTAACTGTATCAAAATCTGTTAGTATAAGCCTTCCAATACCTGCTCTTGACAGCATCATCGCTATGTTAGAGCCAAGTCCTCCTAGGCCGCATATAGCAACTGTAGACCCTGCAAGCGCATCAACAACTTCTTTACTCTCTTTTTCTTCCTGAGCTTTTCTTAGCTCATAACCAAATGCTATTTGTGATTCATTATTAACGATCATATTAACCTCATTCCATGTAAAAACTACGACTCAGCCACCACCAACAAAGCTGACAACTTCTACAACATCACCACTTTTTAAAATTGTCTTTTCATAAGCGGCCTTAGGGACTATCTGTCCATTTAACTCAGTAACTACTCGTGTAAGTGCATAACCTTTTTGACTTAACATAGTTAGTACATCAAGGCCGTCCAGCTGGCAGTTTTCACCATTTACAGTAACCATAATCTCTCCTCTCTGTTTTTGTATAAAAGTGATTGGGAATAGCGCAACGATCTTTGCTCAAAAAGACTTAGACATATGGATGATCATCGTTAATTGATCCATTTTAACGGAAAAATAAAAGCTACCGAAATCAATCGGTAGCTTTTATGGTCTATTTATCGAGTAATCATAAGCAATACTAATTATAATAAATTGCTCTCCCATAGTTATAAGCCATAATACATGACTAAATGGGCATCCCTACGTTGGCATTATCCAAATCAGGTTCTCGGTCGAAGGTCTTACCTTCCTCTCAGCCTTTTACAAAAGCTCCCGTCTGTTCAATTGTCAGAATAACTATACTACTAGAATATAAATAATACAAGTAAAAATGTAAAAATAATGTGGATAAGCCATAGTAATATGAGCAGGCATTATATAGCAACACACTTAAGGATATCATCAAATATCGAGTCAACATACTGATCTATCTGCTTCTCTTCGCTGCTAACAACGATATCGTCTATGATAGTACCTGTTTCTGCATCGCTTAGTACATACAGAACTTCATTGGCTCTGCAATATGCTTTATAGATCTTTGCAATCTGATCCTCAACAACGGCTCTTTCTTCTTCACGAAGCTCACAGGCTGACTCCCAGTCTTTTAACTTGATCCTGTGTTCATTGCCATCAAAAGCATAAGAACAAGGATAGAGTCCTGTAAGTATCACAGCCTTGAACTCAAGACCGGCGATTGCATCTATAGGCGCTACTACAACGCCCTTATTATTACTGATTGTAACGCCCATACCATCTTCTTTTTCCTGTGTGATGGCATATGGGATATTATTTTCATCAAGCATCATTTTGACCCAGTGCTGGATGTAATATCTAAGACCTTTATTATCTTTATTGGGATATAGGATTGCTATGTCTGAATAATCCAGTTTGTAAGTTGCAGCAATCTCTTTTACAGCTTTTACAGTTTCTTTCACGATATTATTTCTTTTTATACCGGTTACAACATTAAGTGCTACATCATCGTTTACTGCTTCTTTGAAAAGTTCTATATAATCTTCTTTATTAAACTCAAGTGGCCATATTTTTACTGACATGATTATCCCCCTTGTAATTGCGAATTTATTTTGATCATCTGTTTATATTTTTTCAGGAAAAAGAGCTAATACCTATCAGCTCTCTATAGGATCATGAAGGGCACTTGATCGTCATATTTACATGACTTTTGCCCTGTCACTTACAAAGTATATACGTAAAGCACCTATTGTAAACCGATTTTGGACAGAACGTCATTTTGGCCCGACGAAATGCATTTTTGTTATGTAGTCAACCTCCAACTTAGAAAGACTAAGCGGAAAGTGCGATTTATAAACATAAAGAAGCGGCTTCCGGATTATAACGAAAGCCGCTTCTTTATGTTTATAGCTCATAGATTTATCAGTTCATAGGTTTATATAGTTCATATTTTTGTTTTTTGGCTCTGCCTGTATTCCTGCGGCGTCATGTTTACTTTTTCTTTGAAAAGCTTGGTAAAATATGACGCATAAGAAAGACCAATCTTCTGAGCAATTGTAGTGACAGGGAGATTAGTTTTTGCAAGAAGCTGCTTGGCTATTGTAATGCGCCTTTGGATAATATAATCAGAAAGAGACATACCGGTCTCTTTTTTAAATATTCTGCTAAGATAACCAGGGCTTATGTGAACCATATTGGCAAGCTCTTCTCTTTGCAGATTGCCGACTGAAATATTTTCTGCAATAAGCTTTTTGACCTGATCGACAACTTCTATCTGTGATTCATCAGTAAGATCCTCAACAATCTCCTTGAGATCTACCGATTTCTCTCTTTCATAGATCTTCTTCTCCATTTCAAGAAGTATATTTTCCAAAGTGTCGTATTCTACAGGTTTAAGAAGATAATCTGTAACTCCAAGACGAAGTGCCTCGTGAACGAATTCGAACTCAGCATGACCTGTATAAAAAACTGATTCTGTGCAGGGTTTGTTCTCACGAACCCATCTGATCAGTTCTATACCGCTTCCTCCCGGCATTTCTATATCAGTTACCACCATATCTATTGAATAAGTCTTGAGCATTCTAATGGCAGTATCCTTGCTATGACACTTATATATTTTTGATATACCGACCTTCTTCCAATCTACGCCTTTTTCAAGACCTTCAAGAGCCGGCTCTTCATCATCAACTAGAAGTACACTAAATTCTCTCATAAAACACCTACGTTAAAACCTGTTTTTTAGGTTCGGAGTTATAATTATCTTTGATAATTATAAACTCCCCTATAACCTGTCTTTTAGATTCGGAGTAATAATTATTACTCCTCTATAACCTGTCCTTTATTTTTGAAGTTATGATCAGATATAATCATGACTCCCTAGATCAATATACGGAATAGTAATGATCGTAAGAGCGCCATTGTCGTTACATAGCCTAAGATCAGCTTTGTCATCATATATGATCTGCAATCTTCTATAGACATTAACAAGTCCGACATGACCCTCTATATGCATATTTTTATAACTATTATCAAGTAAACTTTCGGGATACCCCTCTCCATTATCATGAATAGTCAGGATCATGCTTTCCTTATCATCACTTAACTTGACCGTTACCTTTATAAGACAACTCTTTTTTGTACTAAAGGCATATTTAACACTATTTTCCACAAATGTCTGAATGATAAAAGGCGGAATCAGAGATTCTATAAGTTCATCAGGTATATCTTTTTCAAGTTTTATCTGCTTTTTGTATCTTATCTCCTGAATGTCCATATAACTGTCAAGAAATTCCAGCTCTCTTCTCAGTTCTACCATATCGGTAGCATCAGTGAACATGTACCTTGAATAATTGACTATAGCCCTTGATACGTGCTGTATCATCTCAAAGTTCCCTGCCTGAGCCAGTGAATATATGATATTCATCATATTGGCATAAAAATGCGGCTTGATCTGAAGCTGCAGATACTGCATAGTAGCTTTCTGGCCGTCAAGCTCTGATTCATACTTCTCGATCTTCAATGCTTTGATCTTGTCGATCATATGATTGAACGAATCTGCAAGGATCCTGAAATCCGTAATAGGAGTCTTAACATTTATAGATGATTCAAAATCTCCCTGCTCGATCTCATGCATGGTTCTAATGCCGCCTGTTATGGGATCTTCCACGAATCTTTTTACAAAAAGACGTGATGTAAAAAGTAGTATCGTAGTGATGACAAGTATCACCATAAACAGAATCCTTGTTCCAAGAAGCTCACCTTCTATGGCGCTTCGCGAAGTAAGTATACCAAAATAATACCCTGTGCTTTCGGACTGATATCCAACCTGCAGATAGGAACTGTCCCTAATTGACACATACTCCCCATCGTTTTCAGGTTTTATAAGCGCATCGGATATCTTGGATGATGCAAATATAAGATCACCATTTTCATCTGATGCAAAGCATATATCATTCTGGTTATATCTTGCATTGGCCAGGATATCAAGTATAGACTTTTGTGAAAGACCTATTATGCAGTAGCATCTGTCAAATTTCATAACTCTAAGAAGATATTTGGAATCACCACTTTCATATACCATATATCTTCCAAGGCTTGAATCACTAAGATATACAGAATCTGTTGATAGTTCTTGTTTTAAAGCTTCACGAACAGTAAAGCTCTCTTTATCACCTGCTTCTAACCATGTACCATTGTCCTCTGATGTTATATAGAGCATGTCAAAAGATACATTATCAGTCCACGACTGTACTCCCTGCACTATATGACTTAGTGCCTGCAAAGCGGCATGCCTGTCTACATAATCTTCATCATTAAGATAGGTATTACATAACTGAAAGATGGAGCCCGGAGTTCTAATATAATAGCTCTGATACAGATACATATCTATCATTTCAAGAGAATTCTCTATGGCCTTTTCACTGGCTGATACGCTTAGCTTAATATTTTTTTCTATATTATTGGTATACTGTCTTGTGATGACTATCTGTGTAAAAACATAGATCAGAACAGTCACAAGATATACAATCAGCCAGAAACTGCTGACCATCTTCTTAAATGAAAATGTCCTACCCTCTTTGAACATATAAACCCCTAAAATACCATTAGGTGTCAAAAAACTTATTTGACACCTAAATCTATATTTTCCTTATAAGCCGGCAATTACCCCTTAACAGCTCCTACTGTGAGACCTTTCATATAATACTTCTGGAAGAAAGGATACAGAGCGATCATAGGAAGCATTCCAACAACCGCTACTGCCATTCTAAGTGTAAGCGATGGTACGTTGGCCGAGTCGGTGGCAACCATAGAAGCATCCATCGACTGAGCCAGATACTGAGCATTGGTGAGCATATTATTAAGAAGAGCCTGAATACTTACAAGATTTTTGTCTGTAATATAGTATAAACTATTCGTCCAGTCGTTCCAATACATCAGAGCACGCATGAATCCGATAGTAGCGATTATTGGTGTACTAAGAGGCAGAACTATCTTAAAGAAAATACCGAATTCTGTCATGCCGTCAATTCTGGCACTTTCAAGAATCTCTCCCGGAATATTATTCTGGAAATAAGACCTTGTGATCATGATATGGAAAGCACTGCATAGAAGTGAAGGAAAAATAAGCGCTCCATATGTGTTCTTGATATGGAAAATATTACTCCACATCATATAGCTTGGAACAAGTCCTCCGGAAAACAGCATGGTAAAAAGCACATAGAAGCTGATTATTTTCTTGCCTGGAAGCCCCGGAACTGTAAGAGTATATGCTATCATAGTGGTCATGATAACGCTTAATACAGTACCGATCACTGTAACAGATACAGTTATAAAATATGAGTGGAATATACTGCCCTCACCGAAGATATATTTATATGCTGTAAAGTCAAACTGTCTTGGCATTAGTGAATATCCGTATTTGATGACATCACTTTCTGCTGACATCGAAGACATGATCAGAAGCCCTATAGGGAACAATACCAGTAAACACATTATTATCATGATGATATTGTCAATTACCTGAAAAGATGTATCTTTTTTGACCATTAATATAACCTCCCCTTGATGATTCCTAGAACATCGCATTCTCTTTGCTGATCTTACGAACAAGCGTATTGGTAAGCATTACAAGACCAAATCCAACTACAGACTGGTAGAAACATGCTGCTGCGCTCATACCCATATTAGCGGTATTCATAAGACCTCTATACACGTAGGTATCAATGGTCTGAGTCACATTAATTATAGCTCCGCTGTTCATCGGCACCTGATAGAAAAGGCCGAAATCTGAATTGAAGATCTTGCCTACAGCAAGGATTGTAAGCGTGATGATGGTAGGGATAAGACACGGAACTGTTATCTTTATAAAGCACTGGAACCTGCCGGCGCCGTCAAGACTTGCTGCCTCATATAAACCGGGATCTATTGCAGACATATTAGCAAGATATAAGATACAGTTAGTTCCAATCATCTGCCACATATGAACGAATATCAATATGAAAGGCCACCATTTCTGCTCGCTGTAAAAAGATATGCTCTCAAAGCCCAGTGGCATAAGAATATGAGTATTGATAAATCCGGAGTCACCAGCCAGAAGTGAATTTGCAAGATATGATACGATGATGATGGACAGGAGGCTTGGGAACAGGATAACTGTCTGATAGATTTTTCTGGAGACACTATTCTTGAGTTCATGCAAAAGGTATGCAACCAGAATTGAAAGACATGTTCCAAGGATAATAAAACTTAGATTGTACAGGATGGTATTTCTTGTCATTATAAAAGCGTCAGAGCTTTGAAACAGGAACTTGAAGTTGGAAAGTCCTACCTTAGGGCTTCCAAAGATTCCGCCCTTAACTGTATAGTGTTCAAATGCAAGTATAAGACCACCCATCGGTATGTAATTGTTTATAAAAAAATATATCATAGCAGGAAGTGCCATTATATAAAACGGAATGAATCGCCTTAATTTAAGTACTTTTTTCTTGTTCATGTTATCTCCATTTTCGGATGATTATTGTGACAATTGCCACTTTTTAAATTGAGCGCACATCTTATGGATGCGCGCTCATATAAGCAAATTATCAATTAGCTAAAAACTCATCAAGCTGGCGCTGTTTCTCAGCGATAACTGTGTCAAGGCCTGCATCCTTAAGCTCTTTGTTGAACTCTTCAAGTGCAGTAGCCGGATCTAATGCTCCGCA
The DNA here is from genome assembly GCF_900110805.1 of Butyrivibrio sp. TB. Taxonomy (NCBI): domain Bacteria; kingdom Bacillati; phylum Bacillota; class Clostridia; order Lachnospirales; family Lachnospiraceae; genus Butyrivibrio; species Butyrivibrio sp. TB. Next base: position 20,326 of record NZ_FOER01000007.1, on the reverse strand, counting down.
TTCAAGACCAATCTGATATTTGCTGCATACATTATCAAGCTGAGTGATCTCGTTTTCTACAGACGATGTGTCAAAAGCAAAACCAAGCGCTGAAGACTTCAAAGCAGAGTTATTGCTATCAATAAGGAGCTGAGCATAATCCGGATTTTCTGTATTCCAGCGTATCCTGTTAGTATTGGAGATACCACTTCCAAGGTGATATGTACATGTAGAGGAATCCTGTCCGTCTATATAATCACCCATTCCGTTTTCATCAAGTTTATAATGTGTTCCCTCGATGCCATATGCAATAAGTGTTCCAATCTCTTCATTTGAGAACCAGAAGTTAAGGAACTTCATGCAAGCTTCTGCATGTTCGGAATTGGACATTACAGTATATGTTACATTGTTATAAGTTCTGGCAGCAGGTGTTCCAAGCATTACGATATCGATAGGCTTACCGCATGTAGTAGACTGATAGAAACTTGTATTAAAATCTGTCTGACCCAGAGTTGAAAATGCTGCATCGTTCCTTGTAAGGGTAGGGAATCCATCTGTCTGTGTCTGGATATCCTTACTTGTGTAGCCCTTGTTGTACCAGTCATGCATGACTGTGCAAAGCTGTGCGTATTCATCTGTTTCGAACAGGTTAGTTACTTCAGATCCTTCACCGCCGTTCATGAGTACACCGTAGTTATTGCCAAGATCATCCCAAGTACCATACTGAAAGTTAGGAGCTGAATTACCATTGTTGGTTACAAAAGGAGTCATCTCAGGCTTTTTCTCTTTGACAATTTCCAAAACCTCTCCCCAGTCTTCGAGAGACTTCACATTGGCAACCATGTCCTGAAGTCCAAGCTCTTCTACAACATCGCTTCTATAGAGGATACCCATGGTCCATGCATATGAAGCATAGATAGGAATTGCATACTGTACACCATTTACTTCACCACTCTTTAAGAAGTCACCTTCCATAGCGATGATATCCTGACCATACTGCTGAACCAGATCTGTCAGATCATATGCAGCCCCCTGTGATACTGCATTTAGATATCCGCCGTAGTTAGCAAGTATATCAACATCTTCAGTCCCACTTAGGAAAAGAGAATACTGCTGGAACCACTGACCGAATTCATAGACATGAAATTCAACTTCTACACCGATCTCCTGCCTTGTGATCTCATTGACAGCTGCTGTTACATTTTCAAGATCATCAGATTTGCCGGATGTTGGAAGATATATCTTGATCTTCTCGACTTCGCCTGACTGTGAATCTCCTGTTTCAGACTGTGTCTTGTCATTTGCGTTTGTGCCTGTCGTGTCAGATGAACCGCATCCTGCCAGGATCCCCATTGTCATGGCAGCAGATAAAAAAACACTTACTAATTTTTTCTTCATATATTTACCCTCCAAAGTTAATTGTAACTTCTCTCGATAAATAAAGGATATAGTAAGTGTTCTTATAAAAATATTCATTTGGAAACATTAATTTATACTTTTGTGACATATTTATATAATGATGTAGGTGTCAAAAGTCCCTTTTGACCCTTACGACTAACGAATTGTTCCGTTTCTTCGAAACTCTCACAATTCCAAAACATTCGCAAATCCGCACTACGTGCTACTTTGCTCATGTTTTGCGGGTCATAAATTCATATTCGATTTCGAGCAAGCTCGAATCGAAATGACTTTTGACCCTTACGTCATATAATATATGGTTCATGAAGGCAATACTTCGTTCATCACCTTTGCAAATTCTGTCTGAAATGCCGTTTCTTCCTTTTTGACTACATCTCTGTATCTTTCAACTAATGCCGCATCTATGATCTCAGATGACAAGAATTTAAGGGCACCGGCTCCTTTTTCTGATTTGATGGTCACCTGAGTATAAACCGGGCCTATAGACAGAAGCTTAAGGGCAGCATCAGAATCTACATATCCGCTGGTTGTGATGCCGAACATATCATATATAGTATCTATAGCAATAGGACCTTGTATAACATCATATTTGGAATATATATCAGCTTTATGATTTCTATTAGCATTGATATACTCATACCACTTGCTGTCACGATCAAGCTTTAATACATTAAGATCTGTCGTATCAAGCTCATATGTATTGATATAAGTATTCCTATCATTACGAATCCTTGACCAGCGGCGCGTAAAATCAAGGTCAGGGCTTAGATAAAAGCCCTGACCAAAATCAGCATTTTTTCTTCCAATATGTATATCAGGATGCTTTATTTCATCAAAACCGGTGTGGTATAAAAGCATACGATCTCCTTTGGTGATCAACTCGCAATAACATTTACGTCGAGAAGTACATCCATTCGCTATGACTTAGAAAACTCCTCTGATTTACAAACAATCTAAAGGCGACATCGTCGATGCCGCCCACTAGATTTGTATTACTTTTTGAATAATCCTCCTGCAAGGTCTTTAAGATCACCAAGATCCAGCTTCCCATCCGCTACAGCAGCCTGAACTTTCTTGATATCTTCTTCTGCAACATCGATATTTGCCTTTTTAAGAAGATCCTTAGCCTGCTTAGCATCAGCTTTTGCTATCTGAGCCATAAGCTCCTTGTTCTCACTAACCTTTTTGATGATTGCTGCAATGTCTGCCATTTCCCATGTCCTCCTTAGTATTTATGACTTAAGTTTAAGTAAAGCCTTACAGAACAAAAATAAAAGCGTGGAAATGATTTATATACTGCCTGCCCCTGTAAAGGCTTTGGAGATGCCGGTCCGTCCAAGTGGGAAGTTTTAGTAATATATCATGATTTGTTTCTGTCTTTTGACATAGCATCCCTTATAGCCTTGGCCAAAACTTCTTCCGGTGCATTTTCCAGAGCCTTTGCTTTAGGACTCTTTTTAACTGTTAATTCCGGTAAATCTTGATCTTTGGAATCAATGGTTTTCTTATCCATAAAGTAAGCCTCTCTATAAATGATTACATTGATTTTTTATAAATCAGCCATTTTATTGAATCGTGTCTCGCGTGCAGCTGCTGAGTTCATGTTTTTATATTTATTTTTCATTTCCACATAAATAGCATGGACTACATAATCTCATTTTCTGGGATCCATCCTTACAAATGGCTTGAGATCCTTCACAGCATCAGCGCGGCTTATCTCTACATCACCGTTATCGATATCTATCAGTTTGTACCTGTCATTGCCCATGCCAAGTTCTTTCATGTAAGATAGCTGTCTGTGACCATGTCTTGTCTCGATTCTCTCGATCATGTCTCTGTGCTCATCTTCTGTCATGGCATAAATGAGATCTACGCAGGCTTGATCTACAGCCAGGATATCTGTTGATGCCAGAATACCAACGTCAGGAGTTACTACAGGCATAGCCTCGACACCTTCACAGTCACAGGATACGCTCATATTCCTCATGACATTGACATAGGTAATATGTTTACCAAAATAGTCTATCGTAGCCTTGGTGGACTCTGTTATCTTCTCCATGAGTTCTTCTGTATTAACGCCCCAGTCATTACCATCCTTAGCATGAATCCACATCTTGCCCACACGACCATCTGCGCAGCCAATGCCGATATTCTTATTACTTCCGCCAAAACCGCCCATTGTATGACCTTTGAAGTGAGTCAGGACGAACATAGAGTCATAATCTGTCATATGAGAACCGTGGCTCATCTCTTTGAACCACTTACCACCCTTAACAGGAAGTGTGATAGTGCCATCTTCATCCATAATATCAACAGTTGTGAAGTCCCATCCGTTAACAGACAGAGTCTTTCTATGATCTTCTGTTGTATATCTGTCACCCTTATAGAAAGTGTTGGTCTCAACAATTGTTGCATTCTTAAGACTTTCCTCGGTTTCAAGCACTTCTTTGACCCAGGAAGGAGGTATGATATTGGGTCCTTTAGGTTCTCCTGTATGAAGCTTTATAGCTATCTTACCTGTAATATTCTGATTGACCCTTTCATAAGCCTTCTTGATACCTTCAGCTGATAAATCTCTGGTAAAATAAACTACAGATTCAGCACCTGTTCTTGATTCATAGGGAATATACTTAGATCCATCCGACATATTGTACCTCCTAAAACTATTCATTTTTGCAACGATGATTTCATGATCATCAATACATTGAAACACTATGACAATAGATAGTAATATGTTTTTGACTGACGAACAACGCAGTAAATGCGTGTTTCTGATATATATTCAAGAAGTCATATAATTATATTCACATTATCTATTTTATCATGCTATATAATGATTTTGGCAATACAAAAGATATTATAAATACAAAAAACACTTCTTTATTGGATGCTCTGTCCAAGAAAGAAGTGTTTTTGTAGTTAACTACCTAATACCCGACGTTTTTTAAATCTTACTCATTCTTCCCACTTGAACGGACCGGTATCCCCAAAGGGGGAAGTTTGAGTATCTTATTACTTCCTGTACTTTGTAATAGAATCTTCATATGTTCTGCCAGAATCAGATCCCTGCCATGTCTCATCAGAGTCTTCATAAGGAACGAACTTTTGGGTGTTTTCATCAAAATTTTTTGAGCTTCTTAATTCTTAACAGCAAGATCCTTAAGTATTTCATAGAGCTGTGGATATTCTTGATTCATTCGGATTGGCCTTCCTTCTGTATTAAGAAAGGCATGAGATGTAGTTCCAGTGCAGACTATATCACCGTTTTCATTCCTCATCTCATAAGACAGGTGGAGTTTGACCCCTTTAAATTCCTTGACAGTCACGCTTATATAGATCTTATCAGGGAAAGTTGTAGTCTTTTTATAATCGCAGGATACGCTAAGAACAGGTGATATTATCCCCATCTGTTCAAGCTTTGCATAGTCATAGCCAATCTGCGACAGGAAATCTATCCTGGCTTCTTCCATCCATCTAATATAGTTAGAGTGATGTGTTATGCCCATTTTATCTGTTTCGTAGTAATTTACTGTGTGTATGTAATCCATCTTTATTACCTTTTATTATTTACTGTCATCCGAATAATCCCATAGTCATATCCACGCATCCATGCAAGATAGTCGCTCCAAAAATGTTACCATAGCGTCTGTACAGCCATGTAAACACATAGTGAAGGACTAGCTGCATAGGAGCCCCTGCCAGGAAAAAAGGAAGATACTCCATAAAGCTCATCCCCCTAACTGCCATCTGAAATGGATAATGCAAAGACACAAACATAAGACCGCCAATAAGATATACAAGCCATTCTTTTTTCAAAACAGGATAAAGCCTTGGCTGTATAAATCCTCGAAAACTGATCTCTTCAGTAAAAGCGATGATAACAAAATAGTACACCGCATTGTCTAATATGATATTCAAAGGAAGGAAACTGTATCCTGCCTTCAGATTAGGAATTATACTAAATGATACCAACCATATTATTCCTATTACAAGTGATATACATATACTTTTTATAAGATTCCTTGAGCTTATGCCTGCTCTGGATATATCTTTTAAGCAAAGAATAATTGTAATGACAATTATAGAGATATTAACGATCTCGCCATAATATTCTCCTGTCCTTGCGTTTATAAGTCCCATGTAGTAATAGACTATCATGATAAGAACGTATAAGGCTACTGCAATAATAGTGTCGATGATAGTATAGGATTTTAGCTGATCTATATACGTCTTATCTTCTTTTTTGAAAAAATTTATTAGTGCAGATTTCATATTTTAACCTCATGTCGCGAGCAAAGCGAGTGACTAATGGTTCAAATTGATGAAGCTCGCGTCATCAATTTGGGTTTGAAAATGGAACATTTTCAAACTTAACCTCATGTTTTTATGGAAACAATGCATTTTTAAGACATAGCCGCTGAGTTTTAGATACATAATCCCAGGTGTGGAAAGCTCCACCCATACAGTACTTACGATCTGCGCAGTTAGCACATTTTTCATCCTCTATGCCCTTATCATAGCGGAATGCTTTAAACTCATTTTTCCAGATATCTGAAAATCTTCTCTCGTGGACATTGCCCTGTATGATACCGGGCTGAGACCTATCGATATCAAGGCATCCGTAGACATCACCTGTGGAAGTGATACTGGCCACGGTAACTCCTGCCATGCAGAAAAAGTACCAGTCCCTGACTTCTCTTTCATATTCAAGGCCAAGATAATGGCAACAGCCATAACTTACAGGATCGTTATCAGCTCTTTTGCTGCGTATAAAATCCATAATGGTGCGATGATCATCATCTGTAAGAAGAAGCTCTGGATGCTCTAGAGCTCTTCCTATTGGCTCTATGCCCATAACACGCCAGGAGTCGATATCAACGCCGCACATGATCTTATATAGAGATTCTAACTCTCCTATGGTCTCATGATTTACAACAGTTGTAACCATGATATTATCAAAGCAGTGAAGATCTATGAGATTCTGTATGCCCTCCATTGCTCTTTTATAAGCACCTTTAAGGCCTCTGATCCTGTCGTGAGTTTCAGGAAGGCCGTCTATACTTACAGAGATCGTGTTCATGTCACATCTTTTAAGCATCCGGGCAACTTCCGGAGTTATGAGGATAGCATTAGATGTCATGCCCCACTTAAAACCCAGAGAATGAGCATAACTCATAACTTCTTCAAATCCTGAATATAATAAAGGCTCTCCTCCTGTTACATTGATCTGTGGAAGAGCGCCTTCATAATCTTCTTTTAACTGATCCAGTATTTCTTTCCACTGCTGCGGTGGCATCTCATCTGAGTGCACATCACCGCATCTTGATCCGCAGTGCCAGCAGTGTTCGTTGCAATTTAGTGTAAGTTCAAAGAAAAGCTGTCTTAGTATAGGCTTTTCAAAGAACTTAAGTCGCAGATCGTGCTGCAGATCAAGGTGGGATAGTTTCATTTTATTCTTATTCATAAAACAGTTCCTTAAGTTATTGATTCAGTACGCTAGCGGAGGACCATATACATCTTCAGGTTCGGGTTCAGGATAATCTTCCTTGGTGTAGTCAAGTGAAGACTCATCATTACCACTATTCCTACCAGTATCATTATCTGTATCATCACCAACTGTGTTTTCGAAAGAACTATCGTCCTCATCCGGTTCATATGTAGCCGGCCCATAACCGCAGGCTGCTGTAAGTACCATGCTTGCTATGCCAAGAGTTGTGGCAATAACAACTTTCTTATTCATCTTTTTCATATACAATCTCTCCCAAGTATCCTGTCTTATAGTCTTATTATATATAGCCGTATAAGGTTTCAAAAAATGTAAAATACATGGATGTACTTAGATCATCAATGATATAGCAGCACTATTACTTATACTAAAGATATCATTAGAACTAAAGTTATCAATAATACTAAAGATATCATTTATAGTTAAAGTTATCACTTATACCATTACCATCACTATTATACAATAGCAAAATCCCCACAAAGCCGCAATAACATTAATCATCATCTAATTGATAATAGTTATCATTTAGACGATAATCACTCGTTGCCCCATATTTCTACAAATCTTTCAAATCTTGGCAATCTGATCTTTATATATCCTCTTTCTTCAGCATCAACTATATGCTTATTTAGAAGTCTGCTACGATATACCGGATAAGTTGATTTGTTTTTCATCAGGTTCTTGATATTCTCAGCTTTCCCATCTTTAGATCTGCATATGCACCTGATGACTTCTTTCTCTCCTTTGCTAAGAGACTTCCACACAAGGTCATAGGAATCCCTGAATAGAATCCTCTCATATTCCGGAATAAGATCATCTATTTTTTCTTCTTTTGCTTTAACAAAATATAAAGATCCAAGCACCTGATAGGCATATGCGTATCCCTTTGTTTCTTCCTCTAACTTTTTGGCTTCCAGCGCATCTACTTTTAAGAGCTTTTGATACATCGCAGTTATATCGTATTTATTAAGTGCCTTAATCTCAATGGAATCGGCTCTTTTAAAAAATGTCAGATTTTTCTCGGATGAAAATTCTTCGATGTTTTCTGATAGACCTGTCACCAGCAGATAGATCTGCATTCCCTCAAGTATCATAGAACCTATCATCGAGAGTAGTTTTACCATTTCAGGCGTTTTAGAGATATCATCAATAGCAACCAGAACTTTATATTTCTTTTTATTGGCTGCTGCAATCATCTTGGAAAGTGTAGTTTCGTCAGAATAAAAGTGCTCATTATCCGACTCCTTCTTGCCGATGCTGACATCACCTTTTCCTGAAATAAAAAAAGCATCACCGCTTGCAGATACAGATGAACTAACCTCTGTAACTTTGCTTTTTGAATCTATAAAACTCTCCATGCTAAGTTTTGAAATAAGAGTTTTAACAACGTCTCCTGCGGCTGACAGAGGGTATACAAGCCACTTCTCATCTTCTTTAAGAGTACGGATTACTTTGCCGTATTCTACAGATTTTCCGGAGCCTCTAAGCCCGGTGATCTTATATACGTATTTTGACGAGATATCACTTGTGAAGTTTGCAATTATCTCGTCAGCAACCTTATTATCTATGTATGCTTCGCCGGCAATACCGGGAGTCCTTGTAAAGGGATCGATTCTGTTTGTCATATTATTCCTTCATGACGAGCACTTGTGCGAGTCTGGCAACCCGAATATCAGATTCGGATTTGCTATCATGGCTATTTGGGCTCGTCTCAAATAGCCGTGCGAAAAATTGTCATATTGATACATTCTTTCACACTAGACCTCGTATATAATACATTTTTAAACTTATCATTTCAGTATATTTGTTATTATATGTTATGTGATTTTATGCTTTGTTATCATGCGTTATGCGATGTTATATATATTTATGTTTTGTTATCTTTTGTTATTATTATAGCTATTTTGTTATTATTATTCAAGGCATTTGAGCCAAGTGTAAAAGCCTTTATCAAGCATCCTGCCTATATATTCTAAAAAAAGACTGCAATTACTTATAAAAAAGCAGTAAGTCCTTCAACTTACCGCTTTTTATCATCAACTATTTTAGGTTTGAAAGTGGAATGCTTTCAAGCTTACTTAATTTACATCACAAAGGCTTTTTGCCAATAACCTTAATTATTGCTGCATCATCAGATTCACTATATAGCTCTTTGATATGCTCGAATATCCGCATCCAGGACTCATCTGGTTTTTCCTTATAGGCAGCCGTCACAACATCCCTCCCCCATACAGCCTCAGGGCTCATCATGACAGATACGGGCATTCCATATTCTTCTCCGCGCTTATTCTTCCTACGGATAAAATCCGTGATAACAAGATAAGTCTGCATCTGAAGCCCTGTTACAATTCCGGGATAGTTCTTACTTCCTTCCTTGCCAAAACCGCATCTTTTCTTAAGCTCTGTAGAAAGAATCTTTTCGTTACTATAAACAGTATCGCCGTTTTCATCCTCATAGACATATACATCCATGATAGACTTCTCCCTGCGATTGGCCATGCCATCTTCCCATCTTGCATCAAAATCATATCCGGACCTTCTATAGTTTACAAAATAAGGGAGCCACTTAAGACTGATGAACCCGGCTTTTTTATCAAAAAATTTGCCATAAGCAATCTTGCCGCGCCTTGCGATTATCTCACGCCACTTCCATGGATCCTTGGCTTCGATATCAGTCCACCAGTATTTAGGATCAGTCCATTCCTCTACAGAGAATCCCGCAACTTCATTACCAAAAAGCGGCAGGAATCCAATCTCCTCTATATAGTTCTCAAGATCGCTCACCGTGTGTATACAATCAGGATCATTCCATGATACCCCATGCATGATCCACTCACCATTTTCTACTGACATAAAAAGCTCCTACTAACTATACAACTTTAGATAAGTCATTTTCTCATTTTGTCATCTATGACATAAGATGTTTTTCTGAGTCGCTATCAATAATTATAGCATTAAAAACACAGCTTTTCGCGTGAACGTTTATCCGCATTGTATATTTATAGTATACCAAGAACCAACTTAGTCAGTTTATATTTAATATAATCTATTTACAATCGCTAATATGTATCTTGTTTTCGAATATGCGTTTTAGTTATAACTTTTCGCGTTATGTCCGATCAAGTCAATATCCATCAACAATTATCTGACTACAGTATCTCGTTCCGTGGCATCACATTATCGTTATTACCGCTTTATATATACGCCATTAAGCGCAGTGGCGATTATTTCCAATACTACGATCTACACACTCTCTCATTATTTCTTTCTGATATAATCAGCTATTGTCAGATAGCAGTAACCTACTATTAATAAAAAGACTAATAGTAACAGTATCCACCACGCACTTCCCATAAACGGCAGTTCGTCGGTAAATCCAAAAGCTCCGGCATTACTTCCCCAGTTAAGAAAAAAATACGGATAGTTAATGCCCTTTGCAAATTCCCATCCCCTTACGTATCCGATTCCTGCATAGATTACATAAAAAAGTGGCGGAATCGTAACATAAAAGACACTGCTTTTCTTAATGTTAAGAACACTACTTGTTACGAAGAAATCAATAACAGCGGCAACAGGAACTACAAGATGAGTCAATGTATTTTGAATATTCCAAGCCTGTGCACCAAGAGTAGGTGCAAGTACAAGTCCAAATACGACTCCTGTAAGAGTGATCGATACTGTTCCAACGAATTTGATAATGTACCAGAGTTTACTGATTCTTTTATTTGTATATAAAAAATATGCTCCTATAACACTGATCAAAGCTATTGCAATATTAGACTGTATAGTAAAATACATAAATACAACGCTTCCGCCCATGAAGGAATCACGGCCTGCATAGTAGCTTAAAAATGTTCCTACTAACGCAGATAATATAACGATAATCTTAAAAACAAGGCTTATGCTCTTAGTTATGGGCTTAAGGCTCTTATACTGTTCATCTTTATAATAAGTTGATTTTACTGTTCTTTTCGTACTCATAATTCTATTAATTATTATTACCTTTTTATACTTGTTACCTTTGATAAATCCGGATACAATTATGGCCAATCAGCACTATAACTAACTAGTACTGATTGACCCCCGTTTAATTCAGATCATAGAAGTGACTTGATGTAAGCTTAAGCATCTGCTGCATCAGCTGTTGGCGTGAATCTTGCAATCACATTACCAGTTCTGTACTTCGTCAGCATTGTGTACAAGCTTAGCTTCTACAGATGATGCGCCCTTAACATATTCAGAGAGCTTCTCTGCAGTCTTACCGATACCGCTTCCACCTGATGTTGCAAATGCATATACTTTCTTACCTTCCCAGTTATAGTCCTTGCAGAAAGTGTAAACTACTCTTGGAGCAGCTGCGTACCATATCGGGAATCCGACATAGACTGTATCATACTTATCAAAATCTGCAACCTTACCTGCAACAGGAACATCCTTACTTCCGATCTGTTCCTTGTTACATCTTGAAAGCGGATTAAGATAATTGATATCAGCCTTAGAATAAGGCTCAACAGGTGCTATCTCAAAGACATCTGCTCCTATGCTCTTGGCAAAGTCCTTGGCAACCTGCCCTGTTCTTCCCCCTACGCTAAAAAATGTAACCAATGTACTCATAAATATGTCCTCCTTCTTTATATCGAATTATTCTGATATTAGTACAATACCTGATAAAAAATCTCTTGAAAAATCAGATATATTTTGCACAATACAATAGTATCATAGCATATTCTGATTTCAAGAGATTTTATATACATTTAATATTTTGGGCTTATTAAAAAGGACTTTTTAAGCAGATAAATTCATATTCGATTTCGAGCAAGCTCGAATCGAAATGAATTTTGGTCCATACGTCATATCATATTATTAACTATAAGAGCAATGCCGGAAATAATGAGAAGTACTATCACGCACTTTTTTACAATCCTATCATTTAGTATCTGAGCACTCTTCATCCCCAAAAACAGCCCCAACAAGACGACAGGCATCAGTACTACTGCACTCCTTAATGTCTCAAAGGTTATAACCCCCAGAAGGCTGTACAGGATCACTCTGAAGGTGTTATCTACTATAAATACAGCGCTTATATTAGCCTTAAATTCATCTGATGATTCTGTAACTCTTCCTACATAGGCTGCCAGTAACGCACCTATTCCAAAGAGGCCGCACAGTATACCGGACAAAAGGCCTATAATAGTCAGTACAATTTTAGATTCACGTACTTTAGATGTTCTAAATTCTCTATAGAACATCTCAGCTCCGATAAGGACTATGACAAAACCGCATATTATCTTAAGATATCTCACATCTATGCTTTTTAAGAGCAGTGCTCCCGGAATACTACCTAAGACCACCAATAATGCCAGGGGTGCGAAAACTGATATTTTAAACTTCTTCCTATTTTTAAAAGTCAGGATGATATTGGCAGGATATCCAAGCAGCAGCTCTACCGGCGATATACTGACATTGGCAGCTCCAAATCCCATTATCGATGTAAATATAAGCGTATTAGCAAATCCGCACAGCCCTTTTATAAAAAAAGCTGTAAACGTAGCAATGATCCAAAGAACCAAAATATATATCCCTTCGACTTGATTATTCCAGATATCCTTTTACTTAGAGTTTTTATCTCTGATGGTTATGCAAAGATTTACAAAATGGATATTTGAACAAAGCATCTATCTTATAAAAGCCCTGCAGCTGTGAATTGCAGGGCTTTTATATATAAATTTGTGAGTACTCTTCAAGACTATCAATATGCTTCTTTTCTTTTGTGAAATACACTTTGAAGTATAAGGCCTGTTCCCAAAACAACAGGTACAAGTACCAGCAGAATATCTGTAAGCGACACATATGCAAAGTATAGTTCAGTACCCATGATAAGTGATACTACAAGAAGTATAAGTGATAAGATAAAACATCCAACTGTGAACTTGTTCTTATTTACCACAACTGCAATTGCAGATAGCAACAAAAGAAGAAGGACAATTGCAGATGTGCTCATCCTGCCAAATCTGTAGAAACCAAAGGACGAAACCCTTACCATTTTAAAAAGCATGAATAAGCCGATAATTACAAGAACCCAGCCGAGTAATTTTTTTGACATTTATAATCTCCTCCAAAACTAAATCTTCGAGTAATAAGTATACGACATCTGATGCCTTATAGCAAAGCCTTTAAGTGCAAAAGATACATTCTCTAAAACCAGATACTCTATTGTTAGATCATATGGACCATTACAACCAGGATCAAACTCCACTTTTAAAGCTCATGTAGTACGATGTCTCCTTGATGTGTAAGCACGCTTTATTCTTTGTATTCCAAAATATATAACTGCTCCTATCGCAGCCCCCGTTGTATTAAGGATAAGATCATCAACATCGCTGCATCTGTCAAAAAATGGAAGCTGGCTAAGTTCTATCAGAAGCGTAAAGCCAAAACCTGCAAGAACGGTCTTTTTTATGTTATCAAGTTCTTTGAAGCATATCGGCCAGACAATTCCCACCGGAACGAACATTAGTATATTGCCTATGATATTGATCTGCCATCCCGGATATACATCTGTCAGAAAATTAAAAGGAATCAGATTGATTCTAGGAGGAAACATCAGGTTCTTTACAAATACAAGTGGAGCAATCCCATATATATCATGCTCCAAGGGAAAGTATACAAATCTGCATATAAATATAATACAGATATATACAGCCAGTAGCTGGATTTCTCTTTTTATACTTACTTTTTGGTTCTTTATTCCTATAATAAATCTGAATAAAATCCATGCGATGGTTACCAATAGCATCATCACATGGAATCTGATCACTATATACATTTAGTATCCTCTTACGCTAACTGATTCATATTTTCCCGGAATAATATCTCAGATTATTTTCTCAGAAAAAAATGTGTCAGTACCTAAGCTTGTTATTCCATTACATTTGAATCTGAAGAAATTGTCTTCAAGCTATATGATCTATTTGTTGCAATAATATCCATGATATGTAAAGTTGTATCTGCCACGAACCTGTTAACTCTTTCTTTGGTCAGATACTGATAGTCTCTGTGAAGATCTCCGTGTTCGTCGCTGTGATAGAAACCGCAGATATAGCTTCTTCTGTCTATAAACGCATCATCCGGGAAAATATCCATGAATGTGTTGTTATAGTCTTTGGCATCTTCGTATATGTGAAAAGCTTTAAAATCAGGATGCTCTTCAAGATAAAGAAAATCAAGATCGTACCAGTCTTCCTTGTTCTTCCAGATAAATTCATTCAAAGTCATATTAACACGCCTTGCATGCTCTTCATCAACACCTTCAGAGTGAACCATTTTGGCCCATTCTATGTCTGTAAGAAGGTGTGTATAATATCCAAGATAGAACGAGAATTCTCTTACTGTATAAGATTCAATCTTCTCTTTGGTAAGATATTCACTGACATACTTATCTATATTGATATGTGTCTTGTCCTTATCATTATCTCTATAATGAGTTACATTGCCTGGTGGTGTAAAGCTTGACCAGTCCTTATTTGGAACGCCACTATCAGGGGCTATATTGCCAAGTATAAATGTCTCTTCATTAAGTCCCTTGATTCTTGTTAGAAGTTCGTCTGCGATACATAGATGTACCATCCAAGATGCCATATTGTTCCTCCCCTTTTTTACAATCCTTTAAAGTATAATATGTCTAGTTGCCATTTGTATAGATTTTGCATGATAAGTTCATGCTTTTTTAATATAAAGGATGCCCTAAGGGCAAGGTCAATATATATTTATCGATAATATGTTTGGTAAGTGCTTAAAATCTTATCTTGAAGTAGATATTGATATCAAAAGTTTAAACTATCAAAATCCCGTAGCTAATACCAGAAAAGCTACGGGATTTTTTACGGGATATTTATATCAAAAATTATACGTGGTAATGTCTTGTTAAGTGTCTGTTATTGACACAAAAAAATATTTATTGTTTTTTTACAAAATAGCTATATCACTTCTTAACGTTGAAAGCCTTCATTCCTGGATATCTTGCTGCATCACCAAGTTCTTCCTCGATTCTAAGGAGCTGATTGTACTTGGCAACACGCTCAGAACGTGAAGGAGCACCTGTCTTGATCTGTCTTGTGTTAAGCGCTACTGCAAGGTCTGCGATAGTTGTGTCTGCTGTCTCACCTGATCTGTGAGAAGAAATTGCTGTGTAGCCGTTCTTGTTTGCAAGCTTGATAGCTTCAAGCGTCTCAGATACAGATCCGATCTGATTGAGCTTTATAAGGATTGAGTTAGCAGCGCCGTTTTCAATACCCTTAGCAAGACGCTCAGTGTTAGTAACAAAGAGGTCATCACCTACGAGCTGAACCTTGTGACCGATCTTCTCAGTCATTCTCTTCCAGCCTTCCCAGTCTTCTTCATCAAGACCATCTTCGATGGAGATGATAGGATACTTGTCTACAAGAGACTCCCAGTGTGCGATAAGCTCATCTGAAGTAAACTCTTTACCGGACTTAGGCTGCTTGTAGAATCCTTTACCTTTCTCACTCTTCCACTCAGAAGAAGCAGCATCCATAGCGATCATGAAGTCCTTACCAGGCTCGTAACCTGCATCCTTAACAGCTTCAAGGATAGTCTCGATTGTCTCTTCATCACTTGTAAGGTTAGGAGCAAATCCGCCCTCATCACCTACAGATGTAGCAAGGCCTCTAGACTTAAGGATCTTAGCAAGTGCATGGAATACCTCTGCACACCATCTGAGAGCTTCCTTGAATGAAGGCGCGCCTACAGGCATAATCATGAATTCCTGTGTATCTACTGTGTTAGTTGCATGTGCGCCGCCGTTTAAGATATTCATCATAGGAACAGGAAGATCTGTAGCCTGAATACCGCCAAGGAATCTGTAAAGCGGGATATCAAGTGATACAGAAGCTGCTCTTGCAGCTGCTATTGATACTGCAAGGATGGCATTAGCGCCAAGCTTTGACTTATCCTTGGTTCCATCAGCCTTGATCATAGCTGCGTCAATTGCATAGATATCAGATGCATCCATACCTACGATAGCATCTGCGATTGGTCCATTAATATTATCAACTGCCTTAGATACGCCCTTTCCAAGATACCTTCCCTTGTCGCCGTCTCTAAGTTCAAGTGCCTCAAATTCACCTGTTGATGCTCCTGAAGGTGCTGTGCCTCTTGCTACAGTTCCGTCTACAAGAGTAATCTCTGCTTCAACTGTAGGATTTCCACGAGAATCAAGGATCTCTCTTCCAATGACTTTTTCGATTTCAAGATAATTCATACTTCCACCTTTCTGAATGCCGGATTATACCGGACTATACTGAGTAATTTGTCCTTAACGCTTTTTTGGCGTAAGTGTTTATGAATTGTTTAGAGTTAGCATTCGCTAACCATATAAGATTAGCATATGCTAACTCTTATTTCAATACATTATTTAAAAATCATCAAAAAAGGTAATTAAAAGATGTTTTTTGAAGATAACATGACGTAAGGGTCAAGTCTTATAAATGATTTCATCAGAAATAATGCTCCATCAAGCGATCGACCCATTCCGGAACTTTGGCATCCTTTTTATCATATACAGGGTAATATGGCTTAATATCAAGGATTGGCGTTCCGTCTATTGCATCTAGACCTTTCACTGTAAGCGTACTGTTAGTGACAGATATAATCTCTACAAATGTAATTGATTTCTTCCCATGGATTACTCATTCGTTCTAGCTCCTTGTTAGGTCTATATCACATGATGTCTGATCTTAATAAGATCATAACTTCTTCATCATCCAATCAGCATCCATATAGGTTCCATCAGCATATTTCATGTTATCAGGGAATGTCCCAAACTGTTCAAATCCAAGCTTCTCATACATACGAATAGCATCTTTGTTCTCAGCCATTACTTCAAGCTCAGCCTGCTCATATCCCACGCTCTTTGCAACATCAAGAATAGTCTGAAGCATAGCCTTACCTATACCGCATCCGCAATATTCTTTGTACAGAGCAATTGCAACATCACATCTGTGTCTATACCTTTTGTATGGAGCAATGCTCATAAGAGAACAATTGCCAATATGCTTACCATCAATAAACGCAAGGAGCATTAACTCCCGCTCAGAATCGATCTTAGCCTGTATAAATTTCTCTTCGTTTTCTTCCGTTATAGTTATCTCATCAGGTTCTCTGATCAAAAAAGGTGTCTCAGCACTTGTTGTTTTCAAGTATTTTATTAGATCTGCTGAATCTTCTGGTCGCGCATTTCTAAGTACTATAGTTCTTCCAAGTTTATCTTTAATAGTTTTTTCTTCGAATAACATATACTACCTCCATCAAAATATTATATATACTATAGCAGAAAAACATCTGATTAACAGTGAGATTATTATCCACATCAAAAAATCCCTGGCGAATCATATCGACAGGAATTTAATACATAAACATATAAGAATTATTCAGAATTTAACTTTTTGTTATGAAGTTAGGATTGATGGCATCCAACAATAACTTTCCTAATATGCCCAGTTTTCTATTTCAAGATTTATGACTCTTGAAAACTCTTTTACATTATTCGTTACTACAGTATATCCTAGAGACTGTGCATGACCTGCAATCATCATATCAAGTGGACCTATAGGTGTTCCTCTTTTTTCAAGATCAGCCCTGATCTTTCCGTAGCAGTTTGCGGCATTAACATCAAAATCAAGTATTTCAATATTTGCCAACAACATCGAAAGTGCCAATCTGTTCTTTTCGATCGCCGCACTCTTTTCTACACCATGAACCAGTTCTGCGTACGTAATAGACGAAATACATATTTCTGAAGGATCGTGCTTCTGTAACTCCTGAAATACTTTATCCGGTTTATGCTTGATCGCATAGATGCATATATTTGTATCTAACATATAACTCATAAAACTTCACGCTCCTGAACCGGATCTATTGCACGACCATCTGCCATAAAATCATCCGAGAACATATCAACGGCCTTCATAAAAGACTCCCACTTATTTGTCATTGGAAGTAAAAGGACTATATCACCGATTTTATTCACCATGACCTCATCTGAATTGAAACGATATTCCTTTGGCAGTCTTACCGCCTGACTTCTTCCGTTTTCAAAAACCTTTGCAGTCATCATAGCAACCACCTTCCTTTCACCAACAGTATATACTATGATATATATCATAGTCAAGAAAAAATTTTATTCAAAAGACCTTAAACATAGGTGTTTTATTATCTTTAATAAAACAGCAAGTATCAGCGCCATCAAAAATACAATTATAGAATTTACCGTTTGCCCACTACGTATTCCCAAGAGGATACCACGGTCTTACAATAGCCAACGACACCTTCTTCAAAGGCTGGTCCGGCGGTGATTACACTATGGAGCAGACAATGAGAGCAGCTTTAACGTCAAAGAAGGAAAAGGTGTTAACGTATCAGAAAAAAGAAAACAGGAACTCATCGACCAGTTCTTTAGCGGCAATGATTTCCAAGGAAATGGAATTGATATGAGCCTTAAAAATGACGTAGGCCTATGGTCAGATCTGGCATGGGCATGGATTAGCAGTTTATAAAAAATATATAGGGTACAGATTGTTAATTGAATCTGTACCCTCCGCATTTCATTTCAATAAAAAGAAGCTTAGCGGATTACCGCTAAGCCTCTTCGTAAATTATTTTGGGTTTGTTATTTGATTCCCAAATTTCTTCATCGAAATCGCCCTTTCGTCGTTTAGAAATATCATTCTTATCGATCGCAATGTAGGAAAAATCGGTCACGAATGGATCCCATTGGTTATATGAATCACATACACACGCTAAATACTCCGTATCAGACTCACATATCGCATAGACCTTTTCAGCACCGTATTCCTTTGCGTCTTTTAATGCTATTTGTTTTAACGATTCTATATCCATGATAAAATCCTCCTTTCTTAAAAATGATTGTATTTTTCGCGAAGACGGTCTTATATCATGAAATAAAGAATCGTTATGAATTAACTCTTCTAAAATATCAACTACTTCGATTTCTTTGCTAAAATCCATCTTACAACTATCAGCTTACATGAAGTAATCATCTATCTTTTCAGTAGAATCTAGTATTTCAGATTCCTCTACACCTACATTCAGAGCAATTTCTATAGATGATTTAAGTCTTATAGAAATATCTGGAGCAAAAGCATTGGCTATCAATTCATCAAAAATGTCACACCTATCTTGCATCTCATTTCTAAATGCGTCAAACTTTGCTTCCAACGCTTCATCAACTTCATTTTGGTGTTCCAAGTATTGAGTAACAATTACCTTCTCCTTTTTATAGAGCGAATATCTGGCATATTCAAATGCAAGCATAGCTATGCTTTGATTTAAGTCCGCCAGATTCTCACCTACAACTATTGCACTATATGAAGCTAAAAGCTTTATCATTGCTTCGATTAGCAACCATATGCACTGCTCAGTATATTTCACTTCACTGATCTGGTTGCTTTCCAATTTCCTCCCAAGAGCCCTGACCTCTTCCGCTATCATGCTAATCGCATCACATTTCTTTGCAGAAATCCCCCTAATTTCTAAGACCTTAACCGAAATATCTACATAGCTTGCATATACTGAAAAGACCCAAATACTATATTTCTGGCCATCTATCATCACTGCATCATTTGCTACGCTTGAGATGATATCTTCCCAATCCTTGTTGGAAAAATCTTTTATAGGAGTCCCATGGGCAATTTTATTGACAATGGCAAAAGCAAGTACTGTACCCATTCTCATATATTTCTGTTCTTCTGGACTGTCATCATTAACATAGGCAAGTATTGCTTCCTGTGCTTTTTGAACACCGATCATAGCCATCTGTATTTTTTCGCCAATCTCATTATTTTTAAGATATTCAACTGTAAGACTATTGATAATTCCTTCTATCATTCTTTGTTTCCTTCCGAAACCACCTGTTTACCATACAAAACAGACAGTGATTTAGTCAGATTGACAACAGAACCTAATTTTTCCTTATCCGAATCGGAGAATGTTGAATAGTCCCTGTTAAAAAGAGCTAAGCAATCATGATAGTTTGAATGTAAGCGCTAAATTTTCCGGTGGGTAACACATCCACCGCAAAAATATTATTAGGTACAAGGGCTTTTGCCCATAAAATATACCCCAGCCTCGTAGGAGACTGGAGCACCTTGACAATTCACATATGATAAAGATTACAGTGCATCGAAGATTGCATTCTGATGTTGACGATGGAGTTCGTCCAGAGCTTCTTTGCATTCAGGATTCCATGGGCAAAGCTTCTCAAGATCTTCATCGCTAGTTAGAGATGTTGGACATTTCATGAGAAGATATTTCAGATAGTAGTAAACATCAACACCATTAGCTTTAGCTGTCTCAACAATGGAATAGGTAAGAGCACTTGCCTCT